>NZ_BAAAYN010000044.1:0-300000 GCF_039536245.1 Cryptosporangium minutisporangium | reverse complement strand
GGTGACGCGGCAGCCGCAGAAGCCCTACTCGCCGACGACGTCGTGTTCCACAGCCCGGTCGCGTACAAGCCGTACCCCGGTAAGCCGCTGACCGCTGCGATCCTGCGCGCCGCCCTGCGGGTGTTCGAGAACCTGCACTACGTGCGCGAGATCTCCAGCCCGGACGGTCGCGACCACGCGCTGGTGTTCCGGGCGACCGTGGGAGGCAAGGACGTCAACGGCTGCGACTTCCTGCACCTGAACGACGAGGGCTTGATCGACGAGCTGACGGTCATGGTGCGTCCGCTGTCCGGCGCGCACGCGCTGGCCGAGGCGATGGGCGCCGAGTTCGAGCGCGTCCGACGCGAGGCGCAAAGCGGCTGACGCCTACTCGCCGCACGCCGTCGATCGACTCCCTGCCGGGGCGCGGCTCGCCGGCGTTGACCACAGCGGGATCATCGACGCGTGCCCCCGACGACGATCCGCATCGGAACTGACCGCACCGTCCACCGCCTGGGTTTCGGCGCCATGCGCCTGCCGACCGAACCGGCCGCCGAACGCAGCACTGCGATCGCCGTCGCCCGCCGGGCGGTGGAGCTGGGCGTGACGCTGATCGACACCGCGCACCTCTACGGGTGGGGCGCCAACGAGGAATTGCTCGCCGAGGCGCTCCACCCCTACCCCGACGAGTTGCTGATCACGACGAAGGTCGGCGTCGTGAACACCCCGGAGGGTGGCGAGCTGTGCGGGCGCCCGGAGGTCCTGCGCCACCAGGTCGACGAAGGCCTCCGGCGACTGCGTCAGGATCGGCTGGAGCTTCTCCAGCTGCACCGGGTGGATCCCGAGGTTCCGTTGGCCGACCAGGTGGGGACGCTGCGCGAGCTGCAGCTCGCCGGGAAGATCGGTCACCTCGGGCTGTCCGAGGTGACCGTCGACCAGCTGGACGAGGCCCGCTCGATCGCCGAGATCGCGAGCGTCCAGAATCGCTACAACGTCCTCGACCGGGAGCACGACGCCGTCCTCGACGCCTGCACCGAGGCCGGGATCGCGTTCCTCCCGTGGCGTCCGGTGCATCCGCTGCTGGACGCCCCCGAGATCGTCGCGGTCGCCGCGGAGCTCGACGCGACGGCGGCCCAGGTGTCGCTCGCCTGGCTGCTCCACCGGTCGCCCATGATGCTGCCGATCCCCGGCACCGCATCGCTCGACCACCTGGCGGAGAACGTCGCGGCCGCGTCGCTGTCGCTCACCGAGGACCAGCGGCAGCGTCTCACCGCCTTCCACTAGCGCCGGGCCGTCCCCTGGCAGGATGTGAGCGCCGACTCGAGGAGGACGCGATGTTCACGGTCCCGATGGGGGACGACGGGGCGCTGTTGCAGCCGCTGGAGCCGTGGCGCGCCGAGGAGTTCCTCGCCCACATCAACCGCGGCCGCGAGTTCATCGGCCGGTTCATCGGGCTCGCGGACGCGGTCACCGATCAGGCCTCCGCGCGATCGTTTCTGCAGTCGTACGCGGAGAAGGCCGCCACCGACACCGGCCGCATCTACGGCATCTGGACTCCGAAGGCCTTGGTCGGCGGCGTGTTGTTCCGGACGATGGACCTCGCTCAGAGCACCGCGGAAGCGGGCTGCTGGCTGGAGCCGGCCGCGGTCGGCAAAGGGCTGGTGACCCGCGCGGCGCGGCTGATCATCGACTGGGCGATCGAGGAGCGCGGCATCCACCGCGTCGAGTGGCAGGTGTCGGTGGGCAACGACGCGAGCGTCGCGGTCGCCCGCCGGCTGGGTATGACGCGCGAGGGAGTCCTGCGCCAGAACTACCTCCACCGCGGCCGGCGCTACGACATCGAGGTGTGGTCGGTCCTCGCCCCGGAGTGGCGCGCCGCGCAGCGAGACCCCGTCGGCCACCACTAATCGTGGGAACCGTGGGCCTTGGCGTCAGGCGCGACCCGGGCGACCGCGTGGGCGAGGATCGCGCGGGCCCGTTCGATCGGTAGCCGGTAGAGCGCCACGTCCGTCCCCAACCCACGCGCCAGCACCCACAGCGCCTGACCGTCGAGCGACGGATCGACGTCCGGCCCGACCCGGCCCGCCTCCTTCGCCGACGCGACGACGTGCACCGCCAGCGCGAGCAGCTCGTCGTCGCCTTCCACCAGAACTTCGGCGAGCCGCTCGTCCTCCCGGGCCCGCGCGGCGAAGGCCAGGTGGACGCGGATGGCGTCCCGGGTCTCCGGGTCGCTGCCGAGCAGCTCATCGAGGACCGCGACCAGCGCCGCCCGCGGGTCGTCGTCCGGCTCGATGCTCAATCGGGCAGCAATCCGCTGCTCCATCCGCCGGTGCGCGTCGCGCAGCGCGTAGAGCAGCAGGTCGTCCTTGGTGGCGAAGTAGTACTGCACCCGCCCCATCGAGACGCCCGCCTGCGCGGCGACGGTCCGGAGCGACACCGACTCCAGCCCGCCGCGCGCGATGAGGTCCCACGCCGCCCGGCTCAGGACGGTGCGGTTCTGTTCGTGGTCGGCGGTGCGCGGCACGACCCACCATAACAATGCGACCGCATGGTAACGTCGAAGGCGCCCAATGCAGTCGCATTGAAATGGGGTGAGCTCATGACCCGAAAGGCCATCGACGGCTGGCAGGGCCTCTGCTTCTTCCTCGGCATCACGCTCGGCGTGATCCCGCTGATCCAGTTCGCGCTCGGCACCCGGCGGGGCGGTCTCCTGCGCTTCGTCTTCGGCGACGACCCCGGCGCGGCCCGGTGGATCGTCCCGCTCGTGATCCTCGCCGTGGCGATCGCCGCGATCACGCTGCTCGAACGCCGCAAGGCCAGGACCTGACCCCGCCGGCGGAACCGTCAGAGCCGGCAGCCGCCGATCACGACCCGCCGGCTGCCGTGGCCCGCCGTTGGTGCCGGGCCACGGCGTTGCGGCGGGCGATCTCCACCAGGCCGATCACGTCCGACAGTGTCCGATTCGGGTTGAGGACGCTGACCCAGCCCTGGGCGCCGTAGATCGGATTGGGGATCACCTCGTCCAGCGCGGCGAAGTCGAACTCGCCGCGCCGGGCCTCGAACTCGCGCGGTGGGAACCCGAACAGCCGCTCGAACTCCTCCCGGCCGACGTTCAGGTTCAGCCGGTAGACGCCCTGCCGGTCGAGCTGCGACTCCTCGTCGAAGCCGGGCATGTTCCGGATGACGATCGAGGCGAACGGCCGCATGCGGTCGTCGTCGATCAGGAAGAAGTAGTTGCCCCAGTTGCTCTCCGGCGCGCCACCGGCCTCGTCCGCGACCACCGTGGTGACGTGCGGCAGCAGGCTCATCTGCGCGGCAGCATCCTTCGCCGACGGTCCCGGCGGCACGGCGCCCTCCTCGCGCGGCTCGTCCCCGGCCGGACGCGGAGCAGGAGGCAGGTGGAGGACGAAGTCGGTGTGCTCCAGATCCTCGGCGGCCAGCGGCAGGTACCCCTGCGCCGGGCTGACGTCGTCCCGCGGCTTCAGCCCTTGGGTGACCTCACGGACGCGCGTCACGTCGAACAATCCCTCGCCCAGAGCGTCCAGAGCGCCCTCGTACGTTCCGGTAGGCGCCTCGCCGAGGCTGCCGGTCACGACCGCGTAGCGGTCGCCGAGCAGGGTGCTGACGATCGACCCGGCGCTGTTCCACTCCAACTCCGCGCCGCCCAGCAGCAACCGGCTCCCGTATCGCTGCACGTGACGGTTGTGCGCGAAGACGAGCGTCGGTCCCCGGTGCTGCTCGAAGCTCCGGATGTCGAGCAGGTTCTTCGCCATGCAGGCGTCGCGCACCCCGGCCATCCGGGACGTCCGATCGGGTCCGCCGACCGCTGCCTGGGCGTGGTACCGCAGCAGGCTGAGCGCGGCCACGCCGTAGGCCTGCGCACGGCGCCACGCCACGACCGACGACGCCGCCACCAACCGCGGAGCCGACGCGTACAGCGCGGTCATCAGATCGTCGGCGGCTACCCGGAGCGCCCCGGCCTGCGCCGAGGTACCCAACGACCTCGACGCGTCCAGCACCTCGTCCCACGGCTCGTCGTCGCCGAGCAGCGCGTCGAGTTCCGCCCACCGCTCGGGCGCGACGTACGCGCACAGCTCCTGCAGGTGACGCCGCGGGCTGGGAGCGCTCGTCAGCTCGAGCGGAGCGTCGAAACCGTAAAACGTGAGGTGCTCGTCATGGGAGGTGTTGTACTCGCGCATCCATTCGACGAGCTCCCGGTTCGGAGCCAGCTGTCCGAAGTTGTGGCTGAACCCGTCCCGCGCCAGCGACTCCACGTCACCGCGGACGTACGCGTCCACGTCGAGCGCCGCCACCCGGTCGGTCTCCAGCGCGATCGACCGGAACCCGCGCTCGACCAACTCCGCGAAGAGCCGGTTGCGCCACCGCGGGAAGGCCAGCTCGCCGTGGGTGGGCTCGCCGACGGCCAGCACCGTTGGGTCGTTGTCCAGTAGGGCTTCCAGTGCGGTATCCATGTCTTTGAACCGTATCTTTGAACCAGCGATTGAGACTTTCTCGAAGCAGTGCTGGGAGTAGCGTCCTGAAGCCTCAAACGGGAGTACACATCTACCGGCCGGTGGACCTCGCGCGCGAGCACGGCTTGACCGCTCAGGCCGTCCGCAACTACGAAGACCGGGGTGTGCTCCCGCCGGCCGAGCGCACCGCCAGCGGTTACCGGATCTACTCCGACCTGCACGCGATCGCGCTGCGCGCGTACCTCGCCCAGGTTCCCGCGCACGGGTACGCGACCGGCGGTGAGATCCTCCGCGCGGTCAACAACAACGCGGTGGACGACGCTCTGCGCGCCGTCGATCGCAGCCACGTCCAGCTCCTGCGCGACCGCGAGACACTCGACGCCGTCGGGGCCGCGATCGGCTTGCTGGTGACACCGCGGGACGACCGACCGGATCGTCCGTTGCCAGTCAGTGCCGTGGCCCACCGGCTGGGCGTGAACCCGGCGACGCTGCGCAAGTGGGAGCGGGCCGGCATCCTCAGGCCAGAGCGCGATCGGGTCAGTCGGCACCGCGTCTACCGCGCGGACGACCTCCGCGACGCCGAGCTCGCCCACCTGCTGCGACGCGGCGGCTACCTGCTCGACCACATCGCCACGGTGCTGGACCAGGTCCGCACCGCCGGCGGGGTCGACGCGCTGGCCGCCTCGCTCGCCGGATGGCGCGAGCGGCTGGTCGATCGGGGCCGGGCGATGCTCACCGCGGCCGGTCGGCTCGACGAATACCTGCGATTCCGCGAGGTGAATTCGACTGCAACCGACGGTTCGCGCGTGCGTGTTCCCTTGTGAGAGCACCACGGAGGACGGGGGTCGCCGGTGGAGTCCCACGAGGGGGAGTTCGCGACGTTCTACGCCGCGCACTTCCCAACGCTGTGCAAGCAGCTCTACGCCTACACCGGTGACCGCGGCGAGGCGCAGGACGTCGTCCAGGAGGCGTTCGCCCGCGGCTGGGCGCGCTGGTCGACGATTCGGGCCTACGACGAACCGGCCGCCTGGGTCCGGACCGTCGCCTGGCGGCTCACGATCAGCCGCTGGCGGAAGGCCCGCCGCGCCTTGGCGTTCCTCTCCGGGCAACGCGAGGAGCCGGTGGCGCCACCGCCGGACCCGGCGCACGTCGCACTCGTCGCGGCGCTCTCGACGTTACCCACCAAGCACCGCAGGGCGATCGTCCTGCACTACCTCGCCGACCTACCAGTTGCCGAGATCGCCGCGAGCGAGCGGGTTGCCGGCGGAACGGTCAAGTCGTGGCTGCACCGCGGCCGCACGGCGCTCGCGGCTCAGCTGAGCGAGCCGGCGTTGGAGCGGAGGACGCAGTGAACGAGGACATCGAGGGTCACCTGCGCGATCTGCGCGCCGCACCGGACGCGCCGTACCAGGGCCTCGGTCCGGCCGCGGCCCGGGTACGAGCCGCCGAACGACGTCGCCACCAGCGGGGGGCGTTCGTCACCGGCGTGATGGTGCTGGTGATCGCAGTGACCGGCATCGTTGCCCTGGGGTTCGAACGCGACACCACCCACCGGATCCGGCCGGCGACACCGCCCTCGAAGGAATCCCAGGTGTGGCCCTGGTACGAGGACGAGCAGAAGGCCACCGAGAGTCCGAGCGCCGGATCGTCCGCCTCGCGCGTGACGTCGCTGGGGCGGATCGACTGGAAGAACTCGGTCATGAACATGCCGGAGAACACGATGTGCCCGCACCGCCGGGTGCAGTTCACCGACGGCAAGGCGTCGTTCGGTCCCTGGCAGTACTCGATCCTGCGCTTCGGCGGCGATCCGGTCTACGGCGACGTCAACCGGGACGGCCACACGGACGCGATCGTGGTGATCGAGTGCCACGGTGACGCCGACACCGGCGGACCGGAGTCGCGATTCGTCCTCGCGGCCTTCACCGGGAACGCGAAGGGCGGCCCGACCCCGATCGGGATCGTGGACGAGATGCAGGCCTACGTCGACCCGGTGATCACGCTGAGGGATGGCGGCTATTACATCTTCGTCGACTACAACTCGCCGTCGGACACGATGCAGCGCACGTACGAGTGGGGGACCGGGAAGTTCACCCGTATCGACGACTAACCCGGAAGGGCAGCCATCCATTCGTCCTTCGTGAGCGCGTACTCGACGTCGCCGTGTTCGTCGCCGGGGACCTGGTCGGGCCAGTCGTCCCGGCACGTACCCACGTACCGCAGGCCGGCCTTCTCCATCACCCGCTGGGAGGCACCGTGGACGGCCATCGCCTCGGCGTAGATCCGTTCGACGCCGAGCTCGGTGAAGCCCTTCCGGATCAGCGCCTTCGACCCCTCGGTGGCGTAACCCTTTCCCCACGCCGAACGACGCAGCCGGTAGCCCAGCTCGACGCCGACCCGGGCGCTACCGTCGGCTCGCGTCGGCTTGCCGTTGGGCCGGAGGATGAACCAGCCGAGGAACTCGCCGGTCGACTTCTCGATCGCAGCGAAGTAACCGGAGCCGTCGTTCCGCTCGTAGAACGACTTCCAGCGCGGCAGGACCTCGTCGCGTACCTGCTCCGGCGGCGTCGGCCTGCCGCCGGTGATGTATCGGGTCACCTCGGGGTCGCTGTCCAGCTCGACGATGAGGTCGATGTCTTCGTCGGTGAAGTACCGCAGCACCAACCGTTCGGTCTCGAGGTAGATCCGCATCCCTACATCGTGGACGTTCCCGGTGCTTCACCCCGCATGGTTTTCCCGGGGCGTCGGCCGAGCAGGGGCTCGCCCCACGCGTCGACCTCTAGTTCGTCGCCGACCGACACCTTGCCGCCGCGCAGCACCGACAGCTTGACGCCGAACGCCACCCCGCTGGAGTCGCGGCGGAACGCCGCCAGCGTGCGCAGCGGCTCCGGGCCCTGTTTCCGGCCGGTCTCCTGATCCACGGTGGTCACCACACACCGAATGCATCGCTTCGCGAAGGCCAGCTCGGCGTCGCCGACGCGGAAGCGTCGGAGCCGGTCTTCGGTGAACGGTTCGTCCCACCCGTCGACGACGAGGTTGGGCCGGAACCTCCCCATCGGCAACGCCGGGTTGCCGCCGTCGGTCAGGCGCGCGTTCAAGCTCCGCAGCGACGCCCGCGACAGCAGCATCAGCGGCGCGCTGTCGGCGTAGCTCGCGGTGCCGTCGACGCCGTCCGCCGCGCCCTTCGTGACCCGGTCGTGCTCGGGCGGAACCCGCACCAGCCGGTACCGTCCGCCGAGCACCGTCGAGAGCCAGTCCGCGACCGGTTCGCCCTGGTCGATGCCGGTGAATCCCTCGCCGAACAACGTCACCGGCCGCCGCGGGCCGGTGACGTCGACGGGCACCGCGCACGGCTCGACGTCCGGGGCGTTCAGCGTGAGGGTGGTTCCGTCCTCGCTGACCGACGGGCGAACGACGGCGAGCCGCGGTAGGCCCCGCTGCGTCTGGTACTCGCCGTCCGGGTCGGTCACCAGGAACGCACGGTCGTGCGGCGGGCCCGCCGGAACGATCGTCACCGAGCTCGCCACGGCTGGCGCGCACGATTTCACCGGGTAATAGGCCAGCTCAACGATGGTTGCCACCCGCCGACCCTACGTTTTTGTCAATCGGGTCGCTCGTAGAGCTGCTCGGCGACGACGCCGGGACGCACCGGTAACTCGGGGATCCGGGCGGGAACGATCAGCCCGATCGAGGCCGCGAGGATGGTCATCACGATCATCAGCCCGACGATGACGTACTTGGCCGCCCAGACGGCATAGGCGTACGCCCGCGCACCTCGCATGCTCCGAGAAACGGCCGGGCGTCGGGGCGGGTTCCTCGCGGACGACCTCTCCGGGCCGCGACACTCAGTCGACGAGCAGGTCCACCAGCTCGACCGGGCGACTCAGCGCGACCAGGTGCCCGCCGGGCAGGATCTCCGGCGTGATGCCGAGGCGCTCCTGCGCCACCCGCACCTGGAAGTCGACCGGGAACAGCCGGTCGTCGCGGCTGCTCAGTACGCGGGTCGGCACGTCCGGCCAGCTGTCCCGCGGCCAGGGCAGCGCGAACGGCGTGCCGGACTGGTCCCGCTGGTGAGCGTCCGCGTCGGCGAGCACCTCGGCCGGGACGTCGTGCAGGAAGTGGACCATCGGGTCGAACGGCGCGTCCGGGTCGCGGCCCTCCCGTTCGTCGGACTCGCGCTGCGCCTGACCTTGGCCGGTCGCGGACCACCACTCACCGCCGGACTCGCCCGGCGCCGGAATCATCGCGTTGACCAGGATCAGTTCGGAGACCGGAACGCGGTCGCAGACCAGGGGTGCGGTGAGACCACCCATGGACTGGGCCACCAGCACGAGGTCGTCGCGCTTGCCGACGGCGTTCACCACCACGTCGACGTAGTCCTCGAGGCCGTACGCGTCGTCGTCGGCCGGCAGGTCGACCGCGATCGCCTCGTGACCGCGCTCCCGCAGGAGCGGCACCACCCGGTGCCAGTACCAGGCGCTCCCGCCGGCTCCCGGCAGCAGACCGTACGTTCGGGCGCTCATGCGTGGGCTCCCGGCCCGTGCCCGGGGAACCGGGTCTCGAAGTCGAGGACGCCGACCCACGACGGCCGCACGGCGATTCGCGCCATCCGGGTGCCGGGGCGGTCCAGCCCGGCGATGTTCGCGGCACCCTGCTCGGGGCCGTAGTACCGGTGGTGGGCGAGGACGTACTCGGGTACCAGCCCGTCGACCTCGGTCAGCTCGGCTCGCCCGCGCAACTGCAGGACGTGCGGTGGCGGCCCGGGGACGTCGATCTGGACCGCGACGTCGGGTGCCGCCCGCAGCGCGGCGATCTTCGCGGCACCGCCGAACGTCGCCATCACGAGTTCGCCATCGGACCAGTGGAAGAGCATCGAGAACAGGCGCGGCGTGCCGTCGGCCGCAACGTAGGCCAACCGGGCCAGCTCGGTGGAGGTCAGCAACGTCTTCGCCACCGGATGGTCCAGCAGGCCGACGTCGCCTTGTGCGGGGTTCATCATCGAAGACCCTCTCAACTTGGTGCTAATTTAGTACCAGAGGGTTCGGGAACAATACAATGACGTTCGTGGCGCGAACTTACGACGACCCGTGTGGACTGGCCCGGGCGCTCAACCTCGTCGGCGACCGGTGGGCCTTGCTGGTCGTCCGAGAACTCCTGCTGGGGCCGAAACGGTTCTCCGACCTGCGGCGCGGTCTGCCGGGGGCGAGCCAGAGCATGCTCACGCAGCGGCTCACCGAGTTGGAGCACGCCGGTGTGCTGGGTCGACGGCAGCTCGGCCCGCCGACGAGCACATGGGTCTACGAACTCACCGAGAGCGGGCACGCGCTCGCGCCGGCGCTGCTGGAGCTGGCCCGCTGGGGCAGTCGGACGCCGCTCACGTCGACCGTGGAGATGAGCGTGGACGCGCTTGCCCTGGCGCTGCGGACGACGTTCGACGCGGCCGCCGCCGGCGACCTGCGGGCGCGGTGCTCACTGGTCGTCGACGGTGATCGGCTGGTCGCGACGGTGGAGGACGGACGCTTCGGGATCGTTCGCGCGGAGGCCGACGCGGTGGACGCGGAGCTGGAGAGCAGCGCCGCGGCCCTTCGTGCGCTGGTGTTCACCGACGAGGACGTCGCGACTGCCGAAGCCGCCGGCCGGGTCACGGTCCGCGGCTGCCGAGTGGTGGCGGCCCGCTTCCTGACCCTCTTCCCCCGGCCCACTCCGACCGGTCCCCACGCATAGTCGCCCAGGGACCCACAGGTTGTTCGGAGGTAGGAAGATCGCTGCTGAGGAGGAACGATGAGTCTCGTGCGCTGGTCGGAAGTGCGAGCAGCGCTGCCGGCAGCCACCGCACCACCGGCTGCAGCGACGGGAACTCCGGCCAGCCGTTGAGCCGCGCCAGCAGCTGGAAGTACCGCTCCGCGTACGGGTCGCCTCCCACCTCCACGCGGGTCACCAGCGACGCGCGGTAGGCCGGATCGTCCGCCGCACCGAACTCGGCTGCGTACCGCGCCACCAGCTGGTCGACGATCGGCCCAGCCGCAGGTGAGTCCGGTTCGACGCCGGCCGCCAGCGCCTCCTCCACCAGCGTCCGGACCTCCTCCGTCAGCGCGCCGTGAAGACCCGTCCGGTCGCCGTCGGCCCGCTGCGCCGCCTGGTATTCGGCGGCGCGCCGGGCACTTGCCCGGAACCGTGGGTCCTGGATCAGCTCGGCCAGCGCCACCCAGTCGTCCAGTTGCTCCGGGCTGGGATCGTCGGGCAGCTCCGGCAGAGCGGCACGCATCATCGCGACGAAGTCCGGGTTGGCGTCCAGATCACCGAACGTCTCGTCGACGAACGTGGTGACCAGCCGTTCGCGCTCCGCCGCCGACAGGCGGGCCAGCCGATGCATCAAGGGAACCTCCGTGGGGTCGGCGCTCCGTGCGGCGATCAGGGACAGCACGGAACGCTGGGCGTGCAGGGTGCGGATCTGGACGTCCAGCGCCTCGGCGTGCGCCGCCGCGACCTCGGCCAGCGAGAGCCGACGATCGACCACTCGCCGGATCGTGGACAGGTCGAGGCCGAGTTCGCGCAGTGTGCGAACCAGCTCCAGGCGGGCCACGGCGTCGGCGTCGTACCGGCGGTAGCCGGCGGCGCTGCGATCGGTCGGCGGCACCACGCCGGCGTCGGCGTAGAACCGGATCGTCCGGACCGACAGGCCGGTCCGACGGGCCAGGTCTCCGATCGAGTACGGGGCGTCCATGTGATCAGCGTGCAGGCTCCACCCGGTGGAGACTCAAGCGCCGACGCGTACGTGTCCGGACAGCCGGGACCTTTTCTCAGTCGGCGTCCCACCCGGCGTCGGCGGCGAAGCGCTGCGCGTCCGCGTACAGAGCGTCCCAGAGCTCGATCAGGTCCCGGCGGCGCCCGAAGGGCGTCCGGTACAGCGACCGGCGCCCCGACCGGGTGCGGATCCGTAGGCTCTCGCGGACTATTCGCTGCCACTGCGGAAAGGCCTCCAGCGCGTACCTGGCACCAGCGGACTCATCGCCCCAGCATGTCAGCGCTGGGCGGCGTACCGATGAAGGACGTTGTCGGAGCCGTCGAACGTCCTCGTACCGAGGAGCCGCAGACGCCGCGGCGCAGTGAACGCCGGCACGCCGTCACCGAGCACGGTCGGACTCACCATCAGGTGCACCTCGTCGATCAGCCCCTGGTCGAGTAGCGCGTTCCACATCGTCCGGCTACCGAACACGACGACCTCGCCCGATGAGTTGGCGAGCCACTCCTTGACTCCGTCGCGGGCCACGACCGTAGTGTGATCCGCCCACGGATGCGCCGGCGGCACCGTGTACCGGTCCGAGACCACGACGTTCGGCGTGACCGCCCACGCCCGGCTGATCCGCCGGTTCTCCTCATCGAGTGCGGGGTTCTCCGGGTCCTCCGGTGCATCGGCGATCGATGGCCAGTAGCTGCCGAATTCCTCGAACGACGTCCGCCCGAGCAGCACCGTGTCGGCGGCTTCGATTCGCTCGCGGTTGTAGACGTCGAACGCCTCATCCATGTTCAGCACCAACGGATTGCCGTCCGAGGCGGCGTAGTAACCGTCGAGAGAGACGATGTTCGTGACGATGACCGAACGCATGGCTGCTCCTATCGGGAAGTGTTCTCCCCCGGTCAGAGACGCCGCCGCGCCCGAACTCATCGGTCAGCCGGAAATTCCCTGGAACCGAGCCACCATCCCCGGCTCCAGGAACGACGCCACCCAGCACACCTGCCCGCCGCGGAAGTGCAAGACGACCAGCGCAGCGCCGCCCTCCTGGTGCCCGATGAACGCTGGCTGCCCGTTCACGTCGGGCACCCGCACCGCGCGCCACGGCGTTGCGAACACGCGCGTCGCGAAGAACTCCCGGACCGCGTCCACGCCGTCGAACCACGCGGGCAGCGGCGGCATGGTGAACCGCACGTCGTCGGTGAGCAACCGCACCAGCCGATCCACGTCACCGGCGACGAACGCCGCAACGAACGCGTCCGCGGCCTCGCGGTGCGCCACCTCGGGGCGGCCGGGCCACTCGTCCGGCGTCGCGGACATCGTGGCGCGGGCCCGCTGCAGCGCGCTGTTGACCGACGCGGTACTGGTCTCCAGCAGGTCGGCGACCTCCTGCGCGGAGAACGCGAGCACCTCCCGCAGAATCAGCACGGCTCGCTGTGTCGCGGGCAACCGCTGCAACGCCGCGATGTACGCGAGCGCGATCGTCTCCCGCCGCTCGACCTGCGCGCCGGGATCCGGGGCGAAGGCATCCGGGGCGAGGGGATCCGGGGCGAGGGGCTCCACCCAGACCGGCCCATCGACCGGGGCGCCGAGGTCTTCACCCCAGTTTCGCGCGGGCCCGTGCTCCCACGACAACACCCGCGGCGGACGACGCTCCGCGAGCCGCAGGCAGCAACGGGTCGCTATCCGATAGAGCCAGGTGCGCAGGGAACTGCGCTCCTCGAAGGCGGGCAGGCCGCGCCAGGCCGCCAGCAGCGTCTCCTGCACCGCGTCTTCCGCGTCCTGGGTGCCACCGAGCATGCGGTAGCAGTAGACCTCCAGCTCCCGACGGTAGGACCCGACGAGCGTCCCGAACGCGTGCTGGTCACCGGCGCGGGCGGCGTCCAAATCGGTCACGGGCCCAGTATCAACGGTCCGCACCCTCGGACGACGTCGCCTGCTCATCGATCGGGCGGGCGGCGACGCGCTCTTCGTGGCGCAGGCGCCAGAACGCCGGGACGAGCAGCGCCAGCGTCACGACGCTGATCGCGAGGTCGCCGATGAGCGCCTCGGTCGGGCTGGCCGGCGCGTAGTTCGGCACCACGTACGCGTACGCGGCCACCAGGACGAGCGGCCCGGAGAACGCCGCGAGTACGTGCCGCTGGTCCCACCCGGGCCGCCGCGACCAGCGCACGACCACGACGACGGCGACCCCGATCGCACCCGCGAAGAGGGCGACGCCACCCCACCCGGGGACGACGCCCGCGGTGGCCGCCGCCGCCAGCGTCACCACCGCACTCCAGAACGGCCGCGGTGCCGGCCGCGCGTCGGAGCGACTCCACGCGCTCGGCCGCGGCCACCTCCAGGCGAATCGTCGTTCGAGCGTCGGCAACGGCGTCAGCACCGCCACCACGATCAGCGCGACGACCACCACGACGGCGAACCCCAGCTGGTGCGGCTCTGCGGTGAAGCCCTTGGCGGCGTCCGAATGAATGAGCAGGCTGCCGAGCACGAACAGAACGCCGACCACGGCCAGTCCCCACCGCCCGAGCCACGGCTCGCGTCGGCGGTCCGGCGCGACGAGCGACTCGACGATCGCGATCGGCACGCAGATGCTCAGCACGATGTGGTTGCCGACGTAGTTCAGCGCGTCTGCGGCGCTGAACTCCAGGCCGGGCACGAGCGTTGCCCGCGGATCGCTGGCCAGGTCGGCGTATTCGGTGTCGCTGAGGTAGTCCAGGTTGAACAGTGCCTGGTCGACCAGGCCCGCCTGGTACATGCCGAACGCGCAACCGAGCAGCGCGATCTGGGGCCAGCCCCCGCCGGTGCGGCGGACCACCTCTCGGATCAACACGGCCGCCCCTCCGTAGAGCGGCCCGAGGAACACGACAACGATGAGGTAGTCGCTCAGTGCGAAGCCGCCCCACGAGCACTCCGCGGCCCACGGCGCCAGCACCCCGAGCGCCAGCACCGGCGCGATCCGCCGTCGACGAGACATCGGCGCTCCTTCAGGTTCCGCAGGCCTGGTCACCTGCACGAACTCAGGGTCGCGTCGCCGCCGGTCCCCGCTCAGCGGCCGGAGGTCGCCCGTCCATCGACCTTGGTCGACGGTCCCTCGCCGACCGGGTGGGCGTGCGCGAGGGTCAGGAACGGGTCGCCGACCTGGCCGCAGCTCGAACACCTCGGACCGCTGGCCGGCGGGGGCACCCGAGCGCTGGCCGCACTGCCGCCGGACGAGTTCCCGCACACGGCCGCCAACGCCCGGCACGCCGGCCGACTCACCGCCGACGCGGAGTTCACCGAGGGCCTTCACGTCCTGCTTCGCGGTAGGGCCATGACACCGTGAGGCGGTGTGCACTCCGGCAGGCCATAGGTCGCTGAAGTGCACACCGCTCAGCGAGAGGATCGGAGAGAGGCTCGTGAATCTGTTGCCCTTACGGTTTCGGCCGGCCGCCGAGGAGGACTTGGAGCTGTTCCGGCGGCTCCGCACCGACCCTGACTTCGTCGGATTGGACTGGAACGGCTTCCGCGATCCGGGTCATCCGGCACGGCGGTTCGCCGAGGACGGCTTTCTCGGCGAGGACCTCGGCTGGCTGATGGTCGACGCCGACGACGGGACGACGGTGGCCATGGTGAACTGGCGACGCGGCAGCATGGGCAGCGCGGGGGCGTACTGGGAGATCGGCATCGTCGTGCTGCCGGAGTGGCGCGGACAGGGCGTCGGTTGGCGGGCACAGGCGATGCTCTGCGACTACCTGTTCAGCCACACCCCGGTGCAACGCATCCAAGCCGGCACCCACCCGGAGAACACTGCCGAGCAGAAGGCCCTGGTGAAAGCCGGATTCCAGTTGGAGGGCGTCCTGCGCGCCTGCGAATTCCGCGCCGGCGAGTGGCACGACGGCCTGCTCTACAGCCGACTGCGCACCGACCCGGCGCCGAGCGTCGACTAGCCCGCCTCAGGCGTCGGCGGGAACCAGTGTGGACAGGCGGAGGCACAGCGGCACCAGCCCGACGGCGACGCAGGCGGCGCCGAGCGTCGCCAGCGTTGCGTAGCCGCCGACGCCGACCACCAGGCCGGACGCCGCTCCGCCGACCGCCGCGGCCACACCCATCCCGACCTCGCCCGCCGCTTCCAGCCTCGGCCGCTCCTCCGGTCGAGCCCACCGCACCAACGCGGCGCTGCCGGTGACCACGGCGGCGCTCCAGCCGAAGCCCAGCAGTGCGACCGCGACGAGAAGCCCCCACACCGATCCTGCGGACAGCGCCGCGAGCGACGTGGCCGCCAGGAGCGTCCCGCAGGCCACCGCTGCGCCATGGCCGATCCCGAACCGGTCGACCACCCAACCGCTGATCGGCGCCGGCGCGAACATTGCAGCGATGTGGACGCCGACCACGATCCCGATCGAGCCCAGACCACCGCCGATGTGGTGCAGCTGCACCGGCACCATCGTCATCGTCGCCACCATCACCAGGTTCGCCAGACCGAGCACGGCGACGGCAAAAGCGGATCGACCGAAGGCCCACCGCACACCCGCGGGAGCCGGTCCGATCGCGCCGCGAGGCGCGCCGATCGCCCACACCGCTCCGGCGACGAGGAAGACAACGGTCGCGAGGAGGAAGCCCGTGCTGAAGCGAGGAAGACCTACCAGGCGGTCGAGATGCACGGTCGGTGCCAGTAGGTTCGGCCCCACGACCGCCCCGACCGCGACGGCTGCGAGCACGGACGAGACCGCACGCCCGGCGCCCCGGTGGCCACCGACCTCGACCGCGGCGTACCTGGCCAGGGCGACCGCGGTCGCACCCCCGCCTCCGAGGAAACTGCCGAGCAAGAGCAGCGGCACGCTGTGCAGGGCCACGGCCGCGACCGACACCGCACCGCCCGCCGCCCCGACGGTCGCACCGATGGCGAGGCCGATCCCCCGGCCCGTCCGGGACGACCATCGGGAAACCACCGGCGCGAAGCCCGCGGCGCCGAGCACCTGCAGCGCCTGCGGGAAGCCTGCCGTGCCAGCGTTACCGGCCATCTCGGCCGCCACCAGAGTCGCGGCGACGCCGAGCAGCGTCTGCGCCAGTCCGCCTGCGGCACCGGCGACCCAGAGCGCTGCCAACCTGCGATCGTTTAGTGACATGCGCAAACGCTAAGAAAGTCGGCCCTCCCAGCCCATGGGCGACGTCCGTCGGTATCGACGATCGACCTGTCATTCGGAAGGCTGTAGCGGTGAACTCCTCACGTTCGGAATATGCCCTGGACGACGTCGACTGGCGCATCCTGGACGAGCTGCAGAAGGACGGCCGACTGTCGTTCAACGAACTCGGACGCCGCATCCATCTGTCGTCGCCAGCCGTCGCCGAGCGGGTGCGCAGACTCGAACAGGTCGGCGTCATCAGTGGTTACCGGGCGGTCGTCGACCCCGTGCGGGCCGGCTACGGCATCACCGCCTTCGTCCAGCTCCGCTGCAAGCTCGGCAGTTGTCTGCTGCGTACCAGCCGCGCGGCGGACTACCCCGAGGTGACCGAGGTGCACAAGCTCAGCGGAGCGCACTGCACGATGATCCAGATCCGCGCCGCGTCGCTGGCCCACCTCGAAGGGGTGATCGAGCAACTCGGCCGGCACGGTGAACTCCACACCCACGTGGTCCTCTCGACGCAGTACCAGGACGCGACGGTGTCCCGCCCGGAGACGATCGAGCGCCCGGTGACGCCGTCCGCCGGCTGGAGCGGGCCCGAGTGACGATTTTGTCCGTCCGCCACTGCAGATCTACCGGCGGCGGCACAATCACGGCGTGACCACGTCCGCAGAGTCGCCGGTGGTCGGGAAGCGCCCGTGGTGGACGGCTCTGCTGGTGGTCAACTATCTGTCTGGCGCCCATCTCCTCCTGGTGTTCGCACTCCGGCCGCTGGTGCCGGAGTACCTGGCGCCGCCCCTGCTCGCCGCCGTGGCAGTTGGTGGTGTTCCCGCCACCGGCCTCGGCGTCCTCGTCGGCTGGTTGGTGCTCGTGGCGACTCGCCGTCGCCCGGGTCGCCGCCCGTCGCTCGACGCCCTGGCCGCCGCCGGGGTCGGCGCGCTGGTCGCGCCGTTCCTCCTACTCCTGATCGGGCTGGGGGTCCTGTGGCGGACGCTATGAGCTCACGCCGGACCACGATGCTGCTGGTGCCGCTCCTCGTCGCTGCGGGTGTGTGGGGCGGCTTCCAGCTGTACCGGGGGTTGTGGATCCTGCTCACCGGCAGTGCCCCCTACGAGCGGGTACAGCCGCTGTTCCTCGCCGCTTCGATCGTCGTGGGGGTGGCCATCGGTTGGGGAGTGCTCCTCACCGGGCCGCAGCGCTCGCCCTGGCGGAGCACGGTCCGCGCTACGGCCCTCGGAGTCTCCACCGTCCTGCTGCCCGGCTGCCAACTGGTGTTCGTCCTACCGCCGACCGCGTACTTCTTCGGCGGGTGAGCCGATCAGCCCGATGAGTGGTGCGCGTCGCTGACGTCCCGCCACCGGTCGTTCGGGTCCCCCAAGTGCTTCTCCGCCTCCGCGATCGCCTCGTCGAGGCTGTCGAACAACGCCAGCCAGCGTCTGCCCTCGGCTCCGCCCTGGGCGACCTCGACCTGGAACCGGCTGCCGTCACTGCGCACGTAGACGTCACGGCGCCCCAACCGTCCCCACTGCTGGTTCCACCAATGCCGCACGACTCGCATGTCCGCAGGTTACGAACGTGTGTTCGATCAAGTCGAGGGCTCGCCTCGTTTCCCCACCCTGCGGCGGAGCCGCCGCGCTACGCCGACCCGCGTCCGCGCAGTCGCCGACCACTACCGACGTACTCCGAGCCCGAGCCGCACCGCTTGCTCGACCGGCGAGTAGGCCCCGTCGGGTCGGTCGAGAACCAGCTCACCCACGGGGTCCAGCGGCGGCTGTGCCATGAACTTCGGCTGGCGGCCGGTGTGCGGCTGCGCGGCGTGTACCAGAAAGGGGTGGCAGAGGTAGACGTCACCCGCCTCGCCGGTGGCGTGGACGACCGGCCGATCCGCTGAGGCGGGCACGGCCTGCTTCGCCAGCTCCATGAAGTCGAGCCCTTCGTCGCCGGCCGGGGCCAGGATCGGTGGCACGTCGAGATGGGAGCCGACCCGGATGCGCGTCGGGGCGTCGTCTGCCCCGACGTCCGAGAACAGGAACAGCATGAGCAGCGCCCGGCCGCGCGACACCACGTTCGTGCGGTACCCGGTCCGCTCCCCGAAGCTGCCCTCGACGTGCCAGCCGCCGTCACCGGGATCGTCCGGGTGCGGGAACCGGATCGGGAACGTGCCGAGTCCGGTTCGCGGCCGCCAGCGGCCAGCGCCGACCAGCGCGTCGAAGGCGGCGTGCAGCGTCGGCGTGTTGGCGGCGACCCGGAACGGCTCGTCGCCGTAGCCGTCGAGACGGATCACCGGCCGAGTCCAGGTGGTGGGGTCATCGGGATCGCAGCCGGTGCGTTCCCACAGCAGCGCGCGAGCGGCGTCGGCCACGTCGCGGGGGAAGGCGCCGGGCACGTGTACGAAGCCGTCCCGGACGAACGCGATCTGGTCAACAGTCACCCCTCGACCCTCCGCACAGAGGTCCGAGCTGTCGAGCAAATAACGATCGGCCCCGGAGTGACCACCGCACTCCGGGGCCGACGCCAACGCGGTCAGCGAACGATGCGGAAGAACGTCCGGACCTCCGCCACGAACACCTCCGGCACCTCCAGCGCCGCGAAGTGACCACCCTGCTCGTACTCGGCCCAGTGCACGATCTTGTTCACCTGCTCGGCGTAGCGGCGGATCGCGATGTCCTCGGCGAAGTTGGCCACCCCGGTCGGCACCGACGACGGCGTCGGCCAGTGCTGGGAGTGCATCGCCTCGTAGTACAGCTGGCCGGACGAGGTGCCGGTGTTGGTCAGCCAGTACAGCGTGGCGTGGTCGAGCACGTGCGCGGCGGCGATCGACCCGGCAGGGTTCGCCCAGTCGTGGAACTTCTCGCCGATCCAGGCCAGCTGCCCGACCGGGGAGTCGGCCAGCGCGAAGCCCAGCGTGTGCGGCCGGGTGGCCTGGATCTGGAAGTAGCCGTTGCCGTCGGACATGAACTCCTGCAGACGCCCCAGCCGGGCCTTCTCGGCCTCGGTGAACTGCTCGTCCTCCGAGACCTCTTCGAGCGGGATGAAGCCCACCGTCGCCGCGTTGACGTGGACGCCGACCACGTGCTCGGCGTCGACCCGGCCGATCTCCGGAGCGATCATCGCGCCGAAGTCACCGCCCTGGACGCCGTAGCGCTCGTAGCCGAGCCGCGCCATCAGCTCGGCGTACGCGGTCGCGATCCGGCGCCCGTCCCACCCAGCGCCGGCCGGGCCGGTGAAGCCGAAGTTCGGATGCGACGGGATCACCAGGTGGAAGGGCTCGTCCGAGTCGGTGAGCGGCTCGATGACGTCGAGGAACTCCGCGATCGAACCCGGCCAGCCGTGCAGCAGGAGCAACGGGAGCGCCTGATCGTGCCGCGAACGGACGTGCAGGAAGTGGATCGTCTGCCCGTCGATCTCGGTGGTGAACTGCGGGTGCTGGTTGAGCCGCTGCTCGATGACCCGCCAGTCGTAGGACGTCGTCCACTGCTCTACGAGTTCGGCCAGCCACGAGACCGGGACGCCGCGTGCCCAGCCGACGTCCGGGACCTGCGTCGGCCAGCGCAGGCTCGCGAGGCGCTGCTCGAGGTCGTCCAGAGCGGTCTGGGGAACGTCGATGCGGAACGGGGTGATGGTCACCACTACCTCCTCGGGGTTGATTCGACTGTGTCAGCCAAAGAGGTCAGGTTCTGTCCTCGTTGCCGAGGAGAATCAGCCGCATGCTCGAAACGTCCGCGCGCTTGCTCCGTCTGCTCTCGTTGCTGCAGCAGCACCGGGACTGGCCCGGTCCGCAACTCGCCGACCGGCTCGGCGTCACCGTGCGCACGGTCCGCCGCGACGTCGAGCGGCTCCGCGAGCTCGGCTATCCGGTGCACGCCACCGTCGGAAACATCGGCGGCTACCGCCTGGGGGCCGGCGCGACGATGCCGCCACTCCTGCTCGACGACGAGGAGGCCGTCGCGGTGGCGGTCGGCCTGCGCACCGCGGCGAACGGCACGGTGGTCGGCATCGAGGAAACCTCGGTACGCGCGCTGTCGAAGCTGGAACAGATTCTGCCGCCGCGGCTGCGCCACCGCGTCTCGGCTCTCGGGGCGGCCACGGTCTCACCGCACCGGCCGGGCGCGGTGGTCTCCGCCGAGCTGCTGACGACGATCGCCGGCGCCTGCCGTGACCACCAGCGGCTCCGCATCGACTACCGCAGTCACGACGGCACCGAGACCCTCCGCCTGGTCGAGCCACACAAGCTCGTCCACGCCGGCCGTCGCTGGTACCTGGTCGCGTTCGACGTCGATCGCGACGACTGGCGCACGTTCCGCGTCGACCGGCTACGTCCCTGGACGCCGCCCGGCCCGCGTTTCACTCCCCGGACGCCGCCGGACGAGAACATCGGCGCCTACGCCTCGTGGGCGGTGGGCGTTCAGAACTACCGCTACCAAGGACGGTTCACGATGCACGCCCCCGCCGATCAGGTCGCGACGCGGGTACCGGCCGACGCCGGGCTGATCGAGACGATCGACGAGCACAGCTGCACGCTGCGCGCCGGTTCGAACTCCCTCGACGGGTTGGCGCTGCACGTGACGCTGTTCGGCTTCGAGTTCACGGTGCACGAGCCGATCGAACTCGTCGAACACTTCCGGGCCCTGCACGCCCGCATGGGTCGCGCCCTCGGCCTCGGCGACTAGCATCTGGCAAGCTTCGGGCATGAGCGATGAGGTCCTCCACCGGCCCGAGCGCGCTCAGTTCGACGCCTTCCTCGACGAGCACCGCAGCACGCTCGCCGCGTGTCTGGACGGACTCACCGAGGAGCAGGCGCGCCGCTCGCTCGTGCCGTCCCGCACCACACTGCTGGGCTTGGTGAAGCACGGGATTTTCGTCGAGAAGGTCTGGTTCGACGAAGCCGTGACCCGCCGGTCGCGAGCGGCGATCGGCATCCCCCGGACGCCGGATGAATCTTTCGTCCTGGACGACGCCGACACGATCGACAGCGTCCGGCAGGCGCACCGGGAGGCGTGCGAAGCCTCCCGCCGCGCGACCTCCTCGTTGGCGCTGGACGATGTCCTCCACGGCAACCGCCGGGGCCCGCTCCCGCTGCGCTGGGTCTATCTCCACGTGCTGCGCGAGCTGGCACAGCACTGCGGCCACGCCGACATCCTGCGCGAGCAGATCCTCAGCGAGTAGGGCGGCCACCCGCGATCAGCGGGCGCCGTCCTCCTGATCGGCTGTTAGCATTCCCGCCGTGCTTCGGCTGATCATCTCCCCGCCGCCCCGCGCCTGAGCGGGTTCCTCTCCACGCCGCTCGGCGGCGTAGCGCTGGGTGCTGCCCTGGCGCGATCGAGTCCCGCTCTCCGCGACCGGTGTCCTCGATCATTGCTGGAGTTCTCCGTTGTCTTCTTCTCGTTCGTCCTTCGCCCTGCTGGTCGCGGCCGGCGTCTGCTGGGGCACCGGCGGTGTCACCGGCCGGGCCCTGACCGAGGTCGGCTCCGTATCGGCGCCCGCGGTGGCCGCTTATCGGCTGCTGCTCGGCGGCGGCCTGCTCGTCGTCGCTCTGCTGATCGTCGGCCGGGTGCCGCGCGGTACCCGCGCGTGGCGCCGGGTCGGCGCGATCGCCGCCCTCGCCGCGGCCTTCCAGGCCAGCTACTTCGCCGCCGTGGCGGTCAGCTCGGTCACCGTCGCGACGCTTCTCACGATCGGCTCCGCGCCGATCCTCGTGGTGGTTGCCGACGCGCTGGCCGCACGCCGGCTGCCGTCCTGGGCCGACGTCCGGCCGGTGGCCACCGGCGTCGTCGGACTCGGTCTGCTCGTCGGCGCCCCGACCGGCCAATCTCTGGGGGCGACGCTCGCGGGTGCCGCGCTCAGCGTCTTGGCCGGCGCCGGCTTCGCCCTGCTCACGCTCGTCGGCCGCCGCCCGGTACCGAACCTGGACGAGGCCACGTCGACCGGCTACGGCTTCCTGCTCGGCGGTACTGCGCTCGCGATCGTCTCGAGCACCACCGCAGGCCTCGGCGTCGATCTCTCGTTGGCGTCCATCGGGCTGCTGTGCCTGCTCGCCACCGTTCCGACGGCGGTGGCGTATTTGCTGTACTTCCGCGGCCTGCGCGGCAGCACCGCCGCCACCGCCACGGTCGTTGCCCTACTCGAACCGCTGACCGGCACCGTCCTGGCGGTGAGCTTGCTCGGCGAGCAGCTGAGCGTCCCCGTCGTGCTCGGGGCGGTGCTGCTCCTGGCGTCCGTCGTGGACAGCGGACGTACACGGGCGGGGACGCCACGCCACGAGGCACTGCGGACGTGACTCGCTGTGTTCGGAATCGAACGTTCGGGGCGTTCGGTCGCCGATCGATCCGGCTGGCGGGTCGCGCGAATCTATTGGTGCACGGGGAACGAGCCCCAACTACTTCAGGAGGCTGGACGACATGAGCGGCTGCTACGACTACGACTACAACAACCACTGCAACGACTGGGACTACAACGACTGCTACAAGCCGCGCCGCCGTCCCCGCCACCACAAGAAGCGCTACAACGACTGCTGGGACTACAGCTACTGAGCTGACCCCTCGAATCACCGGAGCGCCGGGGAGCGGAACACCGCTCTCCGGCGCTTCGTGCTCGGACCCACCGGGTGACCAGCGCGCCGTCACCCTCCATAGTGGCCGGAAAGCCGAGCCGGCCGTAGCGGGCGTCCCCTAAGATGCCGTCGGCGACATGGACCGAACACTGCGAAGGGGGGATTCATGGGCGCCCTGGAACAACCGGCTCCCACCGGCATCGACGTCTCAAAGCCGAGCATCGCGCGAGCCTACGATGTGGTCCTTGGTGGCAAGGACAACTTCGAGATCGACCGGGCCGTTGTCGGCGAAATGCTCAAGATCGTGCCGCAGCTGCCCGAGGTAGCCGCCTATAACCGACAGATCCTCAGTCGCGGTGTGCGCTACCTGGTCGAAGAAGCCGGTATCCGGCAGTTCATGGATCTCGGCTCCGGATTGCCGACGCGGGAGAACACCCATCAGGTGGCCCAGCGCTCGGCACCCGACGCCCGCGTCGTCTACGTCGACAACGACCCGATCGTGCTGGCCCACGGCCGAGCGATCCTCGCCGAGAACGACAACACCGGCGTGGTCACGGCCGACCTTCGGGATCCGCAGGCCGTCCTCGCTGCTCCCGAAGTGCAGCGCCTCATCGACTTCTCCCAGCCGGTAGGTGTCCTGCTCGTCGGCATCCTCCACCACCTGCACGACAGCGAGGACCCGCAGGGCGTCGCCAAGGCCTACATGGACGCCGTGCCGTCCGGCAGTTACCTGTTCATGACGAGCTTCTGCGCGAGTTTCCCGGAGGCCGCAGCGCTCGAGCAGACCTACCTGAGCGTGCTCGGCACCGGCCGCTTCCGCACGCTGGAGGAGCTACAGGGCTTCTTCGGCGACTTGGAGATGGTCGAGCCGGGCTTGGTCTCGCTGCCCGAGTGGCGCCCCGAGGAGCCGATCGGCCACGAGCTGACCGTCGCCGAGCGGTTGATGGCCGGCGGCATCGCCCGCAAGCGCTGAGTTCCGCGTCGCAATCGGCCCCGGAGTGCACACCGCACTCCGGGGCCGCTGCGCAGACGGCACCGAATCGCGACAATGCGTTGATGACCTTCACCGACCAGGAAGTCGCCTACCTCTCTGCCCAACCGATCGCGCGTTTCGCCACGGTCGGCCCCGAGGAGCAACCGGACGTCGTCCCGGTGGCCGTCGAGTTCGACGGCACGTTCTTCTGGGTCGGCGGCACCGGTCAGACCGTCCTGGCGACCCGGAAGATGCGCAACGTCCGCGGCGGCCGTTCCAAGGTGGCGCTCGTCTTCGACGACATCGTCTCCGTCGAACCGTTCGTCGCGCGCTCGTTGCGCGTCTACGGCGTCGCGGACGGGCCGTTCGAGCGGTCGGGGATGGTCGGACCGGGCCACTTCCTCCGCATCGCACCAACGGTGTCCTGGAGCTGGAATCTAGACGGTGAACCGGTAGGTGACACCTGGTACGAAGCTCGTCGCACCGTGCACGGCTGACCGCGGCCCGACTCCGGGTTTATCCACCTGCCCACCGCCGACCGCGCGTGGTCTACTGCCGCCGTGGATTGGACCCGGATCGGCCCGCCGATCGACGTGCGGCCGCTCTTCGCGGTGGAGCGAGCCGAGCTGCTGGCCCTGTTGGGCACCCTGGACGACGCGCACTGGTCGGCGCCGACGGTCTGCCCCGGCTGGACCGTCCACGACCTCGCGGCGCACCTCGTGCACGACTACCTGCGACGGCTGTCCGCGGGCCGCGACGGCTGGTCCGCGGGCTGGATCCCGGTGCCCGACCGGGATCTCGCCCCGTTGCTCAACCGCGCCAACGACGAGTTCGTCGCGACCGCCCGTGGGCTCAGCCCTCGGGTGCTCAGCGCCCTGATCGCGGGATTCGGCCCTCAACTCGACGCGTACTGGGCTACCTGCGACCTGGGCGCGTCCGGCGTCTCCGTGTCGTGGGCGGTACCCGATGCCCCGGCGCCCGCCTGGCTCGACATCGCCCGGGAGTACTCCGAGTTCTGGGTGCACCAGCAACAGATCCGGGACGCCGTCGGACGTCCGGGCGCCGACTCCCGCCAGCTGGTGCACCCGGTGATCGACGCGTTCCTCCGCGCGCTGCCCCGAGTCCTGGCGGACACCGACGGCACGTCGGTCACCATCGCGGTGACCGGCCCCGTCGACGACGCCTGGACCGCTCGGCGCGGCCCGGACGGCTGGGCGCTGACCCGCGGTGAGACCGATGCGCCGGACGCCCGCGTCGAGCTGACGCCGGACACGCTCTGGCGGGTGGCGACCCGAGGGTTGGAGCCCGACGAAGCCCTCGCTCGTGCCCGGGTGGACGGCGATGACGCGCTCGCTGCGGCGGCGGTGCAGCTCGTCTCGATCGTGCGCTGACCGACTACCGGGGCGGGAAGAGCTCGCCGGCTCTGGCGATGAACTCCCGCAGGTTCGACTCCGTCGTCCGTGCACTCGCCTCGGCAACCGTCAGCCGCTGCAGCGCCTTGGCCCGCTCGACGTCCACCACCTCGGACGCCGTTCGCGGCCGGTATGCGTCCAACAGTTCCTGAAGCACAGTTTTCCTTACCAGATCACGACCGCGCCCCGTCCCAGCGGGGACGGGGCGCGGTGCGCGCCTCGGTCAGGCGACGCCGATGCGGTGGTCGTCACCGGTACCAGGGACCTGCGTGGCCAGGCCTCGCCGCGCCCGTTCGGCCCGCAGCGCCACCTCCACGATGTCCCAGACCCCGATCAGGACGACGGAGAGGATGACGATGTTGGTCAGCCACGAATCGGTGTTGAACGAACTTGAACCGGTCTCGTTCAGGAACTCGGGGTTGAAGAACCGATCGGTGGCCAGCAGCCAGACCACTGGCACGGTGAACAGCAGCGCGAGCACGGCGTTGACGGCGGTCACGGCGTGGGTCCAGGCGCCGCGGCGATACACCCAGACGGCGTAGACGACCTCCAGGGCGAACACGACCAGCAGGTAGGGCCACCAGAACGACCAGCTGGCCGGATCGAGCACCGGTTCGTCGGTGAGCGTGAACTGCTGCAGGACCAGCGCGGCGCCGAGCAGCACGGGCCAGACGACGTTCGCGACCAGCTGGCTGGCGGTCAGGAAGCTGGGCTCGTACTTCGGGAGGTCGTCGGGCGTCCACTCACCGACTGCGAGGTCGGTGCGGCCCACGCCGGTGCGCTCCAGGATCGCGAACACCCCTGTGGTCCAGAAGGCCAGGTGGGCACCGACCGTGAGGGTCGCGCCGATCGCCGCGCCGATCACCTTTCCGAGGCTCGGGTCGTCGAATACCTGGAGGACGGTAGAGAGGACGACCACGATCGGCAGCACGACCGTGAAGAGCATCAGCATCACCCGGCGCCAGATCGGGTAGAGCTCCGGGCCGATCAGGTACTGCGGCCGGTCGGCGTAGCGGTCGGCCAGGCGGCGCGGGTCGCCCAGCTCGCGCAGCGTGGCGTCGATCGCTGCCTCCCGCTCCTCGCCGGCCTCGATGCGGGCGTCCACCGCGTCGTCGATGGAGGCGCGAAGTTCGCGGTCGATGTCGGCCCGTTGCGCTTCCGGAACGTGCCGCACTGCGGTGAAGACGTAACGGTCGATCAGGCCGGTCATTTCTCGCTCCCTAGAGCCGTGCTGGTGGGGGTGTCGAGGTCGGTGATGGCGTTGTCGAGGCGGGACCACTCGGTGCGCAGGGCGACAGCGATCGCGTCGCCCTGCTCGGTGGTCCGGTAGAACTTGCGCGGTCGCGCCTCGTCGGTGTTCCAGGAGCTGGTCAGGAGGCCTTGGGCCTCCAGACGCCGCAGCAGCGGGTAGAGCGTGTTGGCCTCCACCTCGAACCCGGCCTCGCTCAGCGTTTCGAGCAGCGAGTAGCCGTAGCCCGGGGTGCGCAGAACGGTGAGGCTCGCGACGACGACCGTGCCGCGGCGCAACTCCTGCAGGTGGCTGGAGAGCGTCGCATCGCTTGTCATGTCCAACACCATACTGTGTCTCACACACTATGGCAACGCGCACACCCCTGTGTCGGCGAGGACATGGTGTCGCGGACTGCGGAGTCGAGTCCGTCAACAACTAGCGAGTGGGCCATTTCGGCGCCCTTCCTCGCATCGTTGGGGGCACAGATGTACACCGGACGTTGGGAGGCGACGGAGCCCGCAGCTCCGGCGGAACCGACGGCCCCGAGCCAACCCGGCGCTCAGGACCAGGGCAGAGGTCTGCGGTGGTGGCAGAACGCGCTCATCACCGCCCTCGCGTCGATCCTCATCCTGGGCGGCGCCGCGTACCGCTGGATCGACTAGCCACGAACACCGGGCCCACGCGAAAAAGCCCGGCCCCGCGAACGGGACCGGGCCGGAAAGCGACGCGTCAGCTACACATCGACGTGCTGTTGTACGAGTAGTAGTGCGTGGATCCGCCGCCGAGATACCAGCGGCCGGAGCTCGTCCGGTAGAAGTTGTGGGCGTCGGTCCTCGAGCCGTTGTACCGGATCTCGGAGCCGACCCAGTAGAGGTTGTTGTCCGCCCTGCCGAAGGTGTCGGGCCCGACGACTCCGTCGTCGTCCAAATCGCGGTTGCGCTGCCAGGCCTGAGTGGCCGCCTTCGTCCTCGGCCCGAACCGACAGTCGAGGTCGGATGCGGCGAGGTACCCAGTCTGGACAGCGACGACCGCGTGAGGTATTTGCGAGGTACTAGCTCGTCGCGATCGCCTCGATCTCCAGCAGCCACTTCTCGTCGTAGATGCCGGTGATGATCACGGTCAACGCCGGACTGTGACCGGCGAGCACCTCATCGCGGATACGCGCATTGGCTTCGCGATACCGCCGGTCGGAGAGGAACACGGTCACCTTGACCAAGTTGGACAGCGCTAGGCCAGCGGCGTCCAACACCGCGAGAACGTTGGCCCAGGCCAGCCGGCACTGCTCGTCGAACTCGGCCGGAACGACACCGGCCGAGTCCTCCGGCACCTGCCCGCTGACGAACAGGGTCCGTGCAGCGCCGGTGACCAGCGCTCCTTGCCCGTACGAGCGCGGCTGCGGGTCGATAGTCGTTATCTCCACCCGCGGAGGTTACGGCGCCTCGACGCTACTGATCCGATACTTGTGCACCTCCGCGCCGCGCACCGGCGGCGGCTCCGGCGCAGGCTCGCCCGAGGTGCGGAACCGCTCGAGGTCCTGGTCGGACTCCCAGCGCTCGTAGACGTTGATCCGCCCGACGTCGATCGGATCGGCGGCCTGGACGAAGTCGTGGCACCCGGGCGCCTGCCGAGCCACTCGGGCGACGTCGGCCACCGCGGTCAGGTATCGGTCACGGTCGGCAGGGTCTACGAACAGCTGGCCGGCGACGATGATCAACGGTTGCTCCTCGGGCTCTGGGAGGAAGACGGACACATCCGGTCCAGCATGGCCCGGAGAGCCGGTCCTCGTACCGCGGTGGCGCGTCACCCACCAACTCGGGGAATGGAAAGAATTCGGTGCGAACCATGCGGAAAAGGTGTTGCCTTACGAGATCACGACGACACTCGGGAGGCTCGTGTGGACGCCAAACCACTGCGCTGGCTCGCCGCGACGGTCACGACAGGAGTGCTCGTGGCGGTGGGGGCCACCACGATCGCCGCGGACGCGTCGAACGAACGGCAGCGGGCGCGCAGCGTCATCTTCGTCAACGGTGACGGCATGGGCCCGGCCCACCGGGAAGCGGCCCGCCTCGCGCTCAAGGGCTTGGGCGGACAGCTGGTCATGGACACCCTGCGGGTCTCCGGACAGCTGACGACCAGCCCCGACGATCCGACCAACCCGATCACCGACTCGGCGGCCGGTGCGACCGCGTGGACGATCGGCCAGCGCACCTACAACGGCTCGATCGGGTACGACGTCAACAAGAAGCCGGTGCCGACACTCGGCTTCCAGGCCAAGCGCGCAGGCAAGGCCACCGGCCTGGTCACCACCGCACAGGTCACCGACGCCTCTCCGGCGGCGTGGTTCTCGAACGTCCCGGACCGGGGACAGCAGGACGAGATCGCCCGGCAGTACCTCGACATCAGCAAACCCGACGTGATCCTCGGCGGCGGCGAGGACTGGTGGCTGCCCGCAGGCACCCCGGGCGCGTACCCGGACAAGCCCGCGGAGGATCCGACCGAGGGCAGCCGCAGCACGAAGGGCGATCTGATCGCGAAGGCGCGGCAGAGCGGCTACCGGTACGTGTCCACGCCGGCGCAGCTGCAGGCGGCTCCGAACGGCAAGCTGCTCGGTCTCTTCTCCAACCAGGAGATGTTCCAGCAGCGCGAAGAGGGGAAGGGCGACGTCTACAGCCCGGTCGTCAGCCTGGCCACGATGACGTCGAAGGCGTTGTCGACGCTCTCCAAGGACCGGGACGGCTTCTTCCTGATGATCGAGGAGGAGGCGATCGACGAGTTCTCCCACAACAACAACGGCACGCGGATGCTGCAGTCGATGGGCGAGCTGGACAAGGCCGTCGCGGTGGCGAAGGCCTACGTCGCGGAACACCCGGACACGCTGCTCGTCGTCACCGGCGACCACGAGTGCGGTGGGTTGACCGTCGAGGACACCGGGACCGGCGACGAGTCCGGCGACGCGATCTCCCGGGAGGACGGGCCGTTCTCGATCCCGGGTAGCCCTCTGAAGTTCAACCTCGACTGGACGACGCCCAGCCACACCGGCGTGGACGTGCCGGTCACCGCGGCGGGCCCGTACGCCGGCCAGTTCACCGGCAAGCACCCCAACACGTACGTGCACGAGGTGCTGTCCAAGATCCTGACGAAGTAGCTCTTCCCCGAGCGGTGGCCCGGCCGGTGGACGTTCGCCGGCCGGGCCTCCCGTCACCTGCGTGTGCAGTTCACCCGGCTGATCGACTCGCTGGTCATCCGCCCGGCACTCGTCGACCAGCTCACGTGCTGCCGCGAAACGACGGCACAGCGGTTGACGACGCGGGTCACGACGCGGGTTCGGACCGCCGAGCACGGAGCGTGCACGGTGATGCTGCCGCCGAACAGCGGGGCGACCCGCACCACGGTGCACTCGGCAGCCTGAGCCGGTCGAGCAAAAGACAGCACCGCGAGCGGTACGAGAACGGACGCGCCGATCACTCCCGTTATCGTTCGTCGAACACTCATTGCGGTTCCCTTGGTCGCCGTTGTGATGGTCGCGATCAGGAAAACGCCGGGACCGGACGCCGAGATACTGGGGAATTCCCTAGAGTTTGCGCTCCCGAGCGGCCGCACCGGTTTGGCCCCGCCCGTTTCAGCAGCACCCGGGCTTGGACAGGGTGTACCGATACAGCGGTAATGCTTTAATTTGGACATAGGCCGACATCTGAGCGGCTATTGCCCGGAGCGACCGCAACTGGAGTTGGTGGCGATCACTACGGTGACCACGACTCGCCCGAGAGCGGGTCTCGATCTCATCGGCAGGGACGCTGAGCGGCGGTATCTCGACGAGCTACTCGACGAGCTACCGGTCGCCGGCCGTGCGCTGCTGGTACGCGGCGATCCCGGCGTCGGCAAAACCACCCTGCTCGACTACGTCGAACAGAGAGCCGTCCCGCGCTACCAGGTGTATCGCGTGCGCGGCGTGGAAACCGAGACCACCCTCCCGTTCGCCGCCCTCGGCGAACTGCTGTTGCCCCTCCGCCAGCGGTTCAGCGCACTGCCCCGGGCACAGCGGGAGAACCTGGAGACCGCACTCGCGCTCGGCGAGGTGGTGCGGGGCGGCTCCTCGGTGAACCCCTACGCGGTCTGCGTCGCAACCCTCAACGTGCTGTCGCTGGCCGGTCACGACCGTCCACTGGTGGCGCTCGTCGACGACCTGCAGTGGGTCGATGCCGACTCGGTGAACGTCTTCCGTTTCGTGGCGCGGCGGGTGGCGTCCGACCACGTCGCGTTCATCGGCGCGACCCGGCGACTCACCGAGGAGCCCCGCGGCCACGCCGTGCTCGACGTCACCGGCCTCTCCGAGCGCGAGTGCCGGCTGGTACTGGACAGCCACGGACTGCAGGTCGCGCCCGGCGTCCTCGACGCGCTGGTCGGATTCTCCCGCGGGAACCCGCTGATCCTGCTGGAGTTCGCCTGCCGGCTCAGCGACGCGCAGCGCCGCGGCGAGGCGCCACTTCCCGCCTCCCCCGCCCGCGGCGGCCGCGCCGAGCAAGGCTGGACGTCGCGGATCCGCGCGTTGCCGGTGCCGACGCAGCGCGCGCTGGTGCTGATCGCCGCCGCTCGCGAGCCGACCGTCGACGCGGTGGACCGCGCGCTGTCGGTCTGCCGATTGGCGGCGGACGATCTGGTGCCGGCCGAGGAGGCGCGCCTGGTCCGGGTCATCGGCGAGCGGTACGAGCTGGTCCACCCGATCCTGCGCAGCGTCGCACTGGGCAACGTGCCGCTGGGCGTCCGCAGGCAGGCTTACCGTGCGCTGGGTGAGGGAGCCACCGGCGCCACCCGGGCCTGGTATCTGGCGAGCGCCGTATCACGGCCGGACGAGGACGTCGCGGTGGAGCTCGTCCGGGCCGCGCAGGAGGCCAGGCAGTGCGGGTCCTATCTGGCCGCGGCGCAGGCCTGGCGACGGGCCGCGGAGCTGACGCCGACGCGGTCCGACCTGACCGCCTCCCGCCTGCTCGACGCCGCGCGGGACGCCTTCGCCGGCGGTGCCTGCGACGACGCGGCGCGGTGGTGCGAGGAGGCCCGGACCTGCGCGACCGACCCGGTGCTACGGGCAGACATCGCGCTGCTCCACGGGAGAGCACTCACCTGGATGGGCAACGTCCGGCACGCACACCGCCTGATGAGTACGGCCGCCGAAGCGATCGCCGCGAGCGACGCCGTCCGAGCCGCCGCGCTCGCTCACGAAGCCGCACTCCCCGCGGTGATGCACGCGGACCCGGCCGGGGGGATAGCAGCCGCACGCCGCGGCATGGAGCTCGCCGGATCGCCCGGCGAGGCCGACCGGTGTGCGCTGTTCCTCTGCCAAAGCCTGGCCCTCACCAACCGGATCGAGGAGGCCAGCCGTGAGCTGGACCGTGCCGTCGCCGCGTTCGAGGGAACCGACCCGGCGACCACCGGAATCGAACTGACCAACCTCGCGCAGGTCTGCTTCACCCTCGAACGCTACGACGACGCGCAGCGTCTGCTGCACGCCGTCCTCGACGGGGCACGCCGGAGCGGCAACCCGGTCGCCTACGCGTTCGCATTCGGCGTGCGGAGCGAGCTGGGCTGGTGGCTGGGGCAGTGGTCGGCCGCGTACGCCGATTGCGTGGAAGCGACGGCGAAGGGCCGGGCTCTGCGGCAGCGGGGTGTGGTCGCCGCCGGGCTGCTCATGCAGGCCCGCTTCGACGCCGCCCGCGGTGACCACGCCGGGTGCGCGCGGCGGGCCGCGCAGGCGTTCGAGTTCACCGACTTCACCGATGTCCGGTCGATGCAGATCTACCGCGAGGCCGCGCTCGGGCTGGATTGTCTGAGCCGCGGTGCGGGTGCGGACGCGGCCGTCCACCTCGGACACGCCCACGAGGTCTTCGTCCGGTTCGGGCTGGGCAACCCGAACATCACGCCGTTCGCCGGGGATGCGATCGAAGCTCACGTCCGCGCCGGAAACGCGGCTGCTGCGCGAGAGATCCTGGCGTGGCTGGAGGAGTGCGCGGACCGCACCGGCCTGCGCTGGCAGCGCGCGGTGAGCGCACGAGGCCGCGCGTTGCTCGCCGACGACCCCGACGAGGCGGACGCCGCCTTCCGCGCCGCGCTCGCGGTGCACGAGCAGCTGCCGACGCCGTTCGACCACGCGCGAACCCTGCTCTGCCACGGCGAGGCGTTGCGGCGCACCAGGCAGAAGGCGCGGTCACGGGCGCCGTTGCTGGCCGCGCACCGGATGTTCTCCGCACTCGGTGCCGCGCCGTGGACCCAGCGTTGCCTCGCCGAGTTGGCGGCGAGCGGACACCAGCCGCCGCGGGCCCGGCGCGCCGGCGGGCTGGACCGGCTGAGTCCGCAGGAACTGCAGGTCGCTCGCATGGTGGCGGCCGGCCTGACCAACACCGAGGTCGGCTCCGCGCTCTTCGTCTCGCCGAAGACGGTCGAGGCGCATCTGACCAGCATCTACAAGAAGCTCCGCGTGCCGTCCCGAACCGGCCTGACGCGCCTGGTCACCGAGAGCGGTCTCTCCGACTGAGGGCCGCACGGGCGGACATCGCCGGCCTTCACCCCAGCCCTCGGAGAGGTGTCGACAGGCTGCATAGTGTGGCGCGCATGGATAACGGGGAGCAGTTGGCAGAAATCCGGGCCGGGATCGACGACCTGGACCGGCAGATCGTCGGATTGGTCGCCGCGCGCGAGCAGCTCGTCCGACGCGCCGGTCAGCTCAAGACCGACACCGCTGCCGTGCGTGCTCCCGACCGGGTCGAGCAGGTAATTCGTAAGGTGCGAGCGCTGGCCGCGGAGGCCGACGCGAACGAGGACGTGGTCGAGGCCACCTACCGGGCGATGATCGCGGCCTTCATCGACCTCGAGCTCCGCGTGCACAGCGATACGAATTCAGTCGGCTGAAAGCTTGAGCGGAACGATCCATTCCGCTACTCTGGGCCTCGAACGGAACAGTTCGTTCCGTTCCAGAGACAGAGGAGACGGCACATGAACGCCACTCGCTGGACCGTCCTGGAGCAGGCTCACGGCGCGCTGCGCACCGTCGTCGCGGGAGTCGACGAGAAGGCGTGGACCCTGCCCACGCCGTGCGAGCAGTGGAACGTCGCTCAGGTGCTGCGCCATGCGGTCGGCGACCAGCGCGCCTACGGCGCCGCGCTCACCGGCAACGACGGGCCGACCGAGAACCCGTTCGACCCCTCCGAAGACCGCCCCGGGCAGGAGCAGACGTTCGTCGAGTCGGCGCTGACCAGCACCGCCCAGGCGCTCGCAGCGGTCGCACCCGGCACCGCGGAGGTGCCGTGCCCGCTGCCGATCGGGCCGCTCTCCGCCGAGATCGTCGTCGGCGCCGCCGCGCTCGACGCCGCCATCCACGCGTGGGACATCGCCGTGGCGACCGGCCAGCCGTCGCCGCTCTCCGCGGAGCTCGCCGAGCAGCTCACCGCGGCGGCCGAAACGATCGCCGAGCCGCTGCGGGCCTTCGCGTTCGCTCCCGCGCTCGACGCCCAGCCCAGCGACGACGCCGCGGCACAGCTGCTGCGCTACCTGGGTCGCGACCCCAAGTGGACCCCCTGACCGGATAGATCAGAGCTGGACGGCGATTCCGATCATCGGCGGACGCCGCAGGCGCAGAAGGCGCGCGAACCCGTTCCCGAGCCGGGACAGGATGTACTTCTGCGCCAACAGCTTCCGCGCCTGCGCCGTGCCGGCGTCGTCGAGCAGGCGCGCGGTACCGGACGCGGTCGGCGCGTCCGGTGCCGTCTTCCCGCGCAGATCACAGACCGTCACCTGTACCTGCGGGTTGTTCCGGATCCGCTTGACCTTCCACGACTTCGCTTCGGTGACGACGTACAGCTCGCCGCCGTGCGCGACGTGCCACACCGGCGTCGCCACCGGCGTGCCGTCCTTCCGAAAGGTCGTGAGGCTGACGTACTTGCTGCGCCCGATCTCGTCCACGGCGTTCACGCCGCCAAGGCTACGGTCAGGCCGCGGGAACCTCGAGGCCCGGGACCTCTTCGAGTCGGTACCAGACCGGCAGGCCTCGCTCGTGCGCGATCGCGACGTCCTGGTCGGCGCCGGTCGACACACCGGGCAGGCGCAGGACGGCGTCGCAGTGTTGGAGCAGCCGCTGTGCGGTCGGGTACATCACCTGCTCGGCGATCGGGTCGGTCGGACCGGCGCCACCGGCACCGTGCAGAACGGGCAGCGCGACCCACTCGCCGATCATCGGTACGTGACCGGCCCGGAAGATCGGCCACGCGGCCTCTTCCAATCTCCGCAGGTTGGCGGTCATCAGCTCGGGATCGTCACCGGTGCCGGAACGATAAGGGCCGGCGATCAGGATCATCAGTGGCTTCGTCGTCGTCATGGGCGTAGCCTATGTGCAAGACCGTGCACAAACAAGAGGGATTACGCATGCTCGCCGCTCAGCGCCAAGAACTACTTCTCAGCCGGTTGCGGTCAGACGGCCGGATCGTGGCCAAGGACATCGCCGCTGAGCTGCGAATTTCCGAGGACAGTATCCGGCGCGACCTCCGCGAGATGGCCGCTGCCGGTTTGTGCCAGCGGGTGTACGGCGGTGCACTGCCCGTCTCCCCGGCGATTGCCGACCTGCAAACGCGCACAAACGTGCAGACGGACAGCAAGCAGCGTGTCGCCGCGCGGGCGGCGCAGCTGATCACGCCCGGCTCCACCGCGATCCTCGACGGCGGCACCACGGCGCTCGCGGTGGCTCGTGCGCTGCCGGCGAATCTGCGCGCCACTGTCGTCACCCACAGCCCCACCGTGGCGGCCGCGCTCGTCGACCACCCGGAGATCGAGATCCACGTGATCGGTGGGCGGATCTTCAAACACTCGGCGGTCGCCTGCGGAGCCGCCGCGGTCGAGGCGGCGGCCGGCGTCAACGCGGAGGTGTTCCTGATGGGCGTGACCGGCGTGCACGCCACCGCGGGTCTCACGACCGGCGACGCCGACGAGGCCGCGATGAAGCGCGCTCTGTCCCGCCGCTCCGCCGACACCTACGTGCTGGCCAGCGCCGAGAAAATCGGTGCCGCGTCGCGATTCGCCGTGCTTCCGTTGGCCGACGTCGCCGGCGTCGTCACCGACGTCGTAGCCGACCACCCCGCTCTACGCGACATCACCGCCACCGGTGTCCCGGTGATTCCGGCAGAAGGCTGAGGGACGGCCCGGCCGCGGTTGTTGGCCGGGCCGTCGTGGATACGGATCAGGCTCGGCGGTGCTTCAGCGCCCAGTCCAGGGCGTAGTCGGCAACCGCCTCCCAACCGGGCTCGGCGCACGTCCAGTGCGAGCGCCCCGGGAACTCGTGGTACTCGGCCGGGACCGGCGACTTAGCGTAGTGCTTCGCGTTCGACTTGTTGACCGACGGCGGCATGATGTGGTCCGCGCCGCCGCCGATAAAGAGCAGCGGCACCTTGTTGTTGTCGTAGTCGACCCAGGTCTCCTGGTGTCCGGGCTTGAGGTTCGCGATCAGGCCGTAGGCCCAGACCCAGTTGCCCGGCGCCGGAATCGCGTATTTCTCCCAAACCCGGTCGGACTCCTCGCGGGACAGCGTATTCGCGAACGCGTAGTGGAACTCCTCCTTGGTGAAGCCCACCGCGCGGTGGAAGTTCGCCGGGTTCTTCAGCGCCGGAAACAGCGACTTTACCTGCGAGAGTGGCGTGACGTGGACGCCCTCGGTCGGCGCGGAGTTGACCACCACTGCGGCGCTGCCCAGCCCGCGGGCCAGCAGGAGCTGAGTGAGCGTTCCGCCGAACGAATGTCCCATCAGGATCGGCGGAGCGTCCAGCGCCTCGATCACGCCGGCCAGGTGCTCGACGGTCTCCGGGACAGTCAGGTTCGCGATGATCTCCGGCTTCTCGCGGAGGGCCTCGACCTCGATCTCGAAACCGGGATAGCCGGGAGTGAGAACGCGGTAGCCGCGCGCGCTGTAGTACTCGACCCAGTTCTCCCAGGAGCGCGGGGTCATCCAGAGGCCGTGGACAAGGACGATCGTGTCAGTCATGGCAATTCCTTACGACTGGAGGAAGGCGAGGAGATCGGCGTTGAGCTCGTCTTTGTGGGTGTCGGTGAGTCCGTGCGGTGCCCCGGCGTAGACCTTCAATTCCGCGTCCTTGATCCGGGCCGCTGAGGCACTGCCGCCGACCGCGAACGGGACGACCTGGTCGTCGTCGCCGTGGATGACCAGCGTCGGGACGTCGAACTTGTCGAGATCGGACCGGAAATCGGTGGCGGAGAACGCCGCGATGCATTCGTAGGCGCCACGGTGACCGGCCTGGAGTCCTTGGCGCCAGAACGCGTCCCGCATGCCCTGGGACGGGCTGGCGCCGGGCCGGTTCGCGCCGAAGAACGGGCCGTCGGCCAGGTCTTTGTAGAGCTGGGATCGGTCGGCCAGTGATCCCGCTCGCAGATCGTCGAAGACCTCGCTCGGGACGCCGCCCGGGTTGTCGTCCGTCTGAAGCATCAACGGCGGGACGGCGGCCACCAGCGCAACCCGGGCCACCCGGGCGGTGCCGTGCCGGCCGACGTACCGGGCGACCTCACCACCGCCCGTGGAGAAGCCGATCAGCGTGGCACCCTGCAGGTCGAGCATCTCGATCAGCGCGGCGAGGTCGTCGGCGTAGGTGTCCATCTCGTTGCCGTGCCACGTCTGATCCGACCGCCCGTGTCCGCGACGGTCGTGGGCGATGACGCGGTAGCCGCGGGAGGCCAGGAAGAGCATCTGCGCTTCCCAGCTGTCGGAGTTCAGTGGCCAACCGTGGCTCAGGACGACGGGATTACCGGCGCCCCAGTCCTTGTAGAAGATCTGCGCGCCGTCGGCGGCGGTGAGGAAGGGCATGCCGTTGATGGTGGCGGTGGCGGTGGCGCGCTCGTATCCCGTGAAACGCGTAGTCCTTAATCCGGGTAAGCCTGCCGCAGTTGCCGGCGGGACGTCACCTCGAGCTTCCGGAACACCTTTCGGAGGTGGTAGTCGACGGTGCTCGCGCTGAGGAAGAGCGTGGCCGCGATCTCGGCGTTCGTGGCACCGTCGCGGGCGAGCGCGGCGATCGTGGCTTCCTGCGGCGTCAGCGCGGATCGCTGCGGTTCGGGTCCGCGCTGCGCGGTCTCACCGGTTGCGGCCAGTTCCCGGCGGGCCCGCTCGGCGAACGCGGCGGCACCGATGTCCTCGAACAACGCCACCGCGGACCGAAGTTGGTCGCGCGCGTCCCGGCGGCGCTTCTCCCGGCGCAGCCACTCGCCGTAGAGCAGGTGCGCCCTGGCGAGGTCGAGCCGGGCCTCGGTCCTGGTCAGCCGGTCGACCGCCTCGCGGTAGCAGTCCTCGGCGACGTCGCCGTGCGTGAGCAGCGCCCGGGAGCGGATGAACAGGCACTCCATCCACGGTGTTCCGGCTGCGCTCGCCCGGGTGTCCAGCATCGCCAGAGCACGCTCGGCCAGCACCCGGTCGCCCGACCGGATCGCGGCTTCCACGAGGTCCGCCAACACTCGGGTGTGGACGCAGAGCTCGTCACCGTCGATCAGTCGCCGAAGAGTCGTGCAGGCCTCCGGGTAGCGTCCGGTGCCCAGCGCCAGGAGGGCTTCGGCGAAGCGGGCGATTCGCACCACCGCACCGTGGCCCAGCGGCACCGAGGCATCCGCGATGGCTTCGAGCCGTTGCGGCAGGTACTCCGCGGATGCGCGCCAGGCCAGCAACTCGGGGTGCTGGTAGACCTCCCACTGCTCGGCGGTCGCACCGAGCGCCGACCGGATCTGGTGCCCCTCGATCACCAGTTGCTCCGCGACGTCGAGCCGTCCCAGCTCGGTGTTCGCCATCGAGTAGGTGTAGAGCGCGACGTCGAGCTCCCACAGCGCGCCGGTCCGCCGGGCGACGTCGATGGCGCGGCGCTCCACGGCGTCGGCTGACACGTAGTCTCGCCGGATCATGCAGGCCGTCACCGCGACGACCCATTGCTCCAGGTGCTGCGCGTCAGTGGTGCCCTCGGCGAGCAGTGCCTCGACGCCGCGCGCCAGGAGCGGCGCGCCCTGTTCGTAGCCGTGCGCGGCCACCGTGGCGAACCCGACCGCGAGCAGGTCCCGGGACTCGATGAGCGGATCGGGCCACGGATGGGCCAGGATCGCGTCCGCCATCGCGGTCACCGTCGTTCCGCGGAGGAGGTGCTCGGCGTTGATCGCCCACTGCACGGCCCGAAACAGCGCCAGCCGGGCCAGATCGGGTGCGCGCTCACCGAACGCCTCTGCCGCCGCGAGGCACATCGCGGCGGCGTCGGCCACCGCGCCGTCGCCCATCGTGATGCCCGCGTAGGCGCGGGCGATCAGCGCCCGGCCCCGGTCGACGTCGTCGAGCCATGCCGGGTCGAGTCCGTCGAGCAGCGTCCGCGCCTGCAGCGGCGCGCCGGCCGTCACTGCGGCCTGGGCGGCCACCACTGACCGCCGAGCGCGCTGCCGATCGTCGACGGTCAGCTCGGCGGCGCGGGCCAGGAAGCTCACCCGCGCGGCATATCCACCGCGGGCTGCCGCCCGTTCCGCACAACGTTCGAGCTCGTCGGCGACGGCCCCGTCCGGTCCGAGAGCCGCCGCGGCCAGATGCCAGGCCCGCCGGTCGGCCTCGGAAGCCGCGGTCGTCGCGGACGCCAGCGCCCGGTGGGCGGCGCGACGATCGGCCGGTGGCGCTCCGCTGTAAACGGCCGACCGTACGAGCGGATGCCGGAAACGGACTTCGGTCGTGATCGACGCCAGGCGAGCGGCCTCCGCGGGCTCGGGCGCGTCCGCGGGCAGTCCCAGCGCGGCCGCGGCGGCGTTGATCCGCCCGAAGTGGCCGGTCGGCTCCGCCGCCGCCAGCAGTAACCAGGTTCGGGTGTCCTCCGGCAGCGCGTCGACCTGACGGCGGTAGTGCGCCTCCAAGCGGGTCCCGATCGGCAACGGCTCGGGCAGCTGACGCCCCCCGCGTAGCTGGTCGGCGGTCAACTCTGCTCCAAGGTCGCTGAGCGCCAGCGGGTTGCCGCCGGTGGCCCTGACGATCTGGTCGGCCACTCGACGGTCCAGCGCACCGGGTACGACCGCCCGCAGCACCTGTCCGGCCGCTGCGTCCGAGAGTCCTTCGAGGTCGACGCAGGGTAGGCCGTCCAGCGCCGTGAACGGCGTCCCGGTACGGACGGCGAACACCAGCCCGATGCTCTCGGCGTGCACCCGCCTGGCGACGAACGCGAAGGCGACCACCGAATCGGCGTCCAGCCATTGGGCGTCGTCGATGCAGCAGAGCAGCGGGCCGTCGGATGCCGCCTCGGCCAACAGGGCGAGCGCGGCCAGGCTCACTAGATGCCGGTCGGCCGGCGGGCCATCGGCCAGCCCGCAGGCGACCAGCAGAGCGTCCCGTTGCAGGGCGGGGAGACGGTCGCGGAGGTCGAAGAACGGGATCAGCATCCGGTGCAGCGCGGCGAACGGGAAGTCGGTCTCCTCCTCGACGCCGGCCACCCGCAGGACACGGACCTCACTGTCGGCGGCGGACGCCACGTAGTCCAGCAGTGCTGTCTTGCCGATGCCCGCCTCGCCCCGCAGGACCAGTGCCCGGCTGAGCCCATCGCCCAGCGATGCCAGCACGGAATCGAGTTCGGCCTGCTCCGCGTCCCGCCCCCACAGCGCCACGCCGTGACCGTACTAGCGAGCGCACGGCGCCTGAACCGTTTCAGCGAAAGGTCCCGGTTATCCCAGTCGGTCCCGGAGGAAATCCTGCTCGGCGGCGTTGTCGGTGAGGGCCAGGGCGGCCGCGTACGCGTCGGCCGCCTCGGCGAAACGGCCCAGGCGGCGGAGGAAGTCGGCCTTGGCCGCGGGCAGGTAGTGGTAGCCCGCCAGCTCGCCGCTCGCTTCGAGGACCTCCACCGCGGCGAGACCTGCCGCGGGGCCGTCCACCATCGCGACGGCGACCGCCCGGTTGAGCGCCACCACCGGTGTCCGCCACACCCGGAGCAGCGCGTCGTAGAGCGTCCGGATCTGGGGCCAGTCGGTCTCGGCGTAGCTGGGCGCCTGGGCGTGCAGGGCCGCGATCGCGGCCTGCAGCGTGAACCGGCCCGGCGGGCCGGCCAGCAAGGCGCGCACCACCAGCTGGTCGGCCTCCGCGATCAGGTTCCGGTCCCAGGCCGACCGGTCCTGATCCGCGAGGGGAACCAGCCGGCCGGCCTCGTCGGTGCGGGTTCCTTCCCGGGCCCGGTGGACGAGGAGCAGCGCGACCAATCCGGCGACCTCGGCCTCCTCCGGAAGCAGCGCGTGCAGCAGCCGGGCCAGGTCCAGCGCGCGCTCGGCGAGGTCGATGCGGACCAGCGCGTCGCCGGACGGCGCGGTGTGGCCGGTGGTCGCGAGCAGGTGGACGACGGTCAGCACGGAGTCCAGCCGGGCAGGCAGCTCGTCGCTTTCCGGCACCCGGTAGGGGATCCTGGCTGCGGCGATCTTCTTCTTGGCGCGGGTGATCCGGGCCGCCATCGTGGCTTCCGGGACCAGGAAGGCAGACGCCACGTCCGCCGTGCTGACACCGCACACCAGACGCAGCGTCAACCCGATCCGCGCCTCGGCGGAGAGCGCCGGGTGGCAGCAGGTGAAGACCAGGCGGAGGCGGTCGTCGGGGATCGCCTCCGGCACGGTGAGCTCCTCCGGTAGGACCAGCAGCGGCAGCTTCGCCCGCAGCGTCTGCCGGCGCGCCAGGGCGTTCAGCGCCTTGTTCCGCGCTGCGGTGGTCAGCCAGGCTCCCGGACGGTCCGGGACGCCGTCCCGCTCCCACGCCGAGAGCGCGGAGACGTACGCGTCCTGCACGCTCTCCTCGGCGACGTCCAGGTCACGGGTAACCCGCACCGTCGCGGCGAGCACCGCGGCCCACTCGCGACGGTGCGCGTCGGCGACCGCCTGGTGCACGGCCCTCAGGGCAGCACCTGGAAATCGACCAGCGGCCGCACCTCGACGCCGCCGCTGACGATCGGCGTCATCCGGGCGAGTTCCAGCGCGTGGTCGAGGTCTCGGGCCTCCAGCACGTAGATGCCGGCCAGCGCCTCCTTCGTCTCCACGAACGGTCCGTCGGTGAGCAGGTCACCACGGACAGCGGTGGTCGTCGAGGGGTCCTGGAATCCGAGCCCGGCGACGACGCGCCCGCCCGCGGCCGCGATCTTCTCGGGCAGGCCGATGTGGCCCGCCATCACGTCCGGCGGCAGGTCCTCCGGCGGGACGGCCTCGTAGATGAACACCGCGTACTGCGGCCTGCGCTCGGTCGTCGCGTTCTCGGTCATGCCGGTCTCCGTTTCGTCGCACCGTTGTGTCAACTACGACCGACGAGTCGGACGAAAATCGACAGCGCCCGGCAAAATCTTCGCGGTTCGCTCGCCGGAATGTGAAGGTCGGGGAAGAACGCGACCAGAGAGGACCACATGAGCTATCCGCCGCCGCTCTACTCCGGGGACACCGGCGAACCGAGCGCCACGTACCGACACCGGGACGCGCTGCCCGAGCTGACCTACCCGAACGGCAACACGGCCCACTACCTGGCGACGCACGAGTCGACGGGCGGGCTGTTCGGCCTGTATCGGTGGGAGATGGGGCCGGAGCCCAGCGGTCCGGGGCCGCACTTCCACCGCTCGATCTCGGAGTCGTTCTACATCCTGTCCGGCAGCGTGCGGATCTACGACGGGCGTCGTTGGATCGACACGCAGCCCGGCGACTTCGTCCACGTGCCGATCGGCGGTGTGCACGCGTTCCGCAACGAGTCCGGGGAACCGGCGTCGATGCTGCTGCACTTCTCCCCCGGCGCGCCCCGCGAGGGCTACTTCGAGGGCCTGCTCACGCTGGCGGACAAGAGCGACGAGGAGAAGGCAGAGTTCTACCTGGCGCACGACAACTACTGGCTCTGATCGAGACCCTGGGCGACGGCGGCCTCGTAGGCGAGGAACGTGTCGACGACGAGCCGCTGTTCCCGGGGGCTCAACGGCTCCAGCGCCTTCCGCCACGCCTGCGCACCCGGCTGCAGCCACTCGGCGATCGCCGGCCGGGCCTCCGCGGAGATGTCGACGATGCGGCGGCGGCGGTCGTTGTCGTCTTCCCGCCGCACCAGCACGCCTTTTCGGCTCAGGTCGCTCACGATCAGGCTCACCGTGGTCGGCGCGACCTCCAGCCGCTCCGCCAGCTGGGACACGGCCTGGGCTCCGTCGAGCAGGAGCAACGAGAGCAGCGAGAGGTGCCGTGGCGCCAGCTCGGCCGACCGGAGCTGCTCAGGCGGAGCCAGCCGCTTGATCCGCCCGATCACCCGAGGCATCACCAGGAGCAGTTCCCGGACGGCGTCGTCCGTTGACACCTCGCCACCCCCCTAATACCTTTGAGGTCAAAGCTAGTTTGCAAACAAAGGGGATCTCGTGCCGCATCTTCTCGTCCACGCGCTGGAGAACGACCTCGACGGCCGCGAGGCCGACCTGATCGCCGCCCTCACCGAAGCCGTTGTCGCGGTCTACGGCGACTGGGCCCGCGACATCGCGGTCGTCCAGCTTCTCGGATACCCGGCCGGACGCTGGGGCATCGGCGGTAAGCCCGCCGAGGCACCGGCGCCCCGCGTGACCTTCGGCATCCGGGACGGCGTGTTCAGCCGTCCGGAGGGCGCCGACATCCTCGGCGGGTTGGCGGCCGGGGTCACCGACGCGATAGCGACCGTGATCGGCGAACACGTCCGGGCGGGCGTCACCATCGAGTTCGTCGGCGCTCCCGACGGACGCACCGCCGTCGCCGGAACCCTCGTCGAGTCGTAGCACTCACGCATCGATCATCCCCGGCTCATCCGGGTGGGTCCTCGCCGACCAGGCCATCGACGGACTCGCGAATCAGGTCGGCATGGCCGACGTGCCGCGCGTACTCCTCGATCAGGTCGATCAACACTCGGCGCAGGCTCGGCTGGCGCCCGTCCTCGGCCCTCCACACGGTCAGCTGGCCGAGGTCGCCCTCCTCCAACGCCGCACCGACCGCGGCGCGGGACCGCGCGACCGCGTCCTCCCAGATCGTCATCAGCTGCTCGGGCGAGTCGTGGGCGGCCGACCGCCACTCCCAGCCGTCGCCGTCGTACGGCTCCCAGACGGCCGGGTACCCGCCGCCCCGCAGCCGCACCGTGAAGTACATGTCCTCGACGAGCGCCAAGTGCTTGAGCAACCCGCCGAGCGTGACCGTGGAGGCGCCCACCGTCGCGTTCAGTCCGTCCGCATCGAGACCACCGCACTTCCACGCGAGCGTGGCCCGCTGCCGGTCGAGCGAGCCGAGCAGCGTGTCGGTCTCGGTGCCGGCGATCGGCGGCTCCGGATGTCCCACCGTGCTCACCCCACCGTCAGGCAGAACGGATGACCGGCCGGGTCGGCGAACACGAACCAGCCCTCGGGAGCCTGGTGCAGCCGCCGCGCGCCGAGGTCGACCACCTTGGCCTCCCCGGCCTCGAGGTCGTCGACGCGGACGTCGAAGTGGGCCTGCTGCGGGTGTGCCGGATCCGGCCACTGCGGCGGGGTGTACTCGTTGACCTGCTGGAACATCACGCTGGCCGGTACGTCCCGATAGTCGACGCCGGAGATCATCGCGCCTTCCGGGCCCTCGTAGGTGACCTCGGCGCCGGTCAGCGCGGCGTAGAACCGGGCCAGACCCGCGGCGTCCGGGGCGTCGATCGTCACCGCGAACAGCTCCATCGCCGGACCGACGCCGTCCCGCTGGCAGAGGTCGAACGGATGGCCGGCCGGATCGGCGAGCGTCACCCACGTCGCCCCGTCCGCGAGCCGGGTCGCGCCGAGCGACACGGCCCGCTCGGCGGCCGCCTGGTGGTCGTCCACGAGCAGGTCCAGGTGGAACTGCTGCGGACGCTCCTGCCCGGGCCACTGCGGCGGGACATGGTCGGGAGCGAGCTGGAACGCGACCTCCTTCCCCTCGGGCGTGCGGGTGACAACCCAGTCCGGCTCGGCGCGGAAGATCTGCCATCCGGCGAGGTCCGCGTAGAACGACGCGAGCTTCCGGTTGTCGGGCGCGTCGATCGCGACCATTTCCAAGCGTCCTACTCCGGTCATGCGGCCTATCCTGCCCCCGACGTCCGACGAAATGGGGTCCGTCCCGAGTGGAACCCGCGCGGCGTCTCCACGACCAACACCGCGACGTCGTCCTGACCCGCGCTCGCGGCCGTATCGACGAGCAGATCGGCCAGTTGGTCGGCCTCGACCCCGGCGTGCCAGGTCAGCAGCTCTCCCAGTCGCTCCAGACCGGTGTCGACGAGCTGGGTGCGGCTCTCGACCAGGCCGTCGGTGTAGAGGATCAGCACCGACCCGGCGGGCAGGTGGACGGTGTGGTCCCGCCGGGGAAATCCGCGGACCGCGCCGATGAGCGGGTCGGTACCGGTCAGCAGGCTCGTCCGCCCGGCGTGCAGCGTCATCGGCGGCGGGTGGCCGGCGTTCGACCAGGTGAGGACGTGGCCACCGTCCGGGGCCGCATCCAGGTAGGCGAGCAGCACGGTCGCCAAGCCCCCCGCGCCCAGCGTGCCGGTGGCCTGATCCAGTCGGCGCAAGATCACCGACGGCGGCTCCTGCCGATCGACGATGAGCGTGCGCAGCATGCTGCGGTACTCGCTCATCGTCGCGGCGGCCGCGATGCTGTGCCCGACGACATCGCCGATCACCAGCGCCAAGCGGTGACCGTCGAAGCTGATCGCGTCGTACCAGTCACCGCCGACGTGATTCTCGTGGTGCGCCGGGACGTACCGCGCGGCCAGCCGCAGATCACCGTGGGCCGGTAGCGGGGTGAGCAACGCCTTCTGCAGGGTCGCCGCCGCGGTGCGCCGATCGTCGAGCACCCGTGCGCGGGTCAGCGCCATCGCTGCGTAACCGGCGAGCGAGATCAGCACCGCCTCCTCGGACGCATCCGGCCGGTGGGGCACCTTCCAGACGAACGTCAGGGCGCCGATCGGGCCGCGCTGGCTCGGCAACGGCACACTCGCCGACGACTGCCAACCCATCTCCTCGAACGTCGCCACCGCTTCCGGGGCGCGTTCGGCGACCGCATCCAAGTCCGAGAGCAGCACCAGGTGCCCCGTGCGCGCGGCGAGCGCCGACGGTGTGGCCGCTTCGAGGCCGTAGCGCGCCCATCGCGCGGCGACCCCCTCCGGCAGGTGCTGCGTGGACGCCAGCGAGACCACACCGCCGGGTTCCAGCCGCGAGATCCCCACGTACGCCGGCTCCGGGTCGAGCACGCCGGTCACGAGGTTCCGAACGGTGTCGACCACCTCGTCGAGGGTGGTCGTGGCGGCCAGCGCCTGGCTCGCCCGCAGCAGCAACTGGCTGCGGGCGAACGCCGCACCGGTCTGCCGCTCCGCCGCTCGGGCCTGCGCGTGGCCTCGTCGGGCGGTCTCGGTCACGATCCGCAGGCGCAGGCTGTCGGAGCACGCGGCGGCCAGGTCGGACAGGAGTCCGAGCTCGCGGTCGGTCCACTGCCGTGGCCGGTGGTCGATCGCGCAGAGCGAGCCCAGCGTGGCTCCGTCGGCGTCCGTCAGCGGCGCTCCCACGTAACCGACCACCCCCAGGTCCTCGACCGCCAGGTTGTCGCGCACCCGGGGATCCGCTCGGGCGTCGACCACGGTCAGCGGCTCGGCGTCGGCCACGACGTGTTGGCAGAACGAGTGGCTCAGCGGCGTCTGCCGGGTCGTCGCCCACGGCTCGCCCAGCCCGCAGGCGCCGGGGAAGACCTGCCGATCCGCACCGACCAGCGCCACCAGGGCAACCGGCACGTTCAGCACGGCGCACACCATCTCCGCGAACCGGTCGAAGGCCGCGTCGGCCGAGGCGCCCAGCCCGGTGCGCTGCACGGCATCCAACCGGTGGTGGTCGTCCGGCGCGGCTCGGAACGCGTCCGGATGGCTCACCAGTCACCTCGACCTGGCGCAGTCACGCAAAAATTCTACGGAACCCGCCGTCACCCCGCCTGTTACGCCTTCACCCGAGCGCGGCCCAGAAGTCCCGGTAGAGGTCGGACTGCAGCGGCATGCCGGAACGCTGGGTCATCAGGATGCCGATCGTCTCGGACTCCGGCTCCACCCAGAGCGAGGTGCCCAGCCCACCGTCCCAGCCGAACCGACCGGACGGCGTCACCGCGAGCCCGTAGCCCCAGCCGTGCCGCTCGAAGAAGCCGGGGAAGACGTGCGCCCCCGCTTTTTGGTGCGGTGTCAACTGGTCGGACGTCATCGATGCCACCGACCGCCTGGCCAGCAACCGGTTCGACCCGACCCGGCCGCCGGCCAGCAGGAGCTGCCCGAACGCCAGCAGGTCGTCGACGGTCGAGACGAGCCCGCCGGCCGCGGACGGGTAGGTCGGCCGCTCCCGCCACTCGGTGCCCCACTGCCCCGGGTCGTAGACGTGCAGCTCCCCGCTCCGCGGGTCGGACACGTACGCCGGCGGGACCCGGTCGAGCTCGGCCGCGGGTACGAAGAAGCCGGTGTCGACCATGCCGAGCGGGTCGAACACCCGCTCCTGCAACACCTGCTCCAGCGGCTGTCCGGACGCCCGGCCGAGCAGGATTCCCAACACGTCCGCTCCGATGCTGTACATCCACCTCTCGCCCGGGTGGTGCACCAGCGGCAGCGTGCCGAGCCGCCGCAGCCACTCGTCCGGGCTGTCGGAGTTCTCCGGTACCGGCGGCCCGTTCATGATCCGGAGCTCGTTGGCCGCGCGCCGCAGCGGTGCGTCGCCCGCACCGAAGAACAGGCCGAACCCCCACGTGTTGGTCAGGAGGTGCCGGAGCGTGATCGGGGACTGCGCCGGTTCGGTGTCGTCCAGATCCGCCGTGAACGACCGGATCACCCGCCGCGAGGCGAGCTCGGGCAGCCAGAGGTCGACCGGGGCGTCGAGGCCGAGGCGATCCTCCTCGGTGAACATCAGCGCGACCGCGGCGACGACCGGCATCGTGATCGCCCCGATGCGGAAGATCGTGTCGCGACGCATCGGTGCGCCGCCGGGCTCGGTGACGCCGATCGCGTCGACGGTCACCTCGCCGCGCCGACTCACCAGCGCGACGGCCCCCGGGACCGCGCCGCTCTCGACGTACGCGCCCAGCACGTCCGAAACCTGCGCGGTCGACAGCTCACCCATCCGTACAGCATGTCAACCCGGTGGCGGGTTGCTCAGCCCTGCTCCTGGATGACCAACAGCATCGTGCCCGCCGGGTCGCGGAGATAGGCGACACGTTCGCCCCAGGGCATGTCAGCCGGCGGGGTCACGAGTCCGTCCCCACCGGCTTTCTCGATCGCCGCGTCGAGGTCGGGGACGTAGAGGCAGAGGTCGACGGCGTGGCCGGTCGCCGGGAGCGGGGTCTCACCGTAGAGCGCTGGCTCGGTGCCACGGCCGATCGCGACCTGGCCGGTGCCGATCTGCAGCGTGAGGTAGACCGGCTCGCCCTCCTCCGGGAAGCGGTACGAGAGCTCACCACCGAATACACGTTCGTAGAACTCACGCACCGGCGCGATCTCACGACAGTTGATGATCGGGAAGACGCTCATGCGCCGAGTGTCGCGGATCCACGATCTGGCCGGTCTCCCACGTGTCAGACGGCCTCGAGCGTGGGCTCGGGTTCGCGTGCGCGCGGGCTTGCCACCGCGGCCGCGCCTGCTAGCAGCACCGCCGCGAACAGCGCGCCGAGCCCTGGCATCAGACCTGGGTGGCCCGCCACCGCGACCGGTCGCCGGGGCTGCTGCATCACGAACGGGGTGTTGAGCGCCTTCACCCGTTCCGCGACCACCTGCCCGGCCGCCACCGCGACGTCCTCGGCTACCGCCTTGTCCCGGGCGGACGCGCGGACCGTGATCGCGCCACCCTGGCGCGACACCTCCAGCGACACCCTCACGTGGTCCGCCTGGTCCTGGGTCAGCCCGGCCCGACGCGCGACGACGCTCGAGAAATCGGCGGAATTGGCCACGACCGTGAACGACGGCACCAATTGGCCCCGGGTGATCAGGTCACGCTGGTAGGCCGTCAACCAGTCCTCGTCGGCCGCGACCACCGACGCCCGGCTCTCCAGCTCCACGCTCCACGTCGTCGGCACCGCCCGGACGACGAGCACCGCACCGAGCACGAGAACCAGCCCGGCCGCGGGCAGCAGCACCCGTGGCGTCCAGGCCCGGAGATCGATCACCCGGGCCCGAGGCGGCGGATCCACCTCCGTCGGCTCCGGCAGCGCGCCGACCGCCCATCGGACCCGCACGTCGAGCGCGGCCGCGACCCCGGCCAGCAGGAGCAGTACCCGGAAGTCCGACAGGTGCAGGAACACGCTCGCGGCGAGCCACCCGACCAGCGCCGACGCGACCCCGATCGCGAGCAGGTGCTCTGTCTGCCGTCCGATCGAGCGGGCGAGGTGCGACACCCGCCAGCACACGAAGAAGATCGCGCCGAACAGGATCCCCCACGCCGCCAGCAGCACCAAGCCGCCATCGGCGGCCTGCTCCAAGTAGAAGTTGTGCGAAGCCACCACGATCGTGACCGGGTCGCCCTGGTCGGAGTACCGGTCGTACTGCGGGAACAGCGTCCCGTACGTGCCCATGCCGTGGCCGAACGCCGGTGCGTCGAGGAACATCCGCCACGCGGCTTCCTGCAGGCGCGCCCGGGTGACCAGTGACGGGTCGGCCGCGGCGATGTTCGACGACGCCGACACGTCGGTGAGCGTGGCCAGCCGTTCCCAGACCCCACTGACCGGTATCGCGACGAGCAGCAGGAGCGGCAGGTAGGCCAGCATCCGGCGGTACTTCCCACCGGCCATCACGAACCAGACCACGATCGCCGGCAGCACCGCGAGGAATCCACCCCGCGACTGGGTGAGGAACAACCCGCCGACCAGCGCGAGCGTCGCACCGACCCAGAACAGCTTGGTCAGCCCGCGGTTGATCGCCCACAGGCTCAAGGCCAGCGGGACCACGATCACCAGGGCGCGGGCCCAGAAGTTCACGTCCGCGGCGGTCCCCGCGTGCCGCGGTGTCATCGCCCCGTGCTCCTCCACGAGCGGGACGTTGCTCAGGCCGTAGAGGTTCCCCACGTTGTCCAGAACGACTTGGTGGACGATCGTCAGCGCGGCGATGACCGCCAGCCCACCGACGACGGCGGACAGCACGGCCTTCCACGAACCGGTGGCGCAGAGCAGCGCGTACACCAGCGCGAAGTAGACCAAACCGTTCGCGTAGTCCATGAACAGCGTCCAGCTCGTCGGCGGGTCGACCGAGTTGAACATCGTGACGAACCAGGCCGCGACCAGGACGAGCAGTGCCGTGAGAACCGGTGACCAGCCGACCTTCAGCTTGTTCTGCCGCCAGAGCACGAACAGCGCGAGGACGACCAGGGCCAGCATCGGCTTGAACGGACTGACGCCGGTGTTCGTCTCGACGACGACGTTGAGATTCGTGGCGTCGAGCATCACCGTGACGACGAGGATGATCGTCGGTCGGAGCAGGGCGAGCGCGACAAGTGAAGCCGCAACGACGCCAACCGCGACGAGACCGGCGATTGTGGAGACCACGACGCTCCTGAACGATGCGGGGGGTCACGACTCTGGCGAGGCTACCTAAACTTTCAAGTCGCGGGGTTTCACGCCAGTGTCGTTACCGGCAGTATCCGATGGCTGGTTCTCGCTCGTCAGGTCCTCCGTTCGGGGACGTAACGCACCGAACCCAGAGACACGGTTAGATGTGCCGCGAGGCGGCCACCGGCCGTTGGAGGGGGAGCCGATGGTGGAATCCACCCAGGTCAGGCGAGCGGTGTACATCACCACGACCGAGCCGGAGCCACGCTCGTACGGCAAGCGGGTGGTGATGGGTGGGATCCTCGACCACCTGTGCGACACCCATGGGGACGACAACGTCCACCTGATCTTGATCGCCAAACCCGACGTCGAAGTGCGTCCGACCAGGTACCACCTGCACGTCGTCGCGAAGCCGCGGTCGACGGAGCAGGTCTGGTCGTTGGTCAGCCGGGTTGTCGCGGGGCCGCACACGTCCATCCAGGAGGCCGCGGTGTACGCACCGCGGATCGCCAAGGAGATCGGCGAGTTGCTGGCGACGATCGACGCGGACCTCGAGGTCTGGGACACGATCCGCACCGGCCAGTACGCCGCCGGTGTGCCGCGTCGGCGGCGCGTCCTGTACGAGGACGATCTGTTCTCCGAGCGCTACAAGACGATGCTGCGGGAGCTGAACGGACCCAGCAACAGGCAGGTCAACCCGCTTGGCGAGTTCCACAAGATGCTGCCGGGCCCGGCGCGTCCGCTGCTGAGCCGCAAGTCGGTGTACCGGCCGCTGCTCCGGCTGGAGAGCCGCCTGGTCGGCGCGTCCGAGCGGAACCAGCCGGCCTGGTTCGACGCGACGCTGCTGGTCAACGACGAGGAGACCAACCGCCTGCGCACGTTCACCGGCCGCACCGACATCCACACGCTGCTGCCGATGCTACCCGACGTGGCGCCGCTCGAACGCGCACCGGTGGGGGCGCGGTTCGCGTTCCTCGGCGGGCTGGACTACGCCCCGAACGCCGACGGTCTGGCCTGGTTCCTGAGCAACTGCCGCGACCAGGTACTCGCCGCGCTGCCGGACTTCGAGTTGCTGGTCATCGGCAAGGGCACCGAGGTCGGCGTCCCGGAGGCGGCGCGCTGGGGCGAGCACGTGAAGTTCGTCGGCTGGGTGGACGACCTCGGCGAGACCCTGGCCGGCTGCTCGGCACTGCTGTCGGTGCTCCGAGTGGGCAGCGGTATCAAGATCAAGGTGCTGGAGGCGCTGTCCCGATCGTTGCCGGTCGTCGCGACGCCGTACGGCGTGCAGGGCACCGAGGTCAGCGAGGAGAACGGCTGCCTGGTCGGCTCGACCCCGGCCGAGCTGGCGACGCTGCTGGCCCGGGCCGCCGACCCCACCACCAACCGAACACTGTCCGCGGCTGCCCGCGAGACCTGGGAAAAGCGATTCGCTCCCGACGTCATCCGCCGTAGCTACGACGAGTTCTTCTCCTGAAGCCTGGGACTACTTCTCCCGCTCGCCCCGCCGCAGGGCCAGCGGAACGCCGATGAGTCCGGCGAGCAGGGCAATCGCGATGGCGATCCACATGGCAGCGCTCATGCCGCATCCGTTGCCCGCCGAGCCGACCGCCAAACCTCAGGCGGCGGGGACCGCACGTGGCGCCGCACGATCGCGGACGGCGCCGAGCACGCCGAGCAACTCGCGTCGGGCCGTCAGCCCGGCCACGACGAACGCCACCGCACCGCACGCGGCGGTCAGCGCCAGCAGCGACCAGAACGAGTTCTCGGGTAACAACGAGCGCAGCGGCAGACCGACCGCGGCGACCGCGGCTGCGACCGCGAACCCGGGGGCGAGCGTCCGCGCCATCGCGCTGGCCGCCACGCCGGTGACGCGGACTGCCATCGTCACCCGGATGATCGCGTAGACGATCTCGAATCCGATGTGCACGGCGGCGACCGCGGCGATGCCCTGCGGAGCCGCGACACCGAACGCAATCGTGACGATGATCGTCGCTGGGATGTCGACCGCGAGCAGCAAACCCGGCCGGCCGAGGGCCGAGAAGACGTCGCCGCTCGCCCAACCCAGCGACTGGCAGGCCAGCGCCAACGAGATCAGCGCCATCGGGACGACGGCGGGCTCCCAGGTCGCCGAGAAGATCACCGGAATCGCGAGCGGGGCCAGCACGGCGAGCGTCGTGCCGGCGGTGAGGCCGAACAACGCCACCAGCCGGGTGGCCTTCAGCATCGTCGTTCGCAGCTTGTCCAGGCCCTCGACGCGCGCCCGGGCGTACACCGGGAACGCCACCGTGGTGAAGATCCACAGGACGTTCGCGATGACGAGTTCCGGAAGCCGGTAGCCCATCCCGTAGTAGCCGAGCGCGGCGGAGCCGAGCACGCTGCCGATGAACAGGTAGTCGACGCTCGCGCGGAACGATCCGAGCACCCGCACGCCGGTCACCGCGCCGCCGAACGACACCAGCGTCTTGATCTTGCTCCAGCGCAGCCGGAAGTCCGGGCGAATCGGCACCAGCATCCACATGAACAGTGCGCACGCCGCCTCGCCGGCGATGATCCCGAGCGCGATGCTCCACGCGCCGTAGCCGGTCAGCGCCAGCGGGACCGACACCGCGACCCGTACACCGGCCCTGGTCAGGTCCGCGACCGTGCGCTTCTTGAACAACATGTCACGTTTCAGGACCGCGTCGTTCACCTGGCTGGCGCCACGGAACAGCGGGTAGAGAAAGAGCGTGGCAAATAAGGCCGTCTGGTCCGATTCGCCAAATAGCCGGGCAATGAGCGGCGACGCCGCCACACCGATTAGGCAGAGCGATGCACTGAGTGCCAGATTCAGTCCGGCGGCGAGCCGTACCCGCGCGTTAATTCCCCGTTCCTGTTCGTACACGAGTGCGTAGCCGACGCCGAGATCGAGAGCGGCGTCAAAGAACGTGATGATCGTCAACCCCGCAGTTACGAGGCCGAAATCCTCCGGAACCAATAGGCGCGCTAGTAACGCGGTGAGCGCCAGCACCACCAGACGGTTACCGCCCCAGGCGAGCGTCGTCCAGAGAAAACCCCTGGTGGCGGCCCCCGCCAAGCTCGGCTGAACGGGCGGTTCACGGTCCTCTCTTCCGGGGTCACGTCCGTCGATCGCGTCCTCGGAAGCGCTGGACTGTGACACGTTTCCTCCCCCCAGGCAGTTGAATGTCCCATTCGCGGGCCGCCGAACGGCGGGCATCGGGCGTTCTGTCGGCTCCGGAACCGTGACCCGAGCGCATGCTAACGTGGGCGGCGAAACCAGCCCCGATCTATTCGCCCCGTCGTTGTCGACGGGCACGCTGCGTAATCTTCTGCAACCAGACATTGTCGACGTGAACAGATGTCGGCCGCACTGCCTAAGGCGTCCACGGGTGGGAGTTATATGGTTCGGGTCCTGACGCTCGTTGACGCGTTTCGGTTAGGAGGCGCCGAAACACTGATCGCGCAACTCGGCCGGGTCGCCGGTACCGCCGGGTTCGAGATGGACGTGCTCAGCCTGTTACCCCCGTCGGACGAGCACTCGAAACTCGAACCGCTGCTGCGCGAGTCCGGACTGACTCCTCGTTATCTCGGGATCCGCCGCACGCTCGATCCCCGCGCCCCGCGTCTGCTGGCCGCCGCGATCAAGGAGTCCGGCGCCGACGTCGTCCACGCCCATCTGGAGATGGCGATGACGCTGGCGGTGCCCGCCGCGAAGCTCGCCGGCCGGAAGGCGCTCTGCACGTTCCACCACGTCCACCGGCCGTTGCCGGGCCGGGCGGCGTGGCGGGAGAAGCTCGCCGTCGAGGTGGCCAGCCGCTCCTACCGCACGATCTTCGTCTCCGAGGCGTCCCGGGCGTCGTTCGCCGAGAAGTACCGCAAGTCCGGTCGGATCCCGAAGAACTGGGTCGTCGTCCACAACGGCGTCGACCTCGCCCACTTCTCCCCCGGCCCCTCGCTGATGCCGCCCGAGTTCGGTCTCACCGGCCGTCCGGTCGTCACCGTGCTCGCCGCTCACCGCGACTTCAAAGGCATCACGCACGCCGTGCGGGCCTGGCCGCTGGTGCGCGCGGCTCGCCCCGATGCCCGCCTGCTACTCGTCGGCGCTGGTAACGAGACCGAGAACCTGGGCCGCCAGGTCACCGAGGCCGGCCTGCAGGACGACGTCGTCTTCGCCGGTGCCCGGTCCGATGTGGCCGCGATTCTGCGGGCCTCGGACGTCGTCCTGCTGCCCTCCACCTACGGCGAGAACCTGCCGACGGTGTTGATCGAGGCGGCCGGGTGCGCTCGTCCGGTGGTCGCGAGCCGGATCGGCGGGATCCCGGACATCGTCGAGGACGGTGTCACCGGCCTGCTTACCCCGCCCGGCGACGCCGACGCGATCGCCGACGCGCTGATCTCCCTGCTCGATGATCCGTCCCGTCGCGCGGCGATGGGAGTGACGGCCCGCTCGCACGTCGAACAGCACTTCGACGCGGTGAACTGGGCGCGGCAGCTGCGCGGCCTGTACGAGGAGGCCGCGGCGGGCCGGCCGGTGGGGACGGCCGCGTGACTGTTCCTGCCCGCCCACGCGTGGTGGTGGTCGCCGAGGCGGCACCGATGCGCGGTGGCATCGCCACGTTCGCCGAGACGATCACCGCCGATCCGCGCCTGGCCGCCGAGTTCGACGTCGAGCTGCTCAACACCGCCCGCACCGCCACCCGCCAGGGCGGCAAGTTGGTCTTCTCCAACATCACCCACGCGCTGAGCGACGCGTGGAAGACGTTCGAAGCCGCCCGGCGCGCCGACGTCGTGCACGTCCAGCTGGTCGCCGACCCGGGGCTGCCGACGATCCGGGCGGCGGCGCTCTGCCTGGCCGCGCGGGCAGGCACCCGGGGCGTCGTCGCCCACGTCCACTCGGCCACCGGCAACGCCGGACGACCCGAGGTCGCCGACTACAGCGCCCGGGACCGGCGGATCCTCCGTGCGGTCGGGGTCAGCGCGCTGGTGCTCACGGTTTCCGACGCCGGTACCAGCACGTTCTCCGAGATCCTGCCGAAGACGCCGGTTGAGACCGTCGACAACGCGGTGGACGTGGGGAGTTTCGAACTCGCGCGCCTCGACGCCGACGTCCCCACCGTGCTGTTCGTCGGCGTCGTCTGCGCCCGCAAGGGCGTACCGGAACTCGCCGCGGCCTGCGCCGACCTCCGGACGCGAGGCGTGCGGTTCAACCTGGTGATCATCGGCGGCCAGGGCCCCACCCCGGACGAGGAGTACGCCCGGGTGATGGGCGCACTCGAGTCCGCCGGGCTGGCGGACGCCGCCGTCGGGCCGGAGTACGGCGAACAGGTCCGGGTGCGCTTGCGGGACGCCGACGTGTTTGTCCTTCCGTCCTATCTTGAGGGCCAACCGATGGCCATCCTGGAAGCGATGGCCAGCGGTCTGCCGGTCGTGGCCACCGCGATCGGAGCAGTACCGACGATGATCCGGGACGGTGTCGAGGGTCGGGTGGTCGAGCCCGGCGACGTACCGGCCCTGACCGAAGCGCTAGCGGACGTACTTGCGTCGAAAACACGGCGCCAGACGATCGGAGCAGCAGCACGGAAACGCGCCGAGGAGCGGCACGACCTGCCGATACTGAGCGCCCGCCTCGCGGCCGCCTACCGATCGGTGCTGGTCAGGTCGCCGCGCCCGAGGCGCGATGCCGCAGGACGCAGCCGAGCACCAAAGATGGGACCGTCCAGTGAGTGATTTCCAGCCGTTGCGGCGCAGCCTGCAGATCGCTGTGGTCGCGGCGTTACTCGTGTTGGCCGCCGGCGCGGTGTTCGCGCTGACTCAGCAGGGCCGCTACAAGGCGGAGACCTCGCTGATCGTGCTGCCGGCGAGCACTCTGGACGCCCAGGAACAGGCGAGCTTCCTGGAGACACTCAGTCGGGGCCAGGTGGTCGCCACGATGGCGGAGGTCGCCCAGAGCGGGCGCTTCGAGACCGAGGCCGAGAAGGCGCTGGGCCTCTCCACCGCCGAGGCCGCCGACACCACCGTGACCGTGACCGTGGTGCCGTCCACGTCGGTGCTGCTGATCGAGGCGGAGGCGAGCACCGCCGGCATCGCCGAGCAGGTCGCCGACCGCACCGCGGCGCTGAGCGCCACCTACCTGCAGTCGATGATCAAGCCTTACACCGCGACGCAGGTGCGACCGGCGGCCGGCACCGCGTACTCGGCGGGTACCGCGCCGTGGATCGTCCTCGGCGGCACGGTGATCGCTGCGCTGGCGGTCGCGCTCGCCGTACAGCAGGCGGCCTACCAGGTGCTGCAGTCCCGGCGCCGAGCACGCCGACCGGTCCGGCGTCCGCCGTTCTCGGCCGCGTCCTCGGCCACCCCGACGGCGGCCCCCGCGGCGGCGGCAGCTCCGGCCGCCGCCGACGCCACCGCCGAGACACCCAACGGCTTCACCGGCACGTCCGAGTGGGCGGGCAAGGGTGAGAAGAAGACCGAGACACCGTCGACGAAGACGGATCCGACACCGTCCACCACCGAGTCCAACTCGGCCGACGAACGGGTTCTCTTTTCGTGACCGCGAGCAACACCGTCGGCGAGACGTCGAATGAGACGTCCGCGGATCAGACCCCGCTGACCATCGTCCTCGTGGAGTTCCTCCCCAGCGGAGGGATGTTCCAGTTCAACTTCATGCTGGGCGAGGCGCTCGCCTCGCTCGGTCACCAGGTGACGCTGCTGACCGGCCCGGAGCCGGAGCTGTCCACCAACGTCCCCGGCTTCACCGTCCGATCGTTCTTCCCCACCTGGCATCCCGGCGCCGACACCGGCGAGGCCAACTGGTTCCGGAAGGTTCGCCGGGTCTGGCGCGCCGCGCGGCTGACGTACTCCTGGACGAAGCTCGTGCGGCACGTCCGCAGCACCCGCCCGGACGTCGTCCAACTGGGCGAGATGCGGTTCGCGCTGGACAGCTACTTCGCGGTGCGTCTCGCGAAGAAGCGGCGGCCGGGCACGGTCATCGCCGAGGTCGCGCACAACCCGACGCCGTACGACGTCAGCGGCGACCACGACTCGGTCGAGAAGTCCGACCCGGTGACGATGCGGGCGCTGCGGGCGGCCTACCGGGCGTTCGACCTCGTGCTGACGCTCGGCCCCGGACCGCGGGACGACCTGGTCAAGGCCTACCCCGAGGTGCAGCGCACCGCCGTGATCGGCCACGGCGAGTACTCCACTTTCGCGCCCGCCGCCGCCCAGACGCCCGGCGCGAGCACGACTCCGCCGCGGGTGGTCTTCTTCGGGACCTGGACGCGGTACAAGAACATCCCCATGCTGCTCAGCGCCTTCGCGAAGGTCCGTGCGGAGATGCCGACCGCGGAGCTCGTGGTGGCGGGTCCGGTGATGGCGGACCTCGATCTGGACGCGGTGACCAAGCAAGCCGCCGAGATCCCGGGCGTCCAATTGAAGCCGGGGTATGTCGCGATGGAAGATGTGCCTGGTCTGTTCGCCGGAGCCCGGGTCGTCGCCCTTCCCTATGAAATCGTCAATATCAGCGGCGTGGTGCACATGGCATATACGTTCGCTCGACCCGTCGTCGCGACGGACGTCGGATCCATGCGTGACGTCGTCTTGGCGGGCGAGACCGGATTGCTTGCCCAGCCGACACCCGACGGATTCGCGGAGGCCCTGCTGGCGCTGCTTTCTTCCCCAGCCGACGCCGAACGCATGGGCATCGCCGGCTACCGCTTCATGAAGAAGGAATTGTCCTGGGAGAGCGCCGCCGAACGCGCGGTCGCGGGCTTCCGCAGCGCACTGGCCAAGTGACGAACGACCAGGGTATCCCAGCTCGCAACGGGATTTATACGGCAAGTCGGGCAGCCCAGTAATGGTCCACAACGACAGCGATGTCCTGTCACATTCCGAGGCTCAAGATCAACCGCCCGGAGTGCTCCACCCGCCAGCCGTCCGGTCGTTATCAACCTTTCAGCCAAAGGGCGAGTCGGATAGCCGACGATTCCCTCAGAGCCCCGAATATTGCCTGGTCAGCAGTTCGATCGGACGACCCGGAACCCGTTAATCCCTCGTTAAACATCGAGGTCGTCACCCTCTCAGGGGGAGACAGCAGGTCGAGGAGGAGCGATCATGATGTGACGCCAGCATTACGCGTCATTGTGTGACCGGGGCATTACATCCTCGCTACGCGTGATCCGACAACCCAACTGCCGTCAACCGACCACGGGCCTCGAAGCCCGTTTCTCAGGGGTGGGAATGGTGTCGCAGATAACTGGTGAACACCCGGTGGTCGATGTCGATCCCCTTACGACACAGCCACTGACCGAACCGGCGGCGCCAGCGGCGCCGCGCGACGGGTTCATCAAGCGACGCCTGCGCAAGTGGGTGCCGCACATGAAGGCGTACTACATCGTCCTCCCGGTCGACCTGGTCATGCTGTCGATCCCGGCCATCTGGACGCTGGGCAACCTCAAGGCCGTCCTCTCGATGGCCCTGCTGACCGTTGCGCTCTTCGCCACCGGCGGCCGCTACCGCGCGCGACTCCACCTGAGCATCCTCGACGAATTACCGCTGCTGCTGGGACGGCTGCTCACCGCCGCTGCGGTGGTCGCCGTGATCACCTCGATCCGGCACGAGGACACCGTCATCCTCGGCAACTTCCTGCGTGCCGCCGCGGCGGCGATGGCGCTCGTCATCGTCGGGCGGTTCCTCACCGGACAGATCATTTTGTACGGACGCCGCGCCCGACTGGTCGCGCACGGCACCGTCCTGGTCGGGTCCGGGGAAGCCGCGATGGAGCTCACCGACCTCCTCCGGCGCTACCCGCAGTACGGGCTCCGGGTCGCCGCCCACGTCAGCGACGCCGGGCCGGCCGAGGGCATCGACGTGCCGTGGCGCGGCGGTCTGGACGAGATCGAGAACGTCATCCGCGTGACCGGAGCCGACGTCCTGCTGGTCGCCGACACCTCGGACGACGCGCGCCTGGTCGAACTGGTGCGCCGCCCCCGTGCCTCCCGCTGCGACCTGCTGGTCGTGCCGCGGATGCGCGAGTTCCACACCCAGACCGGACTGCCCGACCACATCGGCGCGATCCCGATCATGCGCATCCGGCAGCCCCGGCTGAACGGCCCGATGTGGCTGATGAAGCGGGCGGTCGACCTCATCGTCGCGGCGGTCGGGCTGGTCCTGCTCAGCCCGCTGCTGGCCCTGATCGCGGTGGCGGTGCGGCTGGAGGGCGGTCCGGGCGTGCTGTTCGAGCAGCAGCGGGTCGGGCGCGACGGGCGGCCGTTCGTCCTGTACAAGTTCCGCTCGATGCGGCCGCGCAACGAGGCGGAGTCCGCCACCAACTGGTCGATCGCGGAGGACAGCCGGGTCGGCCCCGTCGGCCGGGTCCTGCGCCGGACGTCGATGGACGAGTTGCCACAGCTCTGGAACATCCTGCGCGGTGACATGACGATCGTCGGACCGCGGCCGGAGCGCCCGTACTTCGTCGAGCGGTTCTCCGCGGAGCACCGCCAGTACGCGTACCGGCACCGGGTGCCTGCCGGGCTCACCGGCCTGGCTCAGGTCAGTGGCCTGCGCGGGGACACGCCGATCTCCGACCGTGCGCGGTTCGACAACTACTACATCGAGAACTGGTCCCTCTGGCTCGACGTGAAGGTGTTCATCCGCACCTTCCTAGAAGTACTACGCGCCGGCGGTAGGTAGTGGCGGCCCGTCCAGGGCGACGCTGCCGTGGGCGGGCCCCAGCACCGTAGTAAGCGCTACGCGAGGTGGGGGCGGATCGCTTCGGCGGCGTCCATTTGCGCCTGGACGGACGCCTGCACGTCGGCGCCGAGGGCGAAGAACCCGTGCGGCACCCCTGCGTAGCGGCGCACGGTCGTCGGTACGCCCGCCTCGGCCAGTCGCACGGCGAACTGCTCGCCCTGGTCCCGCAGCGGGTCGCGGTCGGCGGTGATCACGTGGGTCGGCGGCAGCGCGGCCAACGCCTCCGTGGGTGCCTCCAGCACGGCGAAGCGCGGATCCACCGCGTCGGTGGGCTGCGCGAACAGGTGCGTGAGGAACCAGTCCAACGACGGCCGGTCGAGCGTCGCCGCGTCCGCTGCGTCCAGCATGGACGGCGTGTCCTGCCGTACGGTGGTCACCGGCACGATCATCAGCAGCGCCGCCGGCCGCCGGGAGCCCACCGACCCGGTTCCGGACAGCCCTAGGCACGCCGACGCGGCGATGTTCGCGCCCATCGATTCCCCGGCCGCTACGACCCGGGCGGGGTCCGCACCCAACTCCGCCGCGTTCGCCAGCACCCACTCCAGCACGGCCCGGTAGTCCTCATGTCCGGCCGGGAACGGGTGCTCCGGCGCCAGCCGGTAGTCGACGCTGACGACCGCGCTGTCCAGCTGATCGCAGAGCGCCTGCGCGGTGGCGTCGACGGCCTCGCCGAGCACACCCCCGCCACCGTGCGCGTACACGACGACCGGCAACTGCTCCTCGGCTCCGGTCGGCCGGAACAGCACCACCGGCACACCGGCGATCGTCTGCTTCCCCACCGGCACCGGGGGCGGCGCCGACACCACGGACGCGATGGACGGGCGCTGCCGCGCCTCGGCCACCTCCAGCGTGTCCAGCGGCGCTGGCTCCAGCCGCGCGAACGCGTCCATCACCAGTTGGGCGTCGTGGTCGAGCAACCCGGATGCGTCGGTGGCCAGCCGGTCGGTGCGCCCGGACGACCGATCACGGAGCCCGTCGATCACCGAGGTCACGGCCGCGACGATCCGGGACGCAGCCGGCGACGCCGGAGCATCGGGGTGCGCGTGGCCGGACGAGCGTCGACGCGCCGCCAAATACTCCCGGCCGAGCGCCTGCAGGTCTGCACCGGAGGCGCGCAGCACCGGCAGCAACTCGTCCGCGACCTGGGCGAGGTGGACCCGGGTGCCCTCGATCAATCGGAGCAGCGCTTGCGCGAACTCCGGCTCGCCCGGCTCGGCGGCGTCCAGCACGGCCAGCCGCTCCTTCGCCGCGTGCTGCCCGCTGATCGCTTCGGCGACGATCGCGGAGGTCGGCCGCGGCCCGGCGTCGCCGCTGTACTTCTCCAGTGCAGGGAGGACCACCTGCTCCATCCCGGTGGACAACAACGAGAACCGGTGCACTAGCTGATCGGCGAGCGCCCGGCGGTCGCCGGGCCCCGCCTGGAGGTGTTCGAGCAGGCGGAGCACGACGACGTGGTCGTCGGCCACCGCCCGGTCGACGTCGCCGGGGAGCGGGAGGCGTGGCGGGTGCATCGTGTCCTCTCATCCAGCAGAGCTCTCATCGTGGGGAGATGACCGATCGCTACCCGTTCCGCCTCCCAAACATGTGTGACCCACCTGCGGGGTAAGCGCCTTTAAGGCAGACAGAAAGGGGCACCCGGATGGGGTCCGTGGTTGTCGCAACGTTCAACATCCAGCACGGGCGGACCGAGTCGGGCTCGATCGAGCCCGGGCTGCTCGGCAAGGCCTGCGCCGAGTTGGGTGCCTCGGTGATCGCCCTGCAGGAGGTGGACCGGTGTACCACCCGCTCCGGCGGGACCGACCTCACCGCGCTCGCGGCGGAGGAGACCGGCATGCAGTCGTGCTTCGGGGCCGCCATGGAGATGGAGGGCGGTGAGTACGGCAACGCGCTGCTCGTCGACGGCGACCTCGGTGATCGCGAGGTCGTGATCCTGCCCCAGACGTCCCGGTACGAGGGGGCCGAGCAGCGGGTCGCCATCCTCGCTCACGTGCACACCGCAGGGGAGACGCTCTCGGTCGGCGTCACCCACCTCGACTTCCGGCCGGCGCTCGCGGAGATCCAGCTCGCGTCCGTGATCGACGTGCTTCGCCGCCGCCCTGGTCCGCACCTGTTGATGGGTGACCTCAACCTGCCCCCGTCGGTAGTGGTCCCGGCCGTCGAGGCGGCCGGTTGGATCGCGACGGCCGGGCTGCAGACCTTTCCGCTGCGGCACCCCGATCGGACCATCGACTACGTGATCACGCAGGGACTCACGGTCGAGTCCGTGCACTCCCGCATTCTTCCGGTGGGTGATCACCGTGCCCTCGTCGCGACCGTGACGCCGGCCAGTGCCGCCGCGGCGGAGTAGGCGACGTCTCAGCGACGACGCAGCCGCGGCAAGCACCCACGCACGGGACCGCGACGCTGCGGGAGCCGACCCGTCCGCAAGGCCTCTCGGATCCGGGTGAGCGTCGGACGGTCGGCCGGGCGCCGGGCCAGCATGCGCAGCAGGATCGGTTCCAACCAGCCCGCTCGCTCCGGCGTACGGACCACTCCGAACTCGGGCGCCATCAACGTCGCCCAGCCGTCGTCGCCGCTGAACGCGTGCTCACCCTCGACCGCGTAGTACAGCGTCGCGCCGAGCCCGAAGACGTCCACCGCCGGACCCGGCGGCTCCCCGCGCACCTGCTCCGGTGCGGCGTACCCCGGGCTCCCCTTCGCCCGGCACGAGGTCGACGACGCCCCGGCGAGCGTCTGGGCGATCCCGAAGTCGGTGAGCCACGGATGGTCGTCGGTGGCGAGCAGAACGTTGGCGGGCTTCACGTCCCGGTGCACGATGCCCTGCTCGTGGGCGGCGTCCAGCGCCGACGCCAGGCTCGCCCCGATCGTCGCCACGGTGTCGACGTCGAGCGGCCCACTGTCCAGGACCCGCTGGAGGAGCGTCGGCCCCTCGATCGCGAGCATCACGATCCACGGTCGGCTGCGGTGCTCCACCACGTCGTACACGGGCACGATATGGGTGTGGCTCAGAGCTGCCGCGGTCCTCGCCTCCCGGAACGCTGCCGCGGTGAGCTTCGTGGTGCCGACCGCGTCCACCGGCGCCAGCCGAACCTCTTTGATCGCCACCGATCGCCCTAGTACCTGATCCCGCCCCAGCCAGACTGCCCCCATTCCCCCCACGCCCAATTCTCTCTGCAATTCGTATCGCCCAGCGATCACCCGCATCGGCTCCCCCACCCCATGACTGCATCCCCACTTGCATTCGGTACGTTAGGTGGGTTCCGATGCGACACCAAACCAACTGCGCCGTCTTCACGCTTTTACTAGGTTCATTTAATAGAGACGACGGAAGCGCCAATACCGTGACCAGGGTGATCGTCCGTTCGGACGATAATCCGTTCCTCCGTAGCGCCGATCAGCCTCCACACTGCCCCCGCAATTCCCGAACGCGCGGGATTCCCACTTCGGGAACACCGGTTAGCGGCTGTTCCCCTCATTCCTCGACCGTGGCATGGTTCGGTCTAATTGGTGGCAGGGATGCCACCAGAGTGCTCTGCGGGGAGGATCCATGGACGCTCCGGCTACCGCGGCGCACGGGGTGACGCCGGAGCCGTTCGGGCCGAACTCGATGGTCTGGCAGCACTTCGGCTCCCGGCTCGGCTACCTCCACGGAGCGGCGTACGGAATTCTCCAGAACATGCTTCCGGCGCTGGGGGCCGGCGTGACGCAACATTCCGACGTCTACGACGATCCCTGGGACCGGCTGATCCGCTCGCTCCCGCAGATTCTCGGTGTCGTGTACGACGGCTCGGACGCCGCGGCGACCGCCGAACAGATCCGCCGGTACCACGAGCCGATCACCGGCGTCGACGACCAGGGCCGCCGGTACCACGCGCTCGACCCGGACACGTACTACTGGGCCCACGCGACGTTCGTCCGGGCGATCTTCTTCGGCATCGAGATCGGTGGGATCGAGCTGACCGCCGCGCAGAAGGAGCAGCTCTACCGGGAGTCGGTCGACTGGTACGCGATGTACGGGCTGAGCATGCGCCCAGTGCCTCCCGACTACGCCGCCTTCTGCGCGTACTGGGACCGGATGTGCGCCGACGTCCTGGAACCGACGCCGGCGGCGTTACGGCTGTTGCAGCTCTTCGACCACTTCGGCGACTCGCCCTACCCGGGCGTGCCGAAGGTTCTCTGGCGCGGTGCCGCACCCCTCGTCGCCCGGCCGCTGCGGTGGCTGAACCACGGGGTGTTCCCGCCGGTGGTCCGGGAGAAGCTCGGGATCACCTGGACCGACCGTGACGAACGCCGGTTCCGCCGGGTGATGCGGACGATGGGCGCGGTGTGGTCGCGGATGCCACCGCGGGTCCGGCTGATCTCCCGTGCGTACGCCGCCCACCGCCGGGTGGCGCGCCGACACTGAAATTTCTCGGAGGAGTTGTCGATCCGGCCGGGGTCCGTTCGTGTAAGGGCTGACGGAGCAACCGATCGAACGGAGTTTCACGATGGCTCAGTACCTGCTCAGCGTCTACCAGCCCGAGGGCGAGGCGCCACAGCCGGAGACCCTCGCCGGGATCATGGAGAACGTCGCGAAGCTCGAGCAGGAGATGAGGGACGCCGGCGCCTGGGTGTTCTCCGGCGGCCTGGAGGCGCCGAGCACCGCGACCGTGGTGCGGACGACCGGCGAACTCCTCCCGAACGGGTCCCTGTCCAGCGACGAGGTACTGCTCACCGACGGCCCGTTCATCGAGGCCAAGGAGTACCTCGGTGGGTTGACGGTCATCGAGGCCGAGGATCTGGACGAAGCGCTGCGCTGGGGGCGGAAGACCGCCGCGACGATCGGGCTGCCGATCGAGGTCCGTCCCTTCCACTGGGCGGGCTCCTGACCACCCCGGACACCGGCTCCGTGCGCCACAGCCCGGCGGCGCACGGACCGGCACCCGTAGCGGACGGCGCCGGCCCCAGGGCCACGATCGAGGAGATCGAGGCCGTGTTCCGGGCCGAGTACGGGCGCACGGTCGCCGTCCTGGTTCGCGTCTGCGGCGACATCGACCTGGCCGAGGAGTACGTCCAGGACGCGTTCACCGCCGCCGTCGGCCGCTGGCCGACCGAGGGTGTGCCACCCAGCCCCGCCGGGTGGCTGATCACCACTGCCCGCAATCGCGCCATCGACCGCCTCCGCCGCGAGCGCAGTCGGGACGCGCGCCATGCCCAGGCAGTGGCCCTGCTGGACGACGAGCCACCGGAGGAGGTGGGTGCCGTGCAGGACGACCGGCTCCGGCTGATCTTCACCTGCTGCCACCCCGCGCTCGCACCGGCCGCGCGGGTCGCCCTCACCTTGCGCCTGCTCGGTGGCTTGACGACTCCGGAGATCGCACGCGCCTTCCTGGTGCCCGAGCCGACGATGGCGGCCCGGATCACCCGCGCGAAGAAGAAGATCGCCGCGGCTCGCATCCCGTACCGGATGCCGCGGGAGGCCGACCTGCCGGACCGCCTGCGCGCCGTGCTCGCGGTCGTCTACCTCATCTTCAACGAGGGGTACGCAGCCAGCGCCGGTGACCGGCTCGTCCGCGCCGAGCTCTGCGCGGAGGCGGTCCGGTTGGGCCGGCTCCTGGTCGAGCTGATGCCCGACGAACCCGAGGCGCGAGGGCTGCTGGCGCTGATGTTGCTCGCCGAAGCCCGCCGGGACGCCCGGGTGGGCGCCGACGGCACGCTGGTACCTCTCACGGCGCAGGACCGATCGAAGTGGAACGCGACGCTGGTCACGGAGGGTCGCGCTCTCGTCCGCCAATGCCTGCGGCGCGGGCAGCCCGGCCCGTACCAGGTGCAGGCGGCGATCAGCGCGGTGCACACCGACGGACCGGAACCGGACTGGACCCAGATCCGGCGGCTCTACGACCAGTTGCTGACGCTGACCCCGACCCCGGTGGTCGCGCTCAATCGGGCCGTCGCGATCGCCGAGGTGGAGGGGCCGGCTGCGGCACTTCCGCTCGTCGACGCACTACCGCTGGGCGACTACCACCTGTTCCACGCCGTCCGCGCCGACCTGCTGCGCCGCCTCGGCCGCAACGCCGAGGCCAGGGCCGCGTTCGAGGCCGCGCTGGCCCGCACCGACAACGAGTCCGAACAGGCGTTCCTGCGGCGAGCGATCTCCGAGCTCTGAGCGGCCGGGGATCACCACCGCGCGCGGGACGCCAACCCGATCGCGTACGCCTGCCACCAGACACCCGCCTTCGGTGCGCCGGCTCGGCAGGTGCCGTCGGACAGCCCGATCGTCTTCACCCACAGCGTCGCGTCCAGTAGCGGGTCGCGGGTCGAGGTGGTCGGCCGAGCCCCGAGCGCCCGTCCCGGTGGATTGCACCAGGACAGCGTGCCGGTCCAGGGGCCGTTGCCGTTGCGGCTCACGTCGATCACGAAGTGCGCACCGTCGGAGGCGGCCGAGACCTGCCGTCCGTACTCCAGCTCGCGCGCCGTGGTCTGGAAGTTCGCGACGTTCAACGCGAACCCGGCGGCCTGGTCGATGCCGGCCTGCTCCAGCCGGGTGGCGATCGTGGCGGCCGGCTTGAACGAGCTGTGCCCGGCGTCCAGGTACACGGCGACGCCGGGTGTGTTCGTCAGCTTCGCCACGGCGTACCGCAGCAAGGCCAGCCGGGACGCCTGCCGGGCGGCGGTGAGGCAATCGAGGTGGGGTAGCGCGTCCGGCTCCAGGACCACGACGACCTTGCCACCGGCCAGACCGGCCGCGACGTGGTTCACCCAGGTGCGGTAGGCGGTATCGCTCTTCGCGCCACCGGCGGAGTAGCCCTCGCAGTCACGGAACGGGATGTTGTAGAGCACGACCGGCAGCAGCTTGTTGGCCTTCTTCGCGGCGGCTACCAGGGACGCCGCCTGCGTCCGCGCCTTCACCGGGCTGAGCCAGTCACCGAGCCACACCGCCTGCGGTTGGCCGGCGATCTTGCCGAGCAGCGTTCGGGTGCGGGTATCCGACCGCGGGGTTCTGGCCAGGGCGACGGCTGCCGCGCTGCCGGGCGCGGTGAACAGCGCACGGCTGCGGACGATGGCCCGCTGGGCGTTCGGCGTGGTGGCGGCCGCGGTGGCCACCAGTGCGTTACCGGGCTGCGCGAAAGCGCGCTCGAGGCTCGTCGAGGTCGGCTCACCCGCAGCGAGGGTGGTGATGCTGATCGCGGCGGCGGCGAGGACACGCAGCCCACGGCGCCGACCGCCGAGCGTCCGCATGACCGGTTCATCGGCCGGTCCGGTCCGCACCTGATGCTTCGGGCCCACCGTTTCGCCGCCGGTGCAGAGCGGGTGCGGATGCCCGAATCAGATGGCGTCCGACGAACGGGGGACGACGTCGGGGTAGCGCGAACCACGCTTCCTCCCTGGAGAGCCCCGATGACCAGCTCCACCGCGAACCAGCCGACCCCGAACACCGCCGAGTCGACGCCGACCGCGGATGGTGGGCTGTCGTTTCCCACGATCGCCGGGCCCGAAGGCTTCGACCCGCCGGCCACCGAGGTCCGGTTCGTCTCGCCGGACCGCGCGCTCGCGCTCCCGGTCCCCGACGCCGCGCTCCCCGCCCCCGCCGCCGCGCTCGCCGGCGCGAACCAGGCCTGGACCCGCGGCGCTGCTTCGATCCCGCCGTACTCCCCGACCGGCTCGTTCCCGGGCGATTACCCGCCGGCCGCGCGCCCGGTGAGCTTCGACTCGCCCGGTTACGGATACGGCTACGCCGCCGCTCCGAGCTGGGCACCCGCCTTCGACGGCCCGAAAGCCTGGCCGGTGGGGGTCTTCACCGTGCTCTTCGGGATCTTCGGCGCGATCTCTGCCGCCCGCCGTTCCAGCGACGCCCGCGCTCTCGGCCTCCCCGGCGGCCGCTACTGGGCCGTGTTCGCGGGTGCGCTGGTCGGGAGCTTCGCGCTCTGGACCCTCGTCCTGGGTCTGGCGATCGCGGTGGCGATCCCGGCCTACCTGCAGTCGGTGACCGTGATGACGACCGGTCAGCTCGAGCGGCAGCTCGAGTCGAGCAGCGCGGCCGGCGTCACGGTCGCCGACGCCGTCTGCCTGGAGGAGGCCGTCGACGCGACCGGTGTGGGCACCTACCAGTGCCTTCTCATGTTCACGAACGGTGACGACTTGACCTACCGGATCACGGTGAGCGACGACGGCACCTGGGCGGCGTCTGAGGCCGACTGAGACACCGGCGGCAGTCCGCACGGAACGCGTGGTTTTCGCACTCGATTCCCGTTGGGTGACATCGTTCAATCGGACATCGGACGTCCGCACGGAAATGGCGTGAGCGTAGCCGGAGAGCCCGGCGTCCGCGTTATTCTGCCCCTGTTCCGCCCGGCCGAGCCACGGCCGCCGAGCGCTACTGGCACAGGGGGAAACACCCGTGGACGCAGTACCCGCTTCTCAGGCCATCGAGGCGATAACCAGTCGTTTGGTACGAGCGGACGCGAACCCGGCGGAGGCTGAAGCGGATCCCACGTTCGGATCACTGTTCAAAGCGGTTGCCGATCGTTTACTGCTCAGCGACGCCGGACGCGGTGCGTATCAGCGAATAACGGAGCATCCCACGGACGACGACGCGAAAGATGCGGCAATTCGAACGTTGCAATTCGAGTTGGACCGCGACCACGTTTTTGCCGCACGCATTCAGGCCCTGCTCGCCGGAGAAGAAGATCCGGAAATGGCGGTGGTTCCGCCACCGCGCCGCTCGAAATTGGGCTGGATTCTCGGCGTCGGGGTGCTGCTGTTGGTCGTCGGGCTGGCCGCGGCGGCGCTGGCCGCTCCCCGGGTGACGAACGGCGGCGCTCCGAGCGTCGCGGTCACCCCGTCCCCGTCGCCGTTCGGACCGACCTGGAAGGTGGTTGCCGACGTCGACGTCCGGGCGAACGACGTCGAGTTCGACCGCCGGTACGGCGACCTCTACGCGACCGCCAACGTCGACGGCACCGTCACGCTGTGGAAGGTCGGGCGGAAGGCACGGCTGGCGCGGTTCGACTCGACGAACGGCATGCCGGCGGCCGGGGCCCAGGACATGAAGTCGCTCGAGTTCAGCCGGGACGGAAGCCGGCTGGTCGCCGGTGGGATGCGCGGCTCGGTGGAGGTCTGGGACCTCGACACCGGGCGGCTGGTGACCCGGCCGTTCGGCGCCGGGCGGATGGGCGTCGTGAACGGTGTGACGTTCTCACCGAACGGGCGGTTGGTCGCCACCGCCAGTGCGGACGGGACCGTTCGGCTCTGGAATCCGACGAACGGCCAGCAGCTCGGTGCTCCGATCCGAGCGACGCCCGAAGATTCGGCGTACGAAGTCGCGGTGACCGCCGTGAAGTTCAGCCCGAACGGAAGGGTGCTGGCCACGCTCTCCGACGACGGTTCGGTGTCGTTCTGGGACGTCGCGACGCGGCAGCGGATCCGTCAGGCGGACACGCCGTCGACGACCGTGGGGACGGCGGGGGACGAGTTGATCTACCGACCGGACGGGCGAGTGGTCGCCACCGTCAGCGCGTCCGGGTTGCACCAGTGGGACGCGCGCACCGGGCGCACGGTCCCGGTACCGAAGACCGATTCCATCGGCGCGTTCGCGTTCCGGCCGGACGGCAAGATGCTGGTCTGCGCCAGCATCGAAGGGCCGGTGAAGCTCTACGACCCGACGACGCTCAGGTCGGTCGGCAACCCGCCGTCCGGCGAGTTCCGGTTCGTGGACGCGCTGGCGTTCAGCCCGACCGGCAAGTACCTCGCCGCCGCCGAGGCCGACGGCAAACTCCGGATCTGGAGCGTGTGACCCGTCAGGCGACGGTGATCTCGTCGGCCTCGGCCTTGGCGGCGATGTCGGAGCGGAACTGGGCACCCTCGAACGTGATCTGCTGGACCTTCGCGTACGCCGCCGCGCGGGCCGCAGCCAGGTCGTCGCCGGTGCCGGTCACCGAGAGCACCCGGCCACCGCTGGTCACCAGCTCTCCGGCGTCGTTGCGCGCGGTCGCGGCGTGCAGCACTCCGGGCTGGTCGGCGCCGGTGATGACGTCCCCGGTGCGCGGGGTGCCGGGGTACCCAGCCGAGGCCATCACCACGGTGACGGCGGAGCCGTCGCGCCACTGCAGCGGCGGGTGGGCGCCGAGCGTCCCGGTGGCGGCCGCGTGCAGCAGCCCGGCCAGCGGCGTCTCCAGCATCGCGAGGACGACCTGCGTCTCGGGGTCACCGAAGCGCGCGTTGAACTCGATCACCCGCGGCCCGCGGGCCGTGATCGCCAACCCGACGTAGAGGACGCCGACGAACGGGGTGCCCCGGCTGGCGAGGTCGTTGAGCGTGGGCGTGACGACATCACGCATCACCTCGTCGACCGAGCCTTCGGGTAGCCAGGCCAGCGGCGTGTACGCACCCATGCCGCCGGTGTTGGGGCCGGTGTCGCCGTCGCCGATGCGCTTGAAGTCCTGCGCCGGGAGCAGCGGGACGGCCGCGCTGCCGTCGGTGATGACGAACAGCGACACCTCCGGGCCGTCGAGGTACTCCTCGATCACGACCCGTCCGCACTCCGCCGCGTGGGCGAGGGCCGCGGCGCGGTCGTTGGTGACCACGACGCCCTTGCCCGCGGCGAGCCCGTCGGCCTTCACCACGTACGGGGCGCCGAACAGGTCGAGGGCGGCCTCCACCTGTGGGGCGTCGTCGCAGGTGCGGGATTCGGCGGTGGGGACGCGCGCCGCGCTCATCACGGCTTTGGCGAACGACTTCGAACCCTCGATGCGCGCGGCCGCGGCGTCCGGGCCGAAGACCGGGACGCCCTCCTCGCGCACCATGTCGGCGACGCCGGCCATCAACGGCGCCTCGGGTCCGATCACCACGAGGTCGGCGTCGACCTGGCGGGCCAGCGCGGCGACGGCATAGGGGTCGGTCGCCTTGACCGGCTCGATCTGAGCGATCGCGGCGATGCCGGCATTGCCGGGAGCGCAGACGAGACGCTCGACGGAGGGGTCAGCTGCCAGCGCCGTACACAGGGCGTGTTCGCGGGCACCGGATCCGATTACGAGGACGCGCACGCGACGAGCCTAGTGGCGGCGCCAGTCGCCCGGTGCCCCGGCCGCCAAGCTGTGGACACCGCCACCCGCACCGGGCGCGCGGGGCCCGCAGGGCGGGCGCGGGGCGGGTTTTGTAGGAAGACCACCTCTCCCGGGTCCCGCAGAGGTTGGCTTTCGGGAAACCACCCCGTCGGGTGGTCAGTGGGGGTTGCTGGCGCGGGCGGGGGCGATGGTCACGCCGCTGTCGGACAGGCGCGCCGCCGAGCGCGGGCCGGACCGAGCCCGTCGGCCGCCGAGTCGCGTCAGCGTGACCCGGTGTGGTGCGACCCGGGGACGCGGCGCCGGCCCGGACCGGGCAGCGAGCCACCGCTGCACCTCGGTGCTCCGTCCGAGCCGCCAGGTTGCCAGCGAGAGCATCGGAATCGTCAGCAGGTCGGCCATCGTGAGCCCGTGCTCGCTGTCGAGCGTCCAGAGGACCAGGCCCTCCACGGGACCGTTGGCGAGGACCCAGACCGGAGCAAGAACGGCGAGCGCGGACGCACATCGGCAGCTACCGCGTACCGCACCGACCGCCGTTCCGAGAGAGAGCGCGAGGACGCAGAGCGGTAGAGACACCTTTTGAGTAGATCATGCCTATTGCAGAGAAGATGTACCGTTTCATTAACTCGCCGTGACGTGCCGTCCAGCGACGCGGGGCCGGCCGCCAACGCGACCGGCCCCGCCCCGCAACGTGGATCAGCCCTGGTAGTGCCGGTCCAGCACGGTGAACACCTCGTCGAGGATCGCGAGGCCTTCCTTGGCCTCACCGTCGCTGATCGTGCACGGCGGCACCACGTGCATCCGGTTCATGTTGACGAACGGGATCAGCCCGCGGCGCTTCGCCTCGGCCAGCAACTCGGCCATCGGCGCGTTGTCGGCGCCGGCCGCGTTGTAGGGCACCAGCGGTTCCCGGGTCTCCCGGTTGCGCACCAGGTCGAGTGCCCAGAACACGCCGAGGCCCCGGACCTCACCGATCACCGGGTGACGGGAGGCCAGGTCGCGCAGGCCGGGCTCGAAGACCTCCTCGCCGACCCGGGCTGCGTTCTCGACGACGCCCTCCTCGGCCATCGCGTTGATCGTCGCGACCGCCGCCGCGCACGCCAGCGGGTGACCGGAGTACGTGAGGCCGCCCGGGAACGGACGCTCGGCGAACGTCGCGGCGATCTCGTCGGAGATGATGACGCCGCCCAGCGGCACGTAACCCGAGTTCACGCCCTTCGCGAACGTGATCAGGTCCGGGGTGACGCCCCAGTGGTCCACCGCGAACCACTCGCCGGCCCGGCCGAAGCCCGCCATCACCTCGTCGGCGACGAACACGATGCCGTACCGGTTGCACAGCTCCCGGACCCCGGCTAGGTAACCGCCCGGCGGTACCAGGATTCCGGCGGTACCAGGGATCGACTCCAGCACGATCGCGGCGATCGTCGACGGGCCCTCGAGCTGGATCGTCGCCTCGAGGTGGGCCAGCGCGCGGTCGTTCTCCTCCTCCTCGGTCGTCGCCCAGAACGGCGAGCGGTACAGGTACGGCCCGAAGAAGTGGTGGACGTCGGTCGCGGCGCCGTCGTTCGGCCACCGGCGCGGGTCCCCGGTCATCTGCATCGCGGTGGCCGTGTTGCCGTGGTAGCTGCGGTAGGTCGTCAGCACCTTGCGGCGACCGGTGTGCAGCCGGGCCATCCGGACCGCGTTCTCGTTGGCGTCCGCGCCGCCGTTGGTGAAGAAGACCTTGTTCAGGCCCTCCGGCGCGCGCTCGACGATCAGCCGCGCCGCCTCGCTCCGGACGTCGTTCGCGAACGCCGGTGCCACGGTGCAGAGCTTCGCCGCCTGCTCCTGGATCGCGGCGACCACCTTCGGGTGCTGGTGCCCGATGTTCGTGAACACCAGCTGCGAGGTGAAGTCGAGGTACCGGTTGCCCTCGGGGTCCCAGATGTAGGAGCCCTGCGCGCCGGCCACCACCATCGGCTTGATCAGCGACTGCGCCGACCAGGAGTGGAAAACGTGCGCGCGGTCCAGCTCGTAGGCGCGCGCGCCAGCTTCGACGTCGGTCATTCAAGTGCTCCTTACTTGTTCTGGGGGAAACCCAGGTCGACGCCACGGTGGGACGGGTCGGGCCACCGCGTCGTGACGACCTTGCCTCGGGTCCAGAACCGCACGCCCTCGGCCCCGTACATGTGCACGTCGCCGAAGAGCGAGTTCCGCCAGCCACCGAAAGAGTAGGTGGCGACCGGCACCGGGATCGGCACGTTGATGCCGACCATGCCAACCTCGACGTCGAGCCCGAACTGCCGGGCGACGCCGCCGTCGCAGGTGAACAGCGCCACGCCGTTCGCGTACGGGTTGCTGTTCACCAGCTCGAGCGCGTCGTCGTAGGTCTCGGCGCGGACGACCGAGAGCACCGGGCCGAAGATCTCGTCGGTGTAGATCGACATGTCCTTGCCGACGTTGTCGAAGAGTGTCGGGCCGACCCAGTAGCCGTTCTCGCGGCCTTCGACGCTGACCGCGCGGCCGTCGGCGACGAGCGTGGCACCGGCGGCCTCGCCCTGGTCGATGTAGCTCTTGATCTTGTCGCGGTGCTGGGCGGAGATGACCGGACCCATCTCGGCGCCGGCCGCGTCGCCCGGTGCGACCTTGACACTCGGGATCCGGGAAGCGATCTTGCCGACCAGCTCGTCCGCGACCGCGCCGACCGCGACGACGACCGAGACGGCCATGCACCGCTCGCCGGCCGCACCGTAGCCCGCGCTGACCGCGGCGTCGGCGGCCAGGTCCAGGTCGGCGTCGGGCAGCACGACCATGTGGTTCTTCGCGCCGCCGAGGGCCTGGACACGCTTGCCGTTGGCGCTGGCGGTCTGGTGGATGTACTTCGCGATCGGCGTCGAACCGACGAAGCTCACCGCGGCGACGTCCGGGTGGTTCAGCAGGCCGTCGACCGCGACCTTGTCTCCGTGCAGCACGTTGAAGACGCCGTCGGGCAGGCCGGCCTCGGCCCACAGCTCGGCCAGCCGGACGCCGGCCGACGGGTCCTTCTCGCTCGGCTTGAGGACGAACGTGTTGCCGCAGGCGATCGCGATCGGCGCCATCCACAGCGGCACCATGACCGGGAAGTTGAACGGCGTGATGCCGGCGACGACGCCCAGCGGCTGGCGCACCGAGAACGAGTCGACGCCGGTCGAGACGTTGGGGCTCTGGTCGCCCTTGATGTGCTCGCCGATGCCGCAGGCGAACTCGACGATCTCCAGCCCGCGAGCGACCTCGCCCTTGGCGTCCGGGACCGTCTTGCCGTGCTCGCGGCTGATGATGCGGGCCAGCTCGTCGGTGTGGCGGTCGAGCAGCTCCCGGAACGCGAACAGGACGCGGGTGCGCTGGGCGAGGCTCGAACGTCGCCAGGTCTTGAACGCGGCCTTCGCGGCGGCGACGGCGGTGTCGACGTCTGCGGCGCCGGCGAAGGGCACGGCGGCGATCTGCTCGCCGCTGCTCGGGTCGTACACCGGCCCGGTGCGGACCTCGCCGGCGTCGACGGCGCCCTCGGTCGGCTTGCCGTCGATCCAGTGCGGGACGGTGCGCATCGGCTTCTCCTTCGGGGGGTCGTGGGGGTCCAGGGCTACCGTCACCCGGATCTGGACCAGTGCCAAGATCCAGTTCACGCCGTTGTAATGGGTCCAGTTGCGTGCGAGGCTGGTGTGGTGACCCTCCTGGCCGAGCTGGACCGGAGCAGCAGCGTGCCGCTCTACCGGCAACTGCGGGTCGCGCTGGAGCGGGAGATCCTTTCCGGGCGGATCGGGGCCGAAGGCCGGTTGCCGTCGTCCCGCGAACTCGCCACCGCACTCGGCGTCTCCCGGAACACCGTCGTCACCGCCTACCAGGAGCTCATCGCCGAGGGCTACGTGACGCCGATGCCACGGTCGGGTCTCGCGGTCAACGCCGAGCTACGGCCCGAGCCCGAGCCCGCCCCGCGGCGGACGGACGGCCGATTCGACTGGGACGCCCGGCTGGTCCAGGCGCCCGACGCCGACCTGCCGATCTCGCACCGCCCCCGCGACTGGCAGCGCTACCGCTACCCGTTCCTCAGCGGTCAGCCCTCGGCCGATCTCTTCCCTCGCCGCGCCTGGCAGCGGGCCCTGCGCGCCGCGCTGGAGCCACCGCACTTCTGGCCGAGCCTGTCCGACAGCGGCGACGCGGACGACCCGATGCTGGTCGAGGCGCTGTGCCGCCACATCCTTCCGGCCCGCGGCATCGACGCGGACCCGTCGCAGGTGCTGGTGACGCTCGGCTCCCAGCAGGGCCAGGCGCTGATCGCCGGTGAGTTGCTCGGCCCGGGCAAACGGCTGGCCGTCGAGGATCCCGGCTACCCGGACCTCTGGCACATCGCGGTGCGGGCCGGAGCGTCGCTGGTGCCCCTGGACGTGGACGGTGGCGGGCTGGTGCCGACCGACACGCTGGCCTCCTGCGATGCGGTGGCGGTGACGCCGAGCCACCAGTACCCGACGAACGTCACGCTCACCGTCGGGCGCCGGCACCAGCTGCTGGACGCGTCGCCCGACCTGGTGATCATCGAGGACGACTACGACGCCGAGTTCCGCTACTCCGGTAGTCCGACGCCCGCGTTGAAAGCGCTCGACCACCGCGGACAGGTCGTGTACCTGGGCAGCTTCTCGAAGTTCCTGGCTCCCGGCCTCCGACTGGGCTTCCTGGTGGCGGACGCCCGGCTGGTCGCCGCCCTGCGGGAACGGCGCCGGTTCCACGTACGTCACGTCCCTGGCCAGCAACAACGCGCTCTGGCGCTGCTGATCACGTCGGGCGACTACGCGCGGGCACTCCGCCGGGCACGGACCATCTTGCGTGACCGGTGGCGGCGCACGGTGGCGGCCGTGGAGGAACACCTGGCGTGGCGCCCGGCCTTCGGCGACACCTTCCCGGCCGGGGGCACCGCCCTCTGGGCCGTCGGGCCTCCCGATCTGAACAGCCGCGCGCTCGCTGCGGCGGCACGCACCCGTGGCGTCCTGATCGAGCCGAGCGACGCCTACCACCTGCGCGCCCCGAGGCGACTGAACGCGGTCAAGATCGGCTTCGCCAGCGTGCCCACCGACCGCATCGACGCCGGTATCGCCGAGCTGGCCACCGCCTGGCGCGACCTTGCACCTTCGCGGCCGTCATAGGGGCCACAATCGTGCATCGCCGCGCCCGGGCGCTCAGCGTCGTGGGGCGGGCCGTCCGAGGCAGCGGGGGTCGGGCTCCGCCGTCTGCGAGCGCGACGGCGCCAGCCAGGACAGCATCGCCCGCTCGACCTGCCACCCGTGCACGGTCACCGCGCTGTACGGCGGTGCGATCGGGTCGGGGCAGAGCACCTGCGAGATCACCGCGTCGTTCGGGACGAACTGGACCTTGCCGCCGGACTCCAGCAGCGTCGTCGTGCGGTCGTCCACCGTGATCACCTGACCGCGCACCACGGTGACGTCGTCCCGCTCCCCGACCCCGGGGTCGTCGGCCTCGGGGCTCAGCCCGGCCACGTCCGGCTTGAGTTCCACCGCGACGGCCGGCAGCACCGGTGCCTGGACGAAGATCGCGGCGACCAGGATCGGCCCGATCACCAGCCCCGCCATCGCCACCCAGTGCGTCACCAGCCGGGCGGACGGTGCCGGCAACGGTCCGGTCAGGAACGGCAGCGCCAGCACCGGCCCCATCAGCAGGAACGCGGTCTCCGCCTCACCGGCCCGCAGAGCGTCCAGGGTGGCCGGGCCGAACAGCAGCAGGCCCAGCACGGAGCAGGCCACCGGCACGACGACGCACGCCAGCCGGACCAGCTGCGGGTGGTCCTCGTACCGCAGCCGGACGTCCAGCGCGAGGATGACGAGCAGCAGCATGCCGAGCGTCGGCAGGAATCGCAGCTGCCAGGTGACGGCCGCGACCCCGACCGCCGACAGCACCACCCACCCCGGGGTCCGACCGGCGGCACGGGCGAGCCACGACCGGCCGGCGTCGATCGAGCTGACCAGCAGCAGTGCCCCCAACGCCCGCCCCACCAGGATGAACACCGGGGGCACCCAGACCAACGTGATCAGCAGGGAGCCGATCAACCCGAGCGGACTCACGTTCTGCACCAGCAGCAGCATCGTCTGCAGGTCCTGCCGGCTGAGGTACCAGAGTCGCAGCACGAGCAGGAGCAGCGGGAAAGCCGGTAACGCGGTGAGCATCCACTGCTGGTCCCGGCCCCGACGTCGGCGGGCCGGGAGCATGACCGGCTGCGGCCGGGTCACTGTTGTTGCTCCTGCCAGGGCCAGATCCGCACCGAAGGCTTCTCGACGTCGGGCTGCTTGGCGACGGCGACTTGCTGCGGCATCGCGGCCGGCTGCTCCCGGCGCAGATAGGTGTCGTACGCGGTCTCCCAGCGGCGGTCGGTCGGCTCGGTGTACGAGCGGTAGAGCGCCAGGTCGACGAGTGTCTTCAGCGCCTCATTCGTGCCCACGTTGATGCCGTAGAGCTCACTGCCTTCGGCGCCTATGTCGTGGATCGTGAACGCTTCGGGGTCTTGGAACACGAACCCGGCCAGGATCGCCGCATCGGTGGAGACCGCGTCGTACCGCTTCTCCCGGAGGCCGCGGACGCACTCGCTGATCTTGTTCTTCCCGACCGGGTTGACGCCCGCGGCCTCGAGGTTCTGCTTCGACGTCGTGGTGTTGAGCGTGCAGACGGTCTGGCCGGCCAGGTCGGACAGCGCCTCGTACGGCTTGCCGGACTTCTTCCGCGTCAGCACCGACTGCTCGGTGCGCAGGTACGGCGCCGAGAACGTGACGTCCGGGTCGGCCTCGCGCGCGGCGGTGATGCTGAACGTGGCGACGACCAGGTCGACCGTGACGATCTTCTTCGTCTTCACGTCGAGTGCCTGGCGCCGGGCTCGGTCCTCGCTCTCGATCGTCAGGAGGCGCACGTCGTCCGGGGTGAACCCGAGGCTGGCGGCGACCAGGTACGCGATCTCGACGTCGAAACCCCGGTAGACGCCGTTCTCCAGCAGCGACATCCCGGGCTGGTCGTCCTTGACGCCGATCAGCAGCTGACGCTTGTCGAGCAGTCCGGCCTGCCGCCGGAGATCGTCCTGGGAGGGCGGGCCGACACCGCTGACCGTCACCGCGGCGACAACGACGGCGCCCACCAGCAGGAACACCACCACCGCCAGCCGGGCCAGCCGGGCGGCGAGGCCGAGGCCGTCGAACTTGGATAACGTCCGGCCGCCGCCGACCCACCGCGGCGGCAGACCGCTGCGCGGCGGTGCGGTGAACCCGCCCGGAGCGGTGCTGCCGGCGGTTTCGTCGGAGGGCGGCGGGTCGGGTGGCGGCGACGGCTGCTCGTCGTCCGTGGGCGAAGAACCCATCGTCACCGCCTTCCGCACGCCCAGCAGCGTCGTCTCGTACCGCCGTTATAGCGGGATCGTGCATCAGCCGCGGACCCGACCGCCGTCGATCACCTCACAAACACGGCCCCGGCCCAGCGCAAAAGCGCCGCGCGGGGACGTAGCCCCCGCGCGGCGCGACTAGCCGGTGGACACGGCCGTCAGTACAGACCGGCCCCCTGGCGGCGGACGATCGCGGCGATCCCGTCGGCGAACTGACGTCACTCCGCGTCCCGACCAAACCGGTCACAAACGATCAGACGAGATCCCTGACGACGACATTCTGGTCGCGGCCCGGCCCCACGCCGATCACGCTCACCTGCGTGCCGGACAGCTCTTCGAGCCGGGTGACGTAGGCCTGCGCGTTCTTCGGCAGGTCGGCGAACGTCCGGATGTCGGACAGGTCCTCCCACCACCCGTCGAGGTACTCGTAAATCGGCTTCGCGTGGTGGAAGTCGGTCTGCGTCATCGGCATGTCGTCCATCCGCTCGCCGTCGACGTCATAAGCGACGCAGATCGGCACGCGGTCGAGCCCCGACAGCACGTCGAGCTTGGTCAGGAAGATGTCGGTCAGGCCGTTCACCCGGGTCGCGTACCGAGCGATCACCGCGTCGAACCAGCCGGTCCGCCGGTTGCGGCCGGTCGTCACGCCGACCTCGCCGCCGATCTTGCGGAGCCGCTCGCCGTACTCGTCGTTCAGCTCGGTCGGGAACGGGCCGGATCCGACCCGCGTCGTGTACGCCTTCAGGATCCCGATCACCTTGGTGATCCGGGTCGGGCCGATGCCGCTGCCCGCGCAGGCTCCGCCGGAGGTCGGGTTCGACGAGGTGACGAACGGATAGGTGCCGTGGTCGACGTCGAGCAGCGTGCCTTGCGAGCCTTCGAGCAGGATCGTGTCGCCGTGCTCCAGCGCCTTGTTCAACAGCAGCCGGGTGTCGGCGATGTGCGGCTTAAGTCGCTCGGCGTAGCCCAGGTACTCCTCGGCCACGGCGGCCGGGTCCAGCGCCTTGCGGTTGTAGACCTTGACCAGGATCTGGTTCTTCTCGGCGAGCACCGTGTCGAGCTTGCGGCTCAGGATGCCCGGGTCGAGCAGGTCGGCGACCCGGATACCGATCCGGGCCAGCTTGTCGCCGTACGCCGGGCCGATGCCCCGGCCGGTGGTGCCGATCCGCGCCTTGCCGAGATAACGCTCGGTGACCTTATCCAGCGCTCGGTGGTGCGGCATGATCAAGTGCGCGTCCGCCGAGATCTTCAGGCGGGACACGTCGACGCCACGCTCGATGAGGCCGTCCATCTCCCCGATCAGCACGGCCGGGTCGACCACCACGCCGTTCCCGATCACCGACGTCGCGCCGGGCGTCAGGATGCCGGAGGGGATCAAGTGGAGCGCGTACTTCTCCCCGTCCGGGGTGATCACGGTGTGGCCGGCGTTGTTCCCGCCCTGGTAACGCACGACCCACTGGACCTTGTCGCCGAGAAGGTCGGTGGCCTTACCCTTCCCCTCGTCCCCCCATTGGGCACCGACGAGCACGATCGCGGGCATACGTCCTCCATCAACCCCGGTAATGGGCCGTGCCGGTTTCCCCGGGGTGGGGGCACAGCCGACACGGACAGGATGTAAGGCTAACGAACGTGGACGTGCTGCTACTCGCGCCGGGTCCGGGCGTTGCAACCCGGGTGCCCGTGCTGTCCTGTCGCGACGCGCTGCGGAAGGGCGCGGACGTCGAGGTAGTCGAGCTGGATTCGGACAGCGATGTCGACGCCGCCGTCAAACGGGCGACGGTGGACGGTGCCCGTCTGGTGGTCGCCGGTGGCGACGGACAGCTGCGGGCGGTGCTGCGCCGGATGGTCCGCCGGTCGCTGCCGCGGGGCGGCGAGCGCCCCGCCGATCTGCCCAGCGACCGCACGGTGCCGGACCTCCCCGCCATCGGGGTGCTGCCTCTCGAAGCGCACTCGGACGCCGATCTCGCGGCGAAATTGGGGTTGCCGCGCCAGCCCGCGGACGTGGCCGCCGCCGTCCTGGGAGGCACCGAGCGCCGGGTCGACCTCCTGCGGCACGACGGCGGTTCGGTGACGCTGCACGGTGCGCTGCTCGGCGGCGCGGACTCCTCCGGCCGGCCGGTCGCCTGGCACGCCCGGATCGACGTCGACGACAACGTGCTCACCGACGGCACCGAGCCGCTGCTGGCCTGCGCGATCGCCAACGCCGACGGGTACTCCACCCTCACCGGCTTGCCGCTGGTGGCCACCGCGGATCCGGTGGACGGCGTCCTGGAGGTGGGGTTGGCGCTGCCGGTCCCGCGTCCGCGCGGCCTGTTCGGCCGCCGCCGCGCCCACGGTGAGATCGAAGTCCGACGCGCGCGCGGCCGGGCCGTGTCCTTCAACATCGTGACGAACGACGCACCGGACTCCTCCGCGGGGGGCGTTCCGGTGGTCGACGACGGCGTGAGCGGCACCGTTACCCGGAAGCGGACGTGGTGGATGGAGCGCGGAGCGTGGGGTGTGTACACCCAATAACCGGCGTTATCAGCCGTCGGTAGGTACCGGCAGTATGGATACTGGGCATGCTGAGGGTGGTTCAGCCTCCTGCGCACGGGCTGGCTGGACGATCCTCACTCCACACCGGGTCCAGACTCTGCAATGCTCCGGCCACAACGTTGGGGGGTTCCAATCCCGTGCAAGGCACCGGCCAGAGCAACGGTGAGGCCAATGGCCGTCCTGACTCCGATGCGCACGCCGACTTGCCCGGCGAGCCGTCTGCGATCGGGTGGCCGTCTACGGACGGCTCGGAGACGCCACCCAACGGCACGCCCAAGGCCGAGCATTTGCAGAGCGGTTCGGGGTGGGTAGACAGCACCACCGCCAGCAACGGGGTGGTCCGGCTCTCCGACACGCCCGACGTGCCCGCGCAGCCGGGTCCGGACGCCACCACGTCGGCCCCGCCGTCGCCGTCGGAACAGCCGGCGATGCCGCACTGGCCGACTCCGGGCAGCCCTCAGTCGACGCCGCCCCCGCATCCCGGTCCGTACGCGCAGACCGTGCCCGGGGTGGCTCCGAGCGAGGAGTGGCAGCCACCGTCGGCGCAGGGCTGGCCCGGCCAGGCCGAGCCGACCGAGCAACCGCAGCAGTGGCCCGGCGAGCAACCGGAGCAGTGGCCCGCCCAACAGCCTCCGGGTCAGCAGCCGAATCAGCAGCCGGATCAGTGGCCGGCGCAGCAGCCCGCGCAGTGGCCGCAGCAGGCTGCGTGGCCGGCGCCCGAACAGCAGTGGCCCGCGCAGCAACAGTGGCCGCAGCAGGATCCGGCCCAGCAGCAGTGGCCGGGCCAGGAGAACCAGTGGCCCGCGCAGCAGCAGTGGCCGGCACAGACGCAGTGGCCGGGGCAGGAGAACCAGTGGCCGCCACCGGCCGCGGGGCAGCAGTGGCCGGCGCAGGAGCAGCAGTGGCCGGCTCAGCAGCCGTCGGAGCAGCAGTGGCCGGCTCAGCAGCCGTCGGAGCAGTGGCCGGCCCAGCCGCCGCCGGCCCACCCGGCCCAGCAGGGGCCGGAGCAGCCCGCTCAGCAGTGGCCGGCCCAGCAGTGGCCGCAGCCGGATCCGAACCAGACGCAGTGGCCCGCGCAGCCAGCCGGTGAGCAGGGGTACGCGGCGCCGAACCCGGTGTCGGGCGCACACGTTTCCGGTGCACCGACGTCAGGGGAGCCGCAGGCCGCCCACCCGACGTCCGGCCAGCCCACATCCGGCCAGCCCACGTCCGGCCAGCCCACATCCGGCCAGCCCGTGTACGGGCAGCCGACTTCCGGGCAGCCGGACTACGGGCAGCCGATCTCAGGGCAGCCGATCTCAGGGCAGCCGATTTCTGGGCAGCCGGTGTTCGAGCACCCCGTGTCCGGACAGCCGGCCGACCCCGATCCGCTGACCGCGCCACACTGGCCGACGGAGTCCACGGAGGCGGGGCATCAGTCGCCGCCGAGCCAGGAGTGGTCCGCTCCGCCCGCCGCAGATCCGCTCGCCCAAGGCCAGTACCCAGCACCACCGCAGGCAGCCGCACCACCGCACTCCGAAGCCCAGCCGCAGGTACCGCCGCCGGCCCCGCACGACCTGCATCGGCCCGCGGATCACTACTCCTACCGGCCCGCGCCGGACGCTGCTGCCGAGCGTCCGCAGCAGGCACGGGAACAGCACCCACGGCCGCAGCCGGAGTGGCGGACCGGTCCGACGCCGCAGAGTTTCGACCAGCCGGCGGTACCGCCGACCGCGGAGGAGTTCGCCGCTCGGCGGGCACACCGCCCGCGACCGCCGGAGCCGACGATGGGCGTGCCGGCGCTGATCCGGCGGGTCACGTTCGGCACCGTGAGCCCGCAGCTCTCCAAGCGGGAGATCGAGTACCGCGACGCGGTGGGGAAGGTCCGGCGGAACTTCGGCGGGCTGCGCCAGGTGACCGTGGTGAACCCGAAGGGCGGCGCCGGCAAGACGGTCGCCGTGCTGATGACCGCGATGACGTTCGGCCAGAACCGCGGCGGATACGTGCTGGCCTGGGACAACAACGAGACCCAGGGCACGCTGGGCATGCGCTCCCAGCAGGACTACCACGTGCACACCGTCCGCGACGTGCTGCGCGCACTCCCCAGTTTCCAGAGCAGCGGGGGCAAGGTCGGCGACCTGACACCGTTCGTCCGGTCCCAGGGCGAGGCGATGTTCGACGTCCTGGCGTCGGACGAGTCGGCGACCGCCGGTGAGATGCTCACCGCGCAGGCGTTCGTCAACATCCGCGAGGTCGTCAGCCGGTTCTACAAGCTGATCGTCGTCGACACCGGCAACAACGTCCGGGCGGAGAACTGGCAAGCCGCGATCGACGCCACCGACCAGCTGGTCGTGACGATGTCTGCGCGTGGCGACTCCGCGGAGACCGCCGCGCGGATGCTCGACCACCTCGACCAGACCGGGCGGCACGAACTCGTGCGCCGGGCGGTCACCGTGGTCGCGATGCCGGCCAGCCGGAAGGACGTCGACCTCCCGGCGATCCAGCGGCACTTCGCGGCGCGGACCCGGGCGGTGCTGCTGGCGCCGTACGAGCGGCTGCTCGACTCGGGCGAGCCGATCCGTTACGGCGATCTCTCGTCCCGTACCCGCAACGCGTGGCTCCGCATCGCGGCGGCGATCGCCGAGGGCCTCTGACGCGGCGCTCGGCGGCGTCCCCGGTGGCTGTGCACTGACCCGCGGACGACAACGGCGAGCACCCGGCATCCGGGCGCCCGCCGTTCGTTCGGTCCGAGGTGCGTCTACATGCGGTCTGCTGCAGACGGGTCCGAGTCGCGGAGGAACTGGGCGCAGCGGGCGGCCTCGTCGGACTCGCCGATCTCCAGCGCCGCGCGGGCCAGCGCGTTCAGCGCCCGGAGGAATCCCTGGTTGCCCTCGTGCGAGAACGGCACCGGGCCGTGGCCCTTCCAACCGTTGCGGCGCAGCGCGTCGAGGCCGCGGTGGTAGCCGGTGCGGGCGTACGCGTAGGAGGCGATCGCGTCGCCCTTCGCGAACGCCTGGTCGGCCAGGACAGCCCAGGCGCCACTGCTGGTCGGGTAGCGGGCCGCGACGGCAGACGGGTCCTCCTCGCCGGCCGCGGCGGCTCGGACGGCCGCCAGTTCCTCCGGGTCCTCCGGCAGGAGCGTCGAGGGCGGCTGCGGGAGGAGGTCACGAGGAAGGCTCATGGGTTCATCCTGACGGGCGGGAGGACGTGGCGGACCGACGTACCTGCAGGTGTGGGCAGTATTACGCGACGCAATTGCGCCGCTAGCTCGCAATAACAAATCACCGGGCGGAAACCATGCCGCGCGTTCCAAGGAAACTCGCCGGAAATTCGGGACGTCGGGGATCTGACACGAACTGCACCGGATTCGCCCAGGCGGCCGGCCGGATTTGCCCCGGACGGCAATATGGGACGGTGGACGCCACCCCGGACGAAATCGAAACCCTGGCCGAACTCCGCCTGTGGCTGGACAAACGAAGCCTCGCCGGGCTCGCCGTCCAAGGACTGGACCTCACCGGCATCGACCTGAGCGGCGTCGCGGTGGACGACGCCCTGTTCCTCGGGTGCCGGCTCTCGACGGAGGTTGCCGCCGATCTCGTCGGCCGCGGGGCTTCCGTCGTGCCGGAGCTCGCCCACGCGCCGTACCCGACCCACCCGTCGACGCTCTACACCCCGGCCGACCTCACCGCGGGGTTCGAGCGCGGCGGCTTCGCCGGGATGTACGACACGGCCGTGTACGAGCACTTCGTGGAGCACGGCGGCCCGCTGCCGCCGATTCGCGAGGCGCTGTCCCAGCGCCTGCACGACCACGGCATCGACAACGCGCTGACCGACGCGCTGGGCGCGTGGAAGTCCGCGCCGGACGCCGGGCCGGTGGTGGGCGTCATGGGTGGGCACGCCGAGCCACGCGGATCGGTCGCGTACCGGGAAGCAGCCGCGCTCGGGCACGCGCTGACCCGGGCCGGGGCGCTGGTGCTGACCGGCGGTGGGCCGGGGGTGATGGAGGCCGCGAACCTGGGCGCCTACCTCCCCGACGCCGCGCTCCCGTCCGCGCTCGAGGAACTCACGGCGGCGCCGTACTTCGCCGACCACGAGCCGTACACCGCGGCGGCGTTGGCGGTGCGGTCCCGGTATCCGAGCGCGGAGCCGTGGGCGGGTGGGCTGTCGATCCCGACCTGGCTCTACGGACACGAACCGGCGAACCTGTTCGCCGGGCAGATCGCGAAGTACTTCTCGAACGCGATCCGGGAGGACACGATCCTGCGAGCCGCGCGTGGCGGCATCGTCTTCGCGCCGGGCAAGGCGGGCACCGTCCAGGAGGTGTTCCAGGCCGCGACGAAGGCGTTCTACAACAGCGACGGGGCGTCCGGGCCGATGATTTTCTTGGACCGTCGCTACTGGACGGAGGTGCTGCCGGTGGAGGCGCTGCTCAGGCCGCTGTTCGCCCAGGCGCCGACCGAGCCGGCGCGGGTCCACCTCACCGACGACGTGGACGAGGCGGTGGCGCTGCTCACCGGCGGCTGAGCCGGAAGAGGCGTTGCACGTTCGCAGCCCTCAGAGGGAACGCAAACGTGCAACGCCTCGAACACGACTACTTCTTCGCGGTGCCCGCCGACCGCAGGGCCTGGCAGGCCTCGGCGACGCGGGCGGCCATGCCGGCCTCGGCGCTCTTGCCCCAGCTCCGCGGGTCGTAGGTCTTCTTGTTGCCGACCTCGCCGTCGACCTTCAGGACGCCGTCGTAGTTCTTGAAGACGTGGTCGACGATCGGCCGCGTGAACGCGTACTGGGTGTCGGTGTCCACGTTCATCTTCACGACGCCGTAGTCGAGCGACTCGTGGATCTCCTCCAGCAGCGAGCCCGAGCCGCCGTGGAAGACCAGGTCGAACGGCTTCGACCCGGCCGCCAGGCCCAGCTTCTCGGTCGCCACTTCCTGGCCCCGCTTGAGCACCTCGGGCTTGAGCACGACGTTGCCCGGCTTGTAGACGCCGTGCACGTTGCCGAACGTCGCGGCGAGCAGGTAGCGGCCCTTCTCGCCGCTGCCGAGCGCGTCGATCGTGTGCAGGAAGTCGCCCTCGGCGGTGTAGAGCTTCTCGTTGATGTCGTGCGCGACGCCGTCCTCTTCGCCGCCCACGACGCCGATCTCGATCTCGAGGATGATCTTCGCCTTGGCGGCCTCGGCCAGTAGCTCCTGGGCGATCTTCAGGTTCTCGTCGAGGTCGATCGCCGAACCGTCCCACATGTGGGACTGGAACAGCGGGTTCTCGCCGGCGGCGACCCGGTCCTGGCTGATCTTGAGCAGCGGCCGGACGAACCCGTCGAGCTTGTCCTTCGGGCAGTGGTCGGTGTGCAGCGCGATGTTGACGTCGTACTTCTTGGCGACCTCGTGGGCGAACGCGGCCAGCGCGACCGAGCCGGTCACCATGTCCTTCACCGTCGGGCCGGAGAGGTACTCGGCGCCACCGGTCGACACCTGGATGATGCCGTCGCTCTCCGCCTCCGCGAAGCCGCGGATGGCCGCGTTCAGGGTCTGCGAGGAGGACACGTTGATGGCCGGGTAGGCGAAGGAACCGGCCTTCGCCTTGTCGATCATCTCGGCGTACACCTCGGGGGTGGCGATAGGCATCAGTGCGCTCCTCGGGGTCGTGCGGCCGTCTTCAATCCCGCAGTATTCCCTGCCAGCGGGGCACGTCGCAGCCGCCCGCCCAGACAAAGCGGGAATGATCACGCCAACCGGGCGCGATCGGACGCCCGCCGGCCGACCCGTCAGACCGCGGCGCCGGCCGGGGTGGCGTCCACCGCCGACTCCGGGCCCGCCTCCGGCGACGTGGACGCGGGTACCCGCACCAGGATCAACGCCGCCACCCCGACGACCGCCGAGACCACGGCTCCGATCGACATGAGTCGGCCGATCCCGGCGGCGCTCGCCGAGTGGGCCGCCGCGCTCACCAGATCCCGCAGCGCCTCGGGCACCGCCGAGACGATCTGCGTTCCCGCCCCGGCGCCTGCGGCGTCGGCCAGCGTCCGCACGTCGCTGTCGGGCAGCCCCGAGCCGGACAGCTGCGACGTCACCTCGTCCCCCACCCGAGCCTGGAAGATCACGCCCCACACCGCCACACCCGCCGCCACCCCGAGCTGTCGGAGCGTGTTGACGACACCGGTCGCCATGCCGGCCCGCGCGGGCTCCACCGCGGCGAGCGACGCTTGCGACACGACCGCGCCCTGCACGCCCATGCCGATCCCGGCGATGACGAAGCCCGGAACGAGCGCGGTCCACGCCGACCCCCCGTCCACCTGGCTCATCAGCGCCATCCCCAGCGCGGCCAGCAGCACGCTGCCGCCGACCGTCAGTCGGGGCGAGACCCGGTGGGCGACCTGGGCGGCCAGCGGCGCCGCAACGAACGAGGCGAGAGTCAGGGGCAGGAACCGCAGCCCGGCCTCGAACGGCGTGTACCCGAGCGTGTTGAGGAAGTACAGCGACAGGTAGGTCGTGGCCCCGACGAGCGCCGCCGAGACCGTGAACACCGACAGGGCGGCGCCGGTGAAGGTCGGCGAGCGGAACAGGCTCAGGTCGACCATCGGCTGCGCCGCCGTAGCCTGCCGCACGACAAAACCGACAACGAGGACGCCTGCGGCGACGAACAAGCCGACGATCAGCGGCGAACCCCAGCCGTCCGCGTGGCCCCGGATGAGCCCCAGCAGCAGCGCGAACAGCCCGGCGCTGAGCAGGACGGTGCCCGGCCAGTCGGCCCGGCGGGCGTTCTCCGGACGCGATTCGCTCAGCCGCCACCGCGTGGCGACAAGCGCGGCCAACCCGATCGGAACGTTGATCAGGAAGATCCAGCGCCAGCCCGGCCCGTCGACCAGCGCACCACCGACCAGCGGACCAACCGCCGTTGCGCCGGTCAGCGTGGCGCCGAAGACCCCGATCGCTCCGGCACGCCGACGGGGATCGGGGAACGCAGCCCCGATGAGGGGTAGGCCGGTGCCGAACAGCAACGCCGCCCCGACGCCTTGGAGCGCGCGGAACGCGTCCAGTGAGAGCGCGGACCAGGCCAGCGCACACGCCAGCGAGCCGATCGTGAACAACACCAGTCCGGCCGCGAAGATCCGCCGACGCCCGACCCGGTCACCGAGCGTCGCGGCGGTGAGGAGCAGCCCGGCCAACGGCAACGTGTACGCGTCCACCACCCACTGCAGCTCGGCGAGGTCGGCGTCGAAGTCGCGTTGTAGCTCGCCGAGCGCGACCGCCACCACCGTGAGGTCGAGCAAGAGCATGAACATCGCCGCGCACACCACGGCCAGCGTCCAGCCCGGGTGCTGCTTGGTCTCTTCCACGATCCCTCCGCGTTCCTGTACGGCCGTAGCCTGACGCCTGTAGGTGTACGCCCGTTGCCCTACCACTGTCAACGGATAGGATGAGCGCGGAGAGAGGGAGCGCATGTCTGCCGAAGTGACGACGAACAGCCCTCGGCGCCGTCCGGCCAGGCGCGGGGAGGGCGATCGACTGCGGGAAGAGATCGTCAGCGCGGCATGCGGCTTGCTGAACGAGACCGGAGAACCGAGCGCGCTCTCGCTACGGGCGGTCGCCCGGAAGGTCGGGGTCGCCACCACGTCGATCTACCTGCACTTCGACGACATCGGCGCGCTCCAGCGGGCGGTGAAGAGCCGCTGGCTCGACATGCTCACCGAGGAGGTCGAATCCGCGGCCTCCGCTGCCGGCGACGATCCCAGGGAGCGAATCCTGGCGATCTCCCACGCCTATGTGGACTCGGGCATGCGCGAGCCCGCGCGGTACCGGGTGCTGTTCACCGCGGAGCGCGTACCGCTGCCCGAGGGCGTCCAATATCTGGGTGTCGGGGCCTACGACGCCGTGTTGCGGATCGTCCGGCAGGCGCTGCCGGACGACGTCGACGCGAACCTCTTCACCATGCAGTTCTGGTGCGCGCTGCACGGCATCGTGATGTTGCGTCAGGCCCGACCCAACTTCCCCTGGCCCGATCTGGACGCCCAGGTCGACGACATGATTACCCGGCTGCTCGAGTCAGCCGTGCACCGCGTCTGACGCCGCTCGAGCAGCGACGAGGACGGGATCCCAGACCGGCGAGAACGGGGGCGCGTACCCGAGGTCGAGGCCGGTCATCTCGTCGACCGTCATCCCGTTCCAGAGCGCGACCGCCAGCACGTCGATCCGTTTCGCGGCCCCGTTTCCCCCGACGATCTGTCCGCCGAGCAGTCGCCCGGTGCCCCGTTCGGCGACCAGCTTCACCGTGACGGTGTTCGCTCCCGGGTAGTAACCCGCGACCGTGTGGGACTCGATCGAGGCGCTGACCACCGCGAACCCCGCCTCCTCGGCCTCGGCTTCGCGGAGCCCGGTGCGGGCGATCTCCAGTTCGCAGACCTTCGTCACCGCGGTACCGACGACGCCGGGGAACGTCGCGTACCCGCCGCCGATGTTGATGCCCGCGACACGTCCCTGTTTGTTCGCGTGCGTGCCGAGCGGGATCGCCGCCGGACGCCCGGTCACCCGGTGCACCACCTCGACGCAGTCACCGGCAGCCCAGATGCCGTCATGCCCCGGAACGCGCATCCGGCGGTCGGTGACGATGCCGCCGCTCGGCCCGATCGGCAGGCCGGCGTCCCGGGCCAGCGTCACGCCGGGACGGGTGCCGAGCCCGAGCACCACGACGTCGGCCGCGAACTCACCCGCGTCGGTGGCGACCGCACGCACCCAGCCGTCGTCGTCCAGCTCGACGCCCTGCACCGTCACGCCGGTCCGGACGTCCACCCCGAAGCCCTTCAGCGCATCGGTGACCAGCGCCCCCATGTCCGGGTCGAGCGTGTTCATCGGCTGCTCGGCGCGCTCGACCAGTGTCACCTGGAGATCGTGCCGGATCAGCGCCTCGGCCATCTCGACGCCGATGTACCCGCCGCCGATCACGACCGCCCGCTTGGCGTCCCGGGACCGCAGCGACGCGCTGACCGCCTCGCCGTCGTCGAGCGTCTGGACGCCGTGCACGCCGCGGCCGTCGATGCCCGGCCAGTCCGGCCGGACCGGTTCGCCGCCGGTGGCCACCATCAACTGGTCGAATTCGTGGGAGCTCTCGTCGCCGAGCGGCTCGCGCACCGTAACCGTCCGGCGGTCGAGGTCGATGCCCAGGACCGTGTGGCCGGTGCGGACATCGATGTCCCGGTCGCGATGCTGTTCGGGGGTGCGGGCAATCAGGTCGTCGCGCTCGTCGACCAGCCCGGCGATCCAGTACGGGATGCCGCAGGCGGAGTACGACGTGTGCGTTCCCCGCTCGAAGGCGACGATCTCCAGGTCCCGATGATCGCGCCGACGCCGCGCCTGACTGGCCGCGCTCATCCCGGCCGCGTCAGCGCCGATCACGATCAGCCGCTCTGCCATCCCCACACGCTAACGCGCGGTGCGCTCTTCAACAGCAGGTAACGCTACGTAGGCGTACAGCAGACGCCGGGAACGGGCTCAGGCGGCTCCTAGGAAAGCCACGGTAGCCTCGGCGCGTGCAGGTATCCGAGACCGTCCACGCCGCCAACGAGCTGCTCGCCGCGAACCCGATCGATCCGAAGTATCTGGTCACGACCTTCGGCCTGTTCGGCATCTGGGCGATCCTCTTCGCCGAGACCGGCCTGCTGCTGGGCTTCTTCCTGCCTGGCGACTCGCTGCTCTTCCTCGCCGGGATCGCGACGTCGGCGACCGGCGCGACGATCGTCGGCGCGTCGCTGAGCCTCCCGGGCATGCTGATCGGCGGTCCCATCTGCGCGATCGCCGGGGCCCAATTCGGGCACTTCCTCGGCGCCAAGTACGGCAGGCGACTGTTCGACCGGCCCAACTCGCGGCTGTTCAAGGGCATCTACGTGGAGAAGGCCGAGCAGGCTTTCGTGAAGTTCGGTCCGGCCAAGGCCGTCGTGTTCGCTCGGTTCATTCCGATCGTGCGGACGTTCCTCAACCCGGTCGCCGGAATGCTCGGCATGCCCACCAGGCAGTTCTTCCTGTGGAACGTGGTCGGCGCGATCCTCTGGGTCGACGGAATCGTGCTGCTCGGGTACTTCCTCGGCGACGTCGTGGACGAGAACTTCCCGATCGACAAGTACCTCGTGCCCGGCATCGCGTTCATCATCTTCCTCTCGATCCTGCCGGTCCTGATCGAGTGGATCCGCAGTCGTCGGCACAAGAAGAACGAGCCCGAGGCGGCCGCCGACGAGGCGCCGCTCGGGTCCGGTACGCCGCCGAAGTTCTGACCGCTGTCGGATAGTCGACCGGGCACGCGAGGACACCGGACCGCGCTGGCTCCACGCTGCTAGTCTCCGAGCCAGCTCAGCCGTGGCATCGGCCTCGGAACAGCGAGAACTGGCCGCATCGATCTACGGCGGTCGACCCGGGCGGAGAAGGCACATGACGACGTCGGCGAGCGATCTCGGCCCGTTCACCGGTCTGCGTCTGATCCACCACACGCCGACCGTGGAGCTGTTCACCGGCTTCGAGCGCAACGGACGGCGTCCGGTCGTGCTGATCGCGCTCACCGAGCAGGCCGGGCGCGACCCGAACTGGTCGGCCGAGTTCACCGATGCGGTGGCGAAGGACGCCACGACGCTCGGCCCTCTCGACGTCCCGGTGCACGTCAGCGATTTATACGGACGCCGTCCCTGGGCGGCCAGCCGCATCGTGCCAGGTCGACGTGGTGCCGAGCGGATCCTGACGGCCCTGCCCGGCGCGGTACCCGAGGGCACCGACCCGAGCGCGCTGCTCCACGCTCCCCGTCCGCCGCAGCCGGGCTCGCCGCACCCTGGTTCACCGCACCCTGGTTCACCCCACCCTGGTTCACCGCAGCCGGGCGTCGGCCAGCCCGGTGTCGGCCAAGCGGGGCAGGCCGGGCCGCAGCCCATGGCGCCGCACCCGAACCAGCCAGGTCCGCAGCCACCGGCCCCCCGGCCCGCGCCGCAGGCGGCTCCCCAGCAGCAGGGGGCGTTCTCCGGGCAGCAGCCGCAGTCACCGGCCGCGGCCGGCCAGCCCTCCGCGCCGCCCCAGCCGACGCCGCCCCAGCCGACGTCGGCCCAGCCCGCCTCGGCCCAGCCCGCCTCGGGGCAGCCCGCCTCGGGGCAGCCCGCCTCGGGGCAGCCCGCGTCCGGACAACCGGCCCCGCAAGCGCCGATGAGTTCGCCCGGCGCCCCGATCGCCGACTCCGGCCAGCCGACAGCGCCGATACCGACTGGGCAACCCGCTGGGACGTCCGGACCGAACGCCCCCACCGCGACCGGTGACGCAGCCGCACCGACCAGCGGGTCCCAGGTGACCGAGCCGATCCCCGCCGTCGAGCCCACCGGGTCACCGGCGGCGGCGTCCGCGCCACCCGCAGCAGCCTCCCCCGCAACCGCACCCTCCGCGCCGGCCGGACCCGACGGTGCGGCCGGCTCGCCGGTTCCGCAGCCTGGCTCCCCCGTGCACGCCGGCACACCGGCCGGCCGAGCGGGCGACGCCGCGGTGCGTGCCGAGGGCGCACCGAAACACGGCCCGCTCCCTCCCGGGGCTCACAACCCGACAGTGCCCATCCCCCACCCGGGCCCGCCGACGGCACAGCGCTCGCCGGGCCCGGCCGCAGGTGCCCCGACCGGACCGGGTGGCCCGACCGGACCAGGTGGCCCGACCGGACCGGGTGGCCCGACCGGACCGGGTGGCCCGACCGGACCGGGTGGCCCGACCGGACCGGGTGGCCCGACCGGACCGGGTGGCCCGACCGGACCGGGTGGCCCGACCGGACCGGGTGGCCCGACCGGACCGGGTGGCCCGACCGGACCGGGTGGCCCGACCGGACCGGGTGGCCCGACCGGACCGGGTGGCCCGACCGGACCGGGTGGCCCGACCGGACCGGGTGGCCCGACCGGACCGGGTGGCCCGACCGGACCGGGTGGCCCGACCGGACCGGGTGGCCCGACCGGACCGGGTGGCCCGACCGGACCGGGTGGCCCGACCGGACCGGGTGGCCCGACCGGACCGGGTGGCCCGACCGGACCGGGTGGCCCGACCGGACCGGGTGGCCCGACCGGACCGGGTGGCCCGACCGGACCGGGTGGCCCGACCGGACCGGGTGGCCCGACCGGACCGGGTGGCCCGACCGGACCGGGTGGCCCGACCGGACCGGGTGGCCAGGGCGGACCCGGTGCGCCTGGCGGCCGGGGCGGGCCGGGCCCCGGCGGACCGATCGCGAGCAACACCGGTTCGTTCCCACGGCCGCAGCTGCCGCCCCAACCGCAGCCCCAGCCCCAGCCACCTCGGCGGAACGGCGCACGGACGGCGGTCCTGGCGTTGGTCGCCGTCCTCACCGTGGTCGTTCTCGCAGTCTGCGGGCTGGTGACGATCTTCGCGGTGTCCGGCGGTAACGACGACGAGGCTCCGTCGTCCTCCACTCCGGCAGCCTCCGAGTCCGTCGCGTCGGCCCCTAGCCGTAACGCCCAACAGCGCGCGGGCAATCTTCCGGAGCTCAAGCAGGAGCTGCAGGTCGTGGTCGTCGGCGCGGTATTCGCCTCCGGCGAGCAGACGCGCACCGAACAGCGTGCGGGATGGCCGTTCGCGTTCCGCGTCCCGGTCGGCTGGATGTGCGACGGAGCGCAGGTCGTCGACGGGAAGAACAGCGACGGCGCCGTGTGCCGCCCGCCTGGCCGCGCGGGAACCCTCGTGGAGATCGGTGTCCGCGAGTGCGACGCGCCGTGCGACGGCGCGGAGCAGACCCTACTGACCAACGACGTGCCCGGTCCCCTCACCAGGGGCGACGCGACGACGAGCTACCACGAGTCGGCCGATGCCAAGTACAACGAGTACCGGCTGGTCATGAGTCACTTCTTCGGCGACGGGCGCGGCGAACCACTGCGCTGGCAGGTCGTCGTCGTCGGCACGAGCCCGCCCTCCGAACAGGCCGAGCTTCAGAAGGTCACCAACGACATCCGGACCCAGACGCCTTAACGTTTCCCTGGTTCGTGATTTCCGGGTTGTTACCGGGCCGCGGACGGAGGCGCAACTGCCTCCCGGGGTGACCGGGCCGTGTAGCCTCGGCCGGGCTGACCTGTCACTCAGGGCCGTAACATCACTGGGCCAACGGGGCCGGTCCGGTGCCGGGTCACGCATGGAAGCGAGTGGAGCGAGAACCCCGATGACCCAACCCGGCGACGAGTTAGGCGCGTTCACCCAGGTCCGGCTGGTGCACCACGCAGCGGTGGCCGACTTGTTCAGCGGTGTCGACCAGGGCGGACGCCCGGTCGTGATGGTCGCGCTCACCCAGGAGGCCGGCGCCGACCCGGCGTGGCGGAACGCATTCGCCGACCTGGTCAATCGCGACCGCGCATCGGTCGACCCGACCAATCCGCAGTTCGTCGCCGCGCACGCCGGCGACCTGCAGGGGCAGCGGCCCTGGGTGGCCAGTCGGTACGAGCCCGGACGACGTGGCGTCGAGCGCATCCTGAACGTGATTCCGCAGGCGCTGCCGCCGGGCACCGACCCCACCGCGCTGGTCGGCGCCGCGCTGGCCGGTATGGCGCCGGGCGCGCCGAATCCGCAGTGGGCAGCGCCCGGACAGTACCCGGGCCAGCAGCCGTACGGGCAGCCGCAGGCGTCCTACCCCGGCCAGCCCTCGTACCCCGGCCAACCCTCGTACCCCGGCCAGCCGCCGGGTCCCGGGCAGCCCTATCCCGGCCAGCCGCAGATGCCGACCCAGGCCGGGCCGCCCGCAGCCGAGCAGTACTCCCCGCCGGTCTCCTCGACGCCGTACTCCGCACCCGTCTCCGCGGCGCCCCAGTCCGGAGTTCCCCAATCGGGGCCACCGCAGACCCCATCCCCGTTCGCTCCGCCCCAGTCCGGGCCACCGCAGTACGGACCGCCGCAGTCCGGACCCCCGCAGTTCGGAGCACCGCAGGCGGGGCCGCCCCAGTCCGGGCCGCCGGCGAGCGACCCGTTCTCGTCACCGATCGGCCAGCCGGACCCCCAGTCGGCACCGCCCCAGTCCGCACCACCGCACTCCGGGCCTCCGGCCTCGTTCGCTGCGGGCGGCTACGTCAGCCCCGACCAGGGCGGCGGCTATCCCGACCAGGGCGGCGGCTATCCCGACCAAGGTGGCGGTTATCCCGCCCAGGGCGGCGGCTACCCGGACCAGGGCGCACCGGCCTACGGCGACCCCGCCGTCCCGCACGACCCGAACGGCGTCGCTTCGCCCTACGCAGCCCCGCCGCCCTCGGACGACCCCAACCGACGTAGTGCCGGCATGCTGATCGGGCTGATCGCCGCGGTGACCGCCCTGGTGATCGTCGCCGTAGGTTTCGCGGTGGTGTTCATCAACAGCGGCGACGACGACAAGGCGAAGCAGCCGGTCGCCAAGCCGAAGCCGTCGGCCAGCCCACTGCCGGCCGAGACCGCTGGCCCGAGTCCGACGCCGTCCCGGTCGCCGCTCCCGAGCACGACGCCGACGATCCGCGAGGACGCCGAGCCCGTCACCGTCATCGGTCCGACCTGGGGGAGCGAGGACAAGACCCAGCTGCTCGACCTGACCGGCTGGCCGTTCGCGTTCCGTCTGCCGGAGGGCTGGAGCTGCCTGCGCGGCTCCATCGACGAGCTCCCGGACGCCAACGCGTGGGGCTGCGTCAAGACCGAGGGCACCAGTCACCAGCAGCGTTTCAACATCATGCTGCGGCGCTGCCCGACCGGCTGCACGGCGACCGAGCAGCAGACGATGAACGAGGCCTGGTTCGACGACGAGGAAGAGCCCAACCTCAAGAAGTCCGACGCCACGACCACGTACGTCGAGATCCCGAAGAACGACGACGGGTTCTACGCAGTCGACTTCAGCCACTTCTTCGCCGACAAGCCGGGCGGCACCCTGACCTACCAGGTCGGCGTCTGGTTCCAGTCGCCGGACAAGTACAAGGACGAGATGCACAAGTCGCTCAACGACGTCCGCAGCCAGGCGCCGCAGCCGAGCTGACTCCGTCTCGCCGCCGAACGGCCCGCCGCGCTCCGCGGTGGGCCGTTCGCGTCTCCGCCGTCAGTGGCCCGGCTGCGCTCGCTGCCGAGCCGGACGGTTCAGCTGAGGTCGAGGTCGGCGAGCGAGTAGGCGGCGCGGTACGGCAGGCCGGCCGCCTCGACGGCCGGTCCGGCTCCCCGGTCGACGACGACCGCCACACCGACGACCTCCGCGCCCGCTGCCCGCAGGGCTTCCACCGCGGTGAGCACGCTGCCGCCGGTGGTCGACGTGTCCTCCACCGCGAGGACGCGACGCCCGGCCACGTCCGGGCCCTCGATCCGTCGCTGCAGGCCGTGGGCCTTCTCGCCCTTGCGGACGACGAACGCGTCGAGCTTGCGGCCTCGCGCGGCGGCGGCGTGCAGCATCGCGGCGGCGACCGGGTCGGCGCCGAGCGTCAGCCCACCGACGGCGTCGAACGACCAATCGGCCGTGGTGTCGAGCAGGACACCGCCGATCAGCGGCGCCGCCGCGTGGTGCAGCGTCACCCGGCGCAGGTCGACGTAGTAGTCGGCCTCACGGCCACTGCTGAGGGTCACCTTGCCGTGCACGACGGCGAGGTCACGGATCAGGTCGAGGAGCTCATCACGGTCGGCCACGCCGCCAGCCTAGGCGAGGCCCGTGAGGATCTTCTGCTCGCGCTCGCGGGACATCCGCTTCTCCAGCTCGGTGGGGCGCTCGGCGTCCTCGGGCGAGGGCAGCCCGTGCTCCCGCACCCACTCCCAGACGTCGGCCAGCGACTCAGCCAGCGGGCGGATGCGCAGACCGGTTGCGTACGCGCCGGACACGTCCAGATCCCACGCGTGCCCGGACATCGACTCAGCCAGCGGGCGGATGCGCAGACCGGTTGCGTACGCGCCGGACACGTCCAGATCCCACGCGTGCCCGGACATCGACTCAGGCAGCCAGAGCGGCAGCTCGGTCCACGGCTCCACCGACGCGTCCAGCAGCACCTGGTCGTCCGCCCAGGTGAAGCGCGCGTCCGACCCGGTGACGTCCCGCGCGGTGGCGAGCAGGGACCCGAACGTCTGGGTACCCGCGGCCGAGTTGACGACGAACGCACCGGGCGGCGCGCCCAGCATCCACTCCGCCATGTCCCGCGCGTCGATCAGCGCCAGCGGTTGGTCCGGACGCCCCGGTGCCAGCACCTCGCCGCCGGCCGCCACCCGTTGGACCCACCACGACACCCGGGCGATGTTGTCCCGCGGACCGAAGATCAGCCCCGCGCGGTTGATCGTCGTGGCGTCCGGAAACGACTCGAGCACCGCCCGTTCGCATCCGGACTTCAGGTACCCGTAGTCACCGTCGTCCGGTCCAGCGTCGGGCGGGCAGTCGCTGACCGGGGAGGAGCTGGTCACCGGCCGCTCCGGCCAGTCCGGGTACACGTTGACGGTCGAGACGAACACGTAGCGTCCGACCCGGCCGGCGAGCGTCCGCGCACTCAGCCGGACGTCCCGCGGCACGTACCCCGACGTGTCGATGCAGACGTCCCACTCGTCGTCGCCGAGCGCGGCCAACCCGGCGGGTGTCGTCCGGTCACCGGTCCGGGCGTCGACACCCGGCGGCGGCGCACCGTGGAGACCTCGGGTCAGCGTCGTGACGTGCCAGCCGGCATCCAGGGCAGCACGTACCACCGCACTCCCGAGAAGCTTCGTTCCACCGAGTACGAGAAGTCGCATGCCCCACCCTCACCCGCCGGGGCCGGGAATCCGACCGGTTCGGCTACCGGCGAACGCGCTCTCCGACGCTGGGGCTGGAGCCGAGCACCTTCTCCCAATCGGTCCCGTCACCGACGACCCGGTACCCGAGGGCCGCGTTGATCGCGATCATCGACGCGTTCGCATCGCCGTTCCACGACGAGATCTGCCGCGCCTCGGGCCACGCGGAAGCCAGGTGCCGCAGGTTCGCGACCTTCACGAGCATCCCGAGTCGATGCCCGCGGTGCTTCCGTCCCACGACCGTCCCCCACTGGTGAACGTGGGTCCGCTGCGCACCGACGCCGGCGATCACCGTCGCCGCGACCAGCTCGCCGGTGCGCTCGTGGACGGCGCCGGCGCACAACTTACGCCGCCCGTGGCTGATCGACCGGTCCTCGTACGCCCGCACCCGGGCGCCGTCCCACACCTCGGCCTGACGGTGTGTACCGGCCGCCGGATCATCTGTGGACATCTCCGTGTTGAGCGCGGCGCGCGCCTCCAGCAACTCCTCCGGGCAGCGATCAGTCCACGTCACCACCCGGTAGCCGGGCACCGGGCCGGGATCGGCGGCGGCCAGTCGCTGCTCCGCTACCGGAAGATCCAGCGTCCGCAGCACCGAGACCGGGCCGGCGCGGTAGCCGTGTCTCTCCGCGAACGCCGCACCACCGTCGGGCCCTGCGCCGCCCTCCCGCTCATCCTGGAACGGACGCCGCGTCTCGCTGAGCGCCACCGCACGGCCCGACCCGAGCACCCAGCTCTCCACGCCCGCGAGCAGCGCCGAGCCGATCCCTCGGCGGCGCTGGTCCGGACGGACGACGAGTTCGAAGTACGCCAGGTTCGGGCTGTCGGACGTCAGCTCGATCCGCGCCGCGCCAACGCTCTCGCCTCCGGCCACGGCGACCAGGTGGTGCCAGCGGTCGTACGGGTCGTCGGGCGGCGGCGCGTCGTCCCGCGCCTCGGTGAGCACCGGCGGGGGCAGGTGCGGCTGGTCGACCGGGTGCGCGGCGGTCAGCACCGAGAACCAGCGCCGGAACGCCTCGTCGCTCCGCGGGTCTACCGCCTCCACCGTCAACGTCTGCACGCGATCACCCCTGGGCGACTCGACGCCCGTTCAGTCTCTCGGCGGTGTAGTCGTCCTGCCGACGGTCTTCGCGGCGCGCCCGATCAACCGGAGGTAAACCGGGCGTGGTGCGTAGCGCACGATCCCGCCCAGAACTTTGTAGCGGACGCTCGGCACGCTGGTGGGGCGGCCCCGGCGCAGGTCGGCGAGCGCGTCCCGAACGACCTTGTCGGCGTCGAGCCAGAGCGCGTCCGGGATGTCGCCGGTCGGGATGTCCGCACGCTGGTGGAACTCGGTGCGGACGAAGCCGGGGCACAGCGCGATCACTCGGACGCCCTGGTGCTTCAGCGTGAGGTGCACCGACTCGCTGAACGTCGTCACCCAGGCTTTGGTGGCCGAGTACGTCGAGCCCGGCGCGGTAGGTCCGAAGCCCGCGACCGACGACACGTTGAGCACGTCGCCGTGACCGCGCGCGATCATCCCCGGCACCGCCGCGTGGGTGAGCCGCATGACCGCCCGGACGTTGAGCCGCAGCATGCGCTCCTCGTCGTCGATCGTGTTCTCGACGAAGCCCGAGCGGAGCCCGATGCCCGCGTTGTTGACCAGCAGCTCCACCGGGCGAGCGGCGTCCGCCAAGCGGGCCTCGACCAACGCGCAGCCCTCGTCGCTGACCAGGTCGGCGGGGAGTACCTCGACCTCGACGGAGTACTTCTCGGTCAGTTCCGTCGCCGTCGCGGCGAGGCGGTCGGCGTCGCGAGCAACCAGGACCAGGTCGCGTCGCTCGGCGGCGAGTGCCCGGGCGAACGCTGCGCCGAGCCCGGCCGTCGCGCCGGTGACCAGTGCTGTCGTCATGCGTGCATCCTTCCGGATCAGCGCTACTGACACGACGCGGGGCCGACGGCCTGCGCCGTCGACCCCGCGTCGGTGGAGATCAGAACCCAGCCTGCGGCTTGCGGAAGTAGGCGTTGGACGCCGGCAGCGCCAACAGCACGATGACCGCGATGAACCCGATCAGCTCGACAGCGGTGAGCGTGTACGAGTAGGCGAGGTACCCGCCCGGCAGGTACTTCGCGATGACCAGCAGCGACGCGGCCGTCCCGACGCCGACGCAGCAGAGCGCCAGGCCGGAGACCACCCAGGTGATGATCCGGGCGACGTTCGAGCCACGCAGGACGCCGAGCGCGAGCGCGACGAATGCCGCAGCGAAGAGCAGGCCGAACACGATGCCGATGACTTCCTGGAGCGTCGAACTACCACCGCTGGTGGTGTTGTTCGCCTCCAGGTACTCGTCGGTGGCCCGCTGGACGGTGTCCCGGGTGAGCATCGAGACGATCACGCTGATGAGAGATAAAACCGCGAGACCCACCAGAATGCCGGCCGCTGCGGTGACCGTGGTCGGCCGCGGAGGGCGTGGCTCCTGGCCGGGTACCGGCGGTGGTGCGGCGTACGGCGGGGGCGGTGTGTTGGTCATGCCGTTCCTCTCTGCGGGTATGAGCCGAGTGCAGGCCCCTTACCCTGCCGTAGAACGGTCGATTCCTTAAGTGACAGATGTGAGTTGACTGAGATCGTTCACCCCGTGGTGCGGTGGAGCCGTCTCAGTAGAGGCCGCGAACCGCTTCCCAGCCGGGATCGGGACGCCACTCCGGCGTGATCTGGATGGACTGCTGCGTCGCCCAAGCCGCCACCTGGTCCGGCACCACGCCGTTGCTGTCCGCGTAGAGGTGCAGCGTGCGGACGCCGGAGACGGTCACGACCGCCACCAGCACGGCGGAGTCACCGAGCCGACCCAGCAACCCGTTCTGGATGCCGTCGAGCGCGGCCTCCTCCGCCGAGCCGGGCGCGAACGCCATCCGCACTCGTCCGTGCAGGTCGTAGAGCGGATAGTCGAGGCGGGCGAACGGCACCCGAACCCGGACCGCGACCGGCCGGTCACGGTCGTCGAACCCGTCCACGGTCACCCACTCACCGTGCTTGTAGTGGGCAGCCAGCTCCGCCACAGCCGCGCGCAGCGCGTCGACGCCGTACGGCTGGTCCTCCCCGGTGACCTTGACCTCGCCCAGCCAGCGCTCGACGTCGTCCTCACCGAGGGCCCAGTCGAGGAGCAGGAACGACGCCTGCAGCCGGATCGCCTCGTCCAACCGGGGAAAGTCGGGGTGCCAGACCGCCACGTGCACCCGTGCGCGGTCGAGGTCGATCTCGAATCCGAACCGGGCGGAGCCCGGGTGGAACGGCCGGCCCCCGAGCTGGACCGAGCCGGTGTACGCCGCCGGATCGGGCTGCCGGGAGGCGTAGTACTCCCAGTCGGCGTCCGGTCCCGGCCCGGCCCGCAGCCAGCGTTCGGTCACCGGACGCAACGCCGGAGAGCCCTCCGGGCTGACCACCAGCGCGTGCTTGGCCTCGCGTCCGGACGTCAGTTCCCAGGCCAGCTCCGGATGGATGGCGCGGACTCGTCCGGTGAGGTCTCGATGCAGCTTGCCGAGGTCGTCGCGGTCGAGCCCGGCGCCCACTTGGTCGCGAGCGCGTGCCCACCAGCTCCAGAACGCGGCAATGCTGTCCCGGGGGTCGCGCGTGCGACGTTCGAACAGCGCCATGGAAGGCAGTTTGCCAACCCGCGCCAGCGCCCGCCGCAGCGGTCCGGCCCAGACATCCGATCGATGACGTCAGGTGACCGCACGCTCGCGCGGCGTGGCCCGATCGGGCGAATCGCTCGGATTAGCCGGGCTGCGGTTATCGGCGCGACGCAGCCTTCGCGTAGTAGGGACGGATTTCTGCGTCAGGTACCCGACGGACCAATCCGAAACGGCGGCGGCTTCGGATCATTGAGGCTTCGACCCATCAGGACGGGACGGAAGCGCGGCCCGGCTCGGATGGGACGAATCGTGACTGAACGGGAAGGCGGAGGGTAGCCCGTAATGTCCCGCCTACTACAAGTACGGGTGCGAGGGGTCGCTACGGTGAGTCCGGACAGTGGCGTCCGTAAACTGACGCTTCGGACGAATAGCCGATGGCAGACGGGGAGGCGTGTCCGCTTGCGTTTCCGGGGGTCGGTCCTGCTGGCGAGCGCTGCGGTGCTCGTGCTCGCCTTGACGGGCTGCAGCCCGATCGACGGAAAGATGGTCACGTACGACTCGGTCGCCAACCACGTCCGGGCCGCCACCTCCGCCCTGCGGACGGCGGACGGCGTCCGGGTCCACGGCACGGTGGAGACTGCGGCCGGGGAAGAGCTGGCGATCGACGTCCGCATCAACGGCGCCGGCGACGGAGCGGGAAAGATCCGACGCCACGGAACCGTCGGCGACGTACTGGTCGTCGACTCCACGACCTACGTGCGGGCACGCGCTGCCTGGTGGGGAACCGACAACCGGGCGGAGACCTACGACCGGGTGTGGGTCGCGATCGCCGACACCACGATCGGCCTCGACCTCGCCGAGACGCTGCGCCCGGAGGACCTGGCGACCGCCGTCGACGACGGGTTCGGCTCGTTGGAGCTCGACGACATGCCGCCCACGACCGAGATCAACGGCATGAAGGCGCGGCGGGTCGAGGCATCGGCCGGCGCGCTCTGGGTCACGGTCACGAAGCCGCACCAGGTCGTGCGGCTGGAAGGCGAGCTGCTGACGGAGGAGAGCCGGCCGGTCGCGCTGATGGTGGCGGTCACGCCTCCCGCCGCCACGGCCGAGATCGCTCGGGACGTCGCGCTGGCGCTGCCCCTGCTGCGGACCGGCACTTACGACGCCTACCGCAGCCTGCGCTTCGACGGGTCGCTGCGCAGCGCGTGCAACGCCCAGGGCTGCACGGTCACCGGCCGGATCCGGAACGTCTCGACCGATACGCCGGTGACCGCGGTTCTCAACAGCAAGGTCATCAGCGGCCGCAGGGTGCTCGGCCGCTGCCGCTCCGGGCGCGTGGCCGTCGCCGCCGCCGCAGCGACCGCCGTTACGTGCCGGATCGCCACCGCCTCGTGGCGGTCGTTCTACGCCGCCGCGACCGCGCCGGGCGCTGGGAGCTCGACGACGTCGTACCAGGTCAGCGCGAACGCGAGCGCCGTCGGCCCGGCTCCGGAAGCGGTGGCCTGCCTGCCCGGTGCGCCCGGTTGCGAGACTCCGACGATGACCGACGCCGAGGTCGTGACGACGTTCGACCGCAGCGCACCCGGCTGGTACGAGCGGACGCCGACCGACCAGGACCTCGCCGAGTGGCGGACGCTGATCCGCGCCGCGGCGGCCGGGAAGGACCGGGTGCCGTGGTCGTCGGAGGGCACGCCGACCGCCGCCTACCTCGGCTCGTCCAACGGGCGGCCGTTCGTCGCCCAGTTCGACCGCCGCAACGGAAACCTGGTCGCCGCGTACGGACCGGACAAGGACGAGACCGCTGCGCTCCGCGCGGCGATCGCGGGCCGGTAGGTTTCCGCTCTTCGGCCGTGGGAGATCCTTGATCGGTACCGATCACAGGAAGGACCCACATGGGTGACGTGCCTTATCTGACCCTGAACAACGGAGTCCGAATCCCGCAGCTGGGCTTCGGCGTGTGGCAGGTGCCGGCGGACGAGGTGGTCGGACCGGTACGCACCGCGCTGGAAACGGGCTACCGGCACATCGACACGGCCGCCGCGTACGGCAACGAGGAGGGCGTCGGGCAGGCGATCCGGGAGTCCGGCGTTCCCCGGGAAGACATCTTCGTCACGACGAAGCTGTGGAACGCCGACCACGGACGTGCGGCCGAGGCCTTCGACGCCAGCCTGAAGCGGCTCGGCCTGGACTACGTCGATCTGTACCTGATCCACTGGCCGCGCCCCGACCAGGACCGGTACGTCGACGCGTACCAGGCGATGGAGCGGGTCCTGGCCGACGGCCGGGCCAAGGCGATCGGTGTGTCGAACTTCCACAAGTCGCACCTCGACCGGCTGATGGCGGAGACCGACGTGGTGCCCGCGGTGAACCAGATCGAGCTGCACCCCGGCTTCAACCAGGACGAGCTGCGCGCCTACAACACGCAGCACGGCATCCTGACCGAGGCGTGGAGCCCGATCGGGCAGGGCCAGGGGCTGCTCGACGAGCCGGAGCTGGCCAAGATCGCCGACGCGGTGGGCCGGACGCCTGCGCAGACCGTGCTGCGGTGGCACATCCAGCTCGGGAACATCGTGTTCCCGAAGTCGGTGACGCCGAGCCGGATCCGCGAGAACTTCGAGGTCTTCGACTTCGAGCTGGACGCCGACCAGATGGCGGCGATCAGCGCGCTGCCGGGCGAGCGCATCGGCGCCGACCCCGACACCGCGACGTTCTGACGCGTCGCGGCGCGCCGCGACGGGGCGCTCACGTGANGAATCCGCCCCCACGGAAGCCGTGGAGGCGGATTCGGCGTAGATCAGCGCGTCAGAGCTGAATGATCGGCTCCGAGCTCACCACCAGCGAGTCGCGCTCGGCGTCGACATCGACGTAGACCGTGTCGCCGTCCACGACCTCACCGGCGAGCAGCGCCCGCGCCAGCTGGTCACCGATCGCGGACTGCACCAGCCGCCGCAGCGGCCGGGCGCCGTACACCGGGTCGAACCCACCGATCGCCAGCCACTCCCGGGCAGCATCGCTGACCTGCAGCGTGAGCCGGCGGTCGGACAGCCGCGCGCCCAGCCGGTCGAGCTGGATGTCGACGATGCGGGTCAGCTCCTCGGTGCCCAGCGCGTGGAACACCACCACGTCGTCGAGCCGGTTGAGGAACTCGGGCTTGAACCGCGCCCGGACGACCTCCATCACCGCGTCCTTCCGCCCCTTGTCGTCCAGCGACGGGTCGGTGATCAGCTGCGAGCCCAGGTTGGAGGTCAGCACCAGGATCGTGTTCCGGAAGTCCACGGTCCGGCCCTGCCCGTCGGTCAGACGGCCGTCGTCCAGCACCTGCAGCAGGATGTCGAACACGTCCGGGTGGGCCTTCTCCACCTCGTCGAGCAGGACGACCGTGTACGGACGCCGCCGGATCGCCTCGGTGAGCTGACCGCCCTCCTCGTACCCGACGTAACCGGGCGGAGCACCGACGAGCCGAGCCACCGAGTGCTTCTCGCCGTACTCGCTCATGTCGATCCGGACCATCGCCCGCTCGTCGTCGAACAGGAACTCGGCCAGCGCCTTGGCCAGCTCGGTCTTACCGACACCGGTCGGACCCAGGAACAGGAACGAGCCGGTCGGACGGTCGGGGTCGGCCACCCCGGACCGGGCCCGGCGCACCGCGTCCGACACCGCGGACACGGCCTCCTTCTGCCCGATCAGACGCTGGCCGAGCTCGTCCTCCATCCGGAGCAGCTTGGCGGTCTCACCCTCCAGCAGCCGGCCGGCCGGGATACCCGTCCACTGCGCGACGACGTCGGCGATGTCCCCGGCGCCGACCTCCTCCTTGACCATCGGAGTGGTCGCCTCGGCCGTGCTGGAGGCCTCGGCCAGCTCCTTCTCCAGCGCCGGAATCTGTCCGTAGAGCAGCTGCGACGCCTGCGCCAGGTCACCCTCGCGCTGAGCCCGCTCGGCCTGCCCTCGCACGTCGTCCAGCTTCTGCTTCAGCTCACCGACCCGGTTCAGGCCGGCCTTCTCCTGCTCCCAGCGGGCGTTGAGCTCGGCGAGCTCCTCCTGCCGGTCGGCGAGGTCCTGCCGGATGCGCTTGAGTCGCTCGACGGAGGCCGCGTCGGACTCCTTCTCCAGCGCGAGCTCCTCCATCCGCAGCCGGTCGACCGCGCGCTGCTTCTCGTCGATCTCGACCGGACGGGAGTCGATCTCCATCCGCAGCCGGGACGCCGACTCGTCGACCAGGTCGATCGCCTTGTCGGGCAGGAAGCGGGACGTGATGTAGCGGTCGGACAGCGTCGCGGCGGCGACCAGCGCAGCGTCGGTGATCCGCACCCGGTGGTGCGCCTCGTACCGCTCGCGCAGGCCACGGAGGATGCCGATGGTGTCCTCGACGCTCGGCTCGCCGACCATGACCTGCTGGAAGCGCCGCTCCAGCGCGGGGTCCTTCTCGATCCGCTCGCGGTACTCGTCGAGCGTGGTGGCGCCGACCATGCGCAGCTCACCGCGGGCCAGCATCGGCTTGAGCATGTTGCCTGCGTCCATCGACGAGTCGCCGGACGCACCCGCGCCGACCACCGTGTGCAGCTCGTCGATGAACGTGACGATCTGCCCGTCGGAACTCTTGATCTCCTCGAGGACGCTCTTCAGCCGCTCCTCGAACTCACCGCGGTACTTCGCGCCGGCGACCATCGCACCCAGGTCGAGCGAGATCAGCCGCTTGTTCCGCAGCGACTCCGGCACGTCGCCGGCGACGATGCGCTGGGCGAGGCCCTCGACGACCGCGGTCTTACCGACGCCGGGCTCACCGATGAGCACCGGATTGTTCTTCGTGCGCCGGGAGAGCACCTGGACCACCCGCCGGATCTCGGCGTTCCGGCCGATGACCGGGTCGATCTTGCCCTCCCGGGCCCGCTCGGTGAGGTCGATGCCGTACTTCTCCAGGGCCTTGTACGTGCCCTCCGGATCGGGCGACGTCACCCGGCGGTTGCCCCCGCGGACCGTGGTGAACGCGCTGACCAGCGCGTCCTCGCCGGCGCCGACCGACTTCAGCCAGTCGCTGACCTCGCCGCCCGCCTTTGCCAGACCGGCTAGCAGGTGCTCGGTGGAGACGAACTCGTCGCCGAGCGGCTTGGCGATCCGCTCGGCGGCCTCGATCGCGTTCAGCGTCGCCCGCGCGACCTGGGGCTGGGCGACGCTGGCGCCGGACGCGCTGGGCAGGCGCCGCAGCGCGGACGTGGCACGGACCCGAACTTGCTCAGGGCTCGCCCCCACGGCACGCAGCAGGGCAGGCGCAGTCGAACCGTCGACGTCGAGCAGCGCGACCAACAGGTGCGCGGGCTCCATCGTCGCGTGCCCGGCATCGGACGCCGCGGACAGGGCCGTGGCCAGCACCTCGCGGCTCTTGGTGGTAAGGATCTCAGCGTTCATAGCTAGCTGCGGAGCTCCCGTCAGACGACTCACTGGGTCTGTCCCGAACTGGGACTGTCGATTCGAAGAACGGCAACAAACTTGAGTGTATTCCACTCAAGTTTGCCCGATCGCCGCCAGGGTTGACCGAGCGGAGACCATCGAGGCAGCCCCGCGGAGGGAGCCGCCATGGCGCAGCCGATCGATCCCCGCGTGCTTCGCCCCGGCCGTGTCTGGTACGCCATCGCCGCCGCCATCACCGGCCTGTTCGTCGCGGTCGGGATCGGAGTCTTCCTCTACGCGGGAGTGATTGCGATCAGCGCGATCCCGAGCTTCCACTCCATCCATGAGAGCAACGGTCGGAACGTCTCGGTGGCACTCGAGGCCGGCACCCGCTACGCCCTTTACGTACCCATAGGCGCCTCGGATACCTGTGTCCTCGGCGACGGCATCGATTCGGAGCCCCTGTCGTCGAGGGTGACGGTCACCCGCAACGGTCGGGAGTGGCTGCGGGTAGCCGAAATCACCGTCGCCTACGACGGCGCCTATACCTACCGGTGCGAAGCGAGTCAGTCCGCGCTCGGCGAGTCGGCCGACGATGACGAGTTCGGCGGGCTGGTCGCCCGAGCCTTCCTCTCGGTTCTCGGCCTGTCTTGCCTGGGCGTCGTGGTCGGCGGTGTGATCGCGCTGGTGGTCGGTGTGCGTCGCTCGTCCCACAAGCGACGCCTGCAGACCAGAGGCCCGTACAGGTGATCCGTCCGTCCGGACGGCCAACGGGCATAGCGTCGGAGGGGCACCATCGCTGCCATGAGCCACCCGATCGACCCAGGCCGACTCCGACCGCGTAGACGCTGGTATGCCGCCGCGGCGGTGATCGCCGTGCTGTTCACTGCGGTCGGCGTCGGCGGCTTCGTGGTCGGCATCGTCTCGGCGACCAGGTCGATCCCGCCGTTCGAGTACCGGAACGACGGTCCGCAAGCGGAAGCCACCGTGCAGCTCTCCGCTGGGACCCGGTACGCCGCCTGGGAGCTGGAAGGTTCCACCGACTCGTGCTCCTTCGACCAGGGCATCACCACCCACGGCACCAAGACGTCGTTCACGGTCACTCGCGACGGCCGGGACTGGCAGCGGGTGACCGACTTCTCGGTCGCCACCGACGGCGCTTACCAGATCAGCTGCGGCCCGCCGTTCGCCATCGGCGAGGCGCCGGAGCTCGGCCAGCTCGCCGGTGGGTTGACCGGCGGCATCCTCGCACTGACCGCGTTGCCGTGCCTCGGCGTCACGATCGGCGGGATCATCGCGCTGGTGACCGGTCTGCGGCGCTCGTCGCACAAGCGTCGCCTGCTCGGCGGGGCGTGAGCTCGCGAGCCTACGCCGCCACCCCCCAGCCGGGGAGGAGCGGCGGCAGGTCGCCGTAGGGCTGCGCGGGCTGGCGCGGCCCCGGCTTCTCACCGTCGTCCTTCACCCAGCGCAGGCCGTGCTGGTCGGGCAGCGACCCCCACCCCCAGTACGGAGTCGGCAGGTCGGGCACACCGCTCAGGCGCGTCTTCCGGGGATCGAACGGACGCTCGACGACCGTGCACAGGTGCTCCCAGCGGGCCTCGAGGTCGAATAGGTAGGCGAATTGGTCACCCTGGTTGAGCTCGCCGATCTTCACCAGCGTGCTGTCCTCGGCGCCTTTCTCCGGCCCCACCCGGACGCCGTCCGCCAGCACGAACTCGGACGACTTCGGCAGGTCCCAGCGCGCCATCGCCTGGTCGACCGCGGCCGCGAACTCCGCGAACGTGTGCGAGCGGGCCACCGCGAACAGCCGTCCCGGGCGTGGCCAGAGTGGCTGGCCGTGGCCGGCGATCAGCTCAACCTGGATCGCCAGCCAGTTTCTCCGTCGCACCGTCTCTCCTCGTCAGGCGTAGTCACCTGACATCAATATCCCCTGTCACACGCCGTCCACGCCCGACGGGCCGCCAATGCCGCCGCGCGGCGCAGCGTCCCCCGACGCAGTGGCTCGTGAAGCGCCGCTAGGCGCATTGCTTGAAAGCGCCGCCAGGCGCGTGCAGTGCTTGAAACCTGGAGCCCGCCGAGGACGGCGCTGGCGTCCGTCGCAGTGAGGGCCGCGACCCGGGTTTGGTCGCAACCGAGCGAGATGGCCGTCAGCGTCGTTCTCGGCGGGCCGCTCACTTACGGTTGAATTGTTCTAGTAGGCGGCCGAACTCGGCAACGTCCTTCTCGTCCCAGCGCTCGAGCATGCGGCGCACTTCCTGCTTCCGCTCCTGGCTGACGCCCATCAGCCGCTCGTGCCCGGTCGGCGTGATCGCGACCAGGTGCGCCCGGCCGTCCGACGGATCCGGTGTCCGCTCGACCAGGCCCCAGTCGATCAGTCGGCTGAGCTGCCGGCTGACCGTGGACTTGTCCAGCGCGAAACGCTCGCCGATCGTCGACGCCCGCAGCGGCCCTTCCGTGTCGAGTAGCCGCAGCGTCGCGTAAGCGCTGAGCTCCAGACCGGTGTGAACCTTGGAGGCACTGGTGACCATCAACGTCCGCGCCTGCCGAATGAGCAGCGACAACTCACGTTCGACCCGGTCGTGGTCCTGCTCGCTCACCGGCGCTCCTCCGTCGGCCACGTCATTCCGAGCAGGGTACTTGCACGTACCTACTTTGTGCCGTCGCAGCTCAGCAGATTCTTGGGTTCCGCTCAGCGAAGCGGTGACTGCAGCGGGAGACCCGTCGGCGTCACCATCGGACGACCGTTCTCCGCGCGCTCGGCAGCCCGGGTGATGTTCCGGACCATTCCCCCGAAAACGATGCCGTGGAACGGCACGATGCTCAGCCAGTAGGCGTGTCCGACCAGCCCTCGCGGCAGGAACACCGCCCGCTGGCGGTATCGGGAACCGGCCGGATCCGGCGAAACCGTCAGCTCCAACCAGGCTCGGCCGGGCACCCGCATCTCCGCCCGCAGCCGCAGCAGGTGACCGGGCTCGATCTCCTCGACCCGCCACCAGTCGAGCGCCTCGCCGACGTGGATCTCGTCCCGGTCGCGTCGGCCCCGTCGCAGCCCTGCCCCGCCGATCAGCCGGTCCAGCCAGCCGCGCACCGACCACGCGAGCGGGAACGAATACCAGCCGTTCTCCCCTCCGATCCCGGCGACGACCCGCCAGAGCGTCGCGGGGGACGCGGCAGCCACCCGCTCGCGCACGTCCGTATAGGCACTACCGCCCGACCACTCGGGGTCGCTGGGCAGGGGGTCGCTCGGCGCGCCGGGCGTCGAGGCCCAGGACCAGGTGGTCTCCACCGCGTCCTCGCGGATCCGCCGCAGTGCGAGGTCGACCGCGTCCTCGTACGGAGTCAGCCCGTCCGGCGGGTCCGGCACGTAGTCGGCGATGTCGTGCTCACCGCAGACCACCTCGTGCACCAGCGACTGCACGAGCGGAATCGCGATCCCCCGCGGCACCGGCGTCACGACGTTCACCCACTGCGCCGAGAGCTTCGGCGACAACACGCCGACCGGCACGATCACCCGGCGGGGCAGGCCGGCGACGCGCGCGTAGCGCTGCATCATGTCCCGGTAGGTCAGGACGTCCGGCCCGCCGATGTCGAACACCCGGTTGACGCCGTCCGGAATGAATCCTTTTCGCCCGGCACTCTCCCCGGCCCGATCATCGTCGAGCTGACCGGAGATCGAGGAGGGTTCGATGTGCGCGCAGGCCGCCAGGTAGCGCAGCACGTCTCGGACCGCGATCGGCTGGACCCGGTTGCGCACCCAGCGCGGCGTCACCATGGCCGGCAGCCGCTCGGTGAGGTACCGCAGCATCTCGAAGGACGCGGAGCCCGAACCGATGATCACCGCTGCTTGCAGCACCACGGTGGGCACCGGGGAGTCCAGGAAGATCCTGCCGACCTCGGTCCGGGAGCGCAGGTGCGGCGAGAGCGCGTCCGCCGGCACCCCCTTGGGGTAGAGCCCACCCAGGTACACGATGCGGCGGACGCCGGCGTCCGCCGCGGCCTGCGCGACCGTCTCGGCGGCGCGCCGGTCGAGGTCGTCGAACCCGCGGCTCCCGAGGCTGTGCACCAGGTAGTAGAGGACGTCGATCCCGTCCGCGGCCGTCCGGACGACCTCCGGATCGGTGACGTCACCCTGGACGATCTCGATTCGGGACGCCCAGGGAAGGTCACGGAGTTTCGCGGGGGTACGGGCCAGGCAGCGGACGTGGTGGCCCTGTTCGAGCAGCCTCGGCACCAACCGCCCGCCGATGTAGCCAGTAGCGCCCGTTACGAGAATGCGCATACCGCGATCGTTCCGCGCTTTGTCCGTTTCTGCATCTTGGCGCGGGGCATCCACCGGCCGGACGCGGGTCGGACTTGGCGCCCCGGCGGCTGATTCGGGAGGCTGGTCGCGTGGAGCGAGATCTGGGCGGGAGCAAGCTGCAAGGCAAGGTCGCACTGGTCACCGGCGCAAGTCGGGGCATCGGCTACGAAGTCGCAGCGGGGTTGGGCAGAGCGGGCGCCACCGTCGTCTGCGTGGCGCGAGACCCGGAACGCCTGGACGAGGCGGTGTTCAAACTTCGCACCGACGGGCTGGACGCGGTTGCCGCGCCGTGCGATCTGAGCCAGCCCGGTCTGGTCAGCCGCCTGCCGGAGAAGCTCGGGGAGTTGGGCGAGTTCGATCTCCTGGTCAACGGCGCCGGCATCCTGGGCAACCGAACCTCCAAAACCCTCAAGGCGACGTACGGCGAGTGGAGGTCGGTCTCGGCAGTCGTGCTCGACGCGCCGTTCCTGCTGATCCAAGCGTTCGCTCCGGGCATGATGGCTCGCCGATCGGGGCGGATCGTCAACATCTCCGCCGACGAGGGCCGGATGACCGGGCCCGGCAACACCGGCGGCGTCGCGCCGTACCGGGTGGCCAAGGCCGGGCTGAACGCACTGACCCGTAACTTCGCCTACGAGACCGGGCTCGGCCGCCGCGGCGTCTTCGTGGACGCGGTCGCTCCCGGGCGCAGCCGAACCGACATGGGTGGTCCGAGTGCACCCCGCTCCGCGGCCGAGGGCGCCGACACCGTGCTCTGGCTGTGCACCCGTCCGGAGGCGCAGCCCGACGGCTCACCGGCCCCGACCGGCCTGCTCTGGCAGGACCGCGAGGTCATTCCCTGGTGACAGCCGTTGGGCCGGATCGCCGGCCCGGCCGACACGCCGAGAGCCGCCCGGGCTGATACCCGGGCGGCTCTCGGCGTGTTCAGCGACCTTTGGGACGCCAGACCGGCAACACGGTCTGGCTCAGCGGCACCAACTCGCCGCGGTAGGGCATGGCGGCCCGCGCCTCGGCGGCCTCCTGCCGTGCCGCGTGCACCTCGGCGATCAGGTCCTCGACCTGCTCTTCCAGCTCGCGGACCTGCTTGCTCAGCGCGATGATCCGCTTGATGCCGGCGAGATTGACGCCCTCCTCCTGGGAGAGGCGGGCGATCTCCCGCAGCAGGACGACGTCCCGCGCGCTGTACCGCCGACCACCGCCGGCCGACCGGCCGGGCTGCACGAGCCCGAGCCGGTCGTACTGGCGGAGTGTCTGCGGGTGCATACCGGCCAGCTGCGCCGCCACCGAGATGACGAACACCGGGCCTTCGAACGCCACGTCGATCTCGATCTCCAGATCGGCGTTGTCGAACGATCCGCCGGCTCGTCGGGCCTGCGCCGACCGAGGCGCCGGAGCCGGGCGCGCCGACCGTGCCGGTTCACTCATCGCGCTCCCTCCCGTTCCAGGTGCGCCCGAGGATTACCCGGTGTGGCGGCGGCGAAGTCGGCCAGCGCCTTCCGGGCGGCCTCGTTGAGGTTGTGGGGCACCTCGACCTCGATGGTGACCAGCAGGTCACCCGGAGGGGAATCGCCCTTCCGGACGCCCTTTCCACGGACCCGCATGGTTCGCCCGCTCGGCGTCCCCGGCGGAATCCGCAGGGTCACCGACCCGTCGAGCGTCGGTACCCGGATCTCGGTACCGGTCACCGCCTCGGGGAACGTGACCGGCACGGTCAGAGTGAGGTTGAGTCCACTCCGGCCGAACAGCGTGTGCTGCCGGACGTGGACGACGACGTAGAGGTCGCCAGGTGGCCCACCCCGCTGCCCCGGCTGGCCCTTGCCCTTGAGCCGGATCCGCTGCCCGTCGCTGACCCCGGCCGGGATCCGCACGTGCATCGTCCGGGTCTTCGTGATGCCACCGGTGCCCTTGCAGTCCGAGCACTTCTCGTCCACCACGGAGCCGGCGCCCTGGCACTCCCGGCACGGCTCGGAGAACGAGAACGCGCCCTGGTTCCGGCTCACCAGCCCGGTACCGAGGCAGAGTGGACACGTGCGCGGCTTGGTGCCCGGCTTGGCACCGCTGCCCTGACACGTCTCGCAGACGCCCGGCGCGTGCAACCGCAGCGGGACGGTGACCCCTCGGGCCGCCTCGGCGAAGTCGAGCGTCGCCTCGGTCTCGATGTCACCGCCGCGATTGGACGAGCCGGGCTGCCTGCCGCCGCCGAACATCGCCCCGAACAGGTCGCCGAGGCCGCCGCCGCGTGCGCGGTGCGCACCACCGGCCGGCCCCGGCCCACCGGCGCCGGTCTGCGAGGCGTTGAACAGATCGGTGAAGTCGAACGGCATGCCGCCGGGGCCAGCGCCCCCGAACCCCCCGGCTCCGGCCTGACGCCGGAACGCGCCGGAGCCGAAGAGCGTCCGCGCCTCGTCGTACTCGCGGCGCTTCCGCTCGTCGGACAGGACGCCGTAGGCCTCGGAAACTTCTTTGAACCGGGCCTCGGCCTCGCTGTTGCCGGGGTTCTTGTCAGGGTGGAGATCACGCGCGAGCTTGCGGTACGCCCGCTTGATGACATCCGGGGAAGCGTCCTTCGACACGCCCAGGACCGCGTAGTAGTCCTTCTCGATCCAGTCCTTGGTACTCACCGGGCGCGCCTCCCTTCGTCACTCGGCGGACGACTCACCAGACGTCTCGACGCCAGCTATGTTCGCACCCGATCCCGACTGCTCCGAAGCAGAGTCGCCACCCGGACTCGCCGGATCGGCCACCGCGACCATCGCCGCCCGCAACAGCCGGTCACCGAGCGTGTAGCCCTTGCGGAGCACGTCGATGCAGGCTGTCTCGGTGACGTCCGGACTCGTGGTGTGCGCGACCGCCTCGTGATAGGTCGGGTCGAACGGATCGCCCTTCTCACCGAACGCGTTCAGCCCCAGCTTGGTGAGAATCGCGACCAACTGCTCTGCCACCGCCCCGAACGGACCGGTCAGGTCGCCGTGCGCCCGCGCCCGGTCCACGTCGTCGAGAACCGGGAGCAGAGCGGTGAGCACCGCCCCGGTGGCCTGGTCGGCCACGACCTGACGGTCGCGCTCGACCCGACGCCGGTAGTTGGCGTACTCGGCCGTCACTCGCTTCAGGTCGGCGGTTCGTTCGGCGAGCTCGACCGTCAGCTTGGCGGCTGCCTCACCGCCGTCGGAGGTCTGTTCGGAGACCTCGGTCGCGCTCATACCGCCTCCTTCCCCCACGCTGTCGTGCACCCCGGCCGACCCAGCGGCCGGGGCGTCGACGTTGTTGCCACCGTCCGACGGTTCCTCCGCCGCGGGGGCGGCGGAGGAACCAGCCCCCGCCGTATCCCCGCCGAGGCTGGACACCGCGATCTCCCGCGGCGCCCCGGTCTCCGGATCGATGCGGCGCCGGTCGCGGATCACGACCTTCGGCTGCTCCTCGGAGTGCCCGTCGTTCGTCGTGCTCACTTCTGAGCGCCCCCACGGTTCTCGTCGTCGACGATTTCCGCGTCGACGACGTCGTCACCACCGGCCGCGGCGGACGGCGGCGGCGTGGCGCCGGTCGCGGTCGGGCCCTCGCCGGCCTCGGCCGCACCGGTCGCGGCCTGCGTGTTCGCGTACATCGCGGTGCCGACCTCCTGGGAGATCTTCGCGACCTTCTCCTGGGCCGTCTTGATCGCCTCGAGATCGCTGCCGCCCAGCGCCGACCGCAGCTCCGACAGGGCGTCGGACAGCTCGGTCTTCTTGTCGGCCGGAATCTTGTCGCCGTTCTCGGCCAGGAACTTCTCGGTCTGGTACTGCAGGGACTCGGCCACGTTGCGGACCTCGGCCTGCTCCCGACGCTGCTTGTCCTCTTCGGCGTGCGCCTCGGCGTCGCGCATCATCCGGTCGATGTCGTCCTTGTTCAAGGCAGACCCACCGGTGATCGTCATCTTCTGCTCGCGGGCCGTCGCGAGGTCCTTGGCGGACACGTTCACGATGCCGTTCGCGTCGATGTCGAACGTGACCTCGATCTGCGGGACGCCGCGCGGCGCCGGCGGAATGCCGGTCAGCTCGAACATTCCGAGCTTCTTGTTGTACGCCGCCATCTCGCGCTCGCCCTGGTAAACCTGGATCTGCACGGACGGCTGGTTGTCGTCGGCGGTCGTGAAGATCTCCGAGCGCTTGGTCGGGATCGTCGTGTTCCGCTCGATCAGGCGGGTCATGATGCCGCCCTTGGTCTCGATGCCCAGCGACAGCGGGGTCACGTCGAGCAGCAGGACGTCCTTGACCTCACCCTTGAGCACACCGGCCTGCAGCGCGGCACCGACGGCCACGACCTCGTCCGGGTTGACGCCCTTGTTCGGCTCCTTGCCGCCGGTCAGCTCCTTGACCAGGTCGGTCACGGCCGGCATACGGGTCGAACCACCGACGAGGACCACGTGGTCGATGTCGGCAACCCGGATCTGCGCGTCCTTGATCGCCTGGTGGAACGGGCCCTTGCAGCGGTCGAGCAGGTCAGCGGTCATCCGCTGGAACTCCGCCCGGGAGACGTTCACGTCCAGGTGCAGCGCACCATTGGGACCGCCGGTGATGTACGGCAGGTTCACGTTGGTGGACTGCTGACCCGATAGCTCGATTTTGGCGACCTCGGCCGCCTCGCGGATGCGCTGCATCGCGATCTTGTCGCTCGACAGGTCGATGCCGTTCTGAGCGGAGAACTGCTTCACCAGGTAGTCGACCAGGCGCTGGTCCCAGTCGTCACCACCGAGGCTGGTGTCACCGGAGGTGGCCTTGACCTCGACCACGCCGTCGCCGATCTCCAGCAGCGAGACGTCGAACGTACCGCCACCGAGGTCGAAGACCAGGATGGTCTGTTCCTTCTCGCCCTTGTCCAAGCCGTAGGCCAGCGCCGCCGCGGTCGGCTCGTTCACGATCCGCAGCACGTTCAGACCGGCGATCGTGCCGGCTTCCTTGGTGGCCTGCCGCTGGTGGTCGGAGAAGTACGCCGGAACCGTGATCACCGCGTCGGTGACGGGCTCACCCAGGTACGACTCCGCGTCCCGCTTCAGCTTCTGCAGCACCCGCGCGCTGATCTCCTGCGGGGTGTACTTCTTCGCGTCGATGTCGACGGTCCAGTCCGTGCCGATGTGGCGCTTCACCGAGCGAATCGTCCGCTCGACGTTCGTCACAGCCTGACGCTTCGCGACCTCGCCGACGAGAACTTCACCGTTCTTGGCGAAAGCGACGATCGACGGAGTGGTCCGCTTGCCCTCGGCGTTGGCGATGACCGTCGGCTCGCCACCCTCGAGGACGCTGACGACCGAGTTGGTGGTACCGAGGTCGATGCCGACCGCTCGTGCCATGGATCCCTCCTCCTAGGGGGTTGCGGAGAAAGTCTCCGCGCAGTTGTCTCGTTCGAGGGTTGCTCTCCGGACTCACCGAACTTGAGTCAACCTCGCGCAAGTTTGCTGATCGGCTCAACGATAGCTCGCGCTGTCTTGTTCCTCACCACCGGGGGCAGATTTGGACACGCCGCCCAGCGGGGTCGATGTCGGATAGGGCAGGCCGGGCGGTGGCACCGTCCGGACGGTAACCGCGGAAGCGCACTAATCTGTGTCGATCCGTTACGAGTCGCGGAGCGGACACGCATCGACGACGAAGGGCATTAGCCTTCTCGCCGTGACGGACGGGGCAAACGGCCGACTCGTCGGCGGCCGGTACCGCCTGGGACCACACCTGGGCAGCGGTGGCATGGGCACGGTTTGGCGTGCCACCGACGACCTGCTCCATCGCGACGTGGCCGTCAAGGAAGTCCCGATCCCGCACGGACTCCCGTCGACCGAAGCCGAGCGTCTCCGCGAGCGGTACCTGCGCGAGGCCAGAGCCGCGGCCCGGCTGCGTCACGCCGGCGTCGTCGGCGTGTACGACGTGCTGCCGGAGCCGGACCGGGTCTGGATCGTCATGGAGTACGTCGAAGCGCGCAACCTCGCCGAGGTACTCCGCGCCGACGGCCCGATGTCACCGCAGCGCGCTGCCACGCTCGGCCTGCAGGTACTGGACGCGCTCGACCACGCCCACCGGGCGGGCGTCCTGCACCGGGACGTCAAACCGGCGAACGTGCTGGTGTGCGCGGGCGAACAGGGCGAGCGCGCCGTCCTCACCGACTTCGGCGTCGCCTCGGTCTCCGGGGACGCGTCCCTGACCCGCACCGGTCACCTGGTCGGATCCCCGGCCTACCTCTCCCCGGAGCGACTCACCGGCGGTGACGTCGGCCCACCGTCCGATCTCTGGTCGCTGGGCTGCACGCTCTTCGCGGCCGTCGAGGGCAAGGCGCCGTTCGCGCGCGACGAGCAGTTCGCGGTGATCACGGCGATCACGTTGGAGCCGGTTCCACCTGCTCTGCGGGCCGGTAACCTCGCGCCGGTCATCGCCGGCTTGCTGGACAAGGACCCCGAGCAGCGGTGGGACGCCGTCCGGACCCGCGGGGCGCTGCGCCGCGTCGCCGACGGCCTGCCGGTCGAGAACCTGTCCGCCACGTCGTGGGGGACGCCGCCGGAGCGGCCGGCCTGGTGGATGCCGGCCGATCCGCCCGGACCGATCACGTCGGCGCCCCAGGAATACCGGCTCGACCCGAGCCCGCAGGCCGACTGGGGCCGGGCATCAGTGCCGTTCGTACCCGACCTCTCCGGTCCGCGGCCGGTCTCCGGCGGCCCCGGCTTCGATCCGGCCGCCGTTCACCAGATGTCCAGTGGCACGCCGCCGACCTCCGTGCCACCGCACGGCTACGGTGCGATCGCGGCGCCACCGGGTCCGCCCGCCCCCGAGCAGCACGGTAGCAAGCTGGGCCTCTGGCTGCTCGCCGCCGTCCTGGTCGTGCTGCTGGCCGGCGCCGCCGGTGTTGCGGCGCGCAAGAACGGCTGGCTGGACCTGTCCGGCGACGGTACCGGCCGAACGCCCTCAGCCTCGCCGACGGCCACCACGAGCGCGCCACCGTCGGGCAATCAGTACAGCAGCGACCAGTACTCGCTCCGCTACCCGGAGACCTGGCAGGTCTACTGCCTGGAGGACCCGGCGGAGATCGAGAAGCAGGGGCACGAGGGCTGCTACTTCGACCACCTGACGCCTGCCCAGCACACCGACGACAACACCGTCCTGCGGCGCAGCCCGTACGTGCTGGTGATCGTCGGGCCGGCGGACGGCAGCGCCCTCCAGCAGCTCCAGAAAGAGGAAGCGGCGGCGCAGAAGCTCGGCTCGTTCCCGGACTACTCCAGGGCCCTGTTACGGGAGCAGACGTACGGCGAACACCGAGGCGCGGTTCTCGAATTCACCCACACCGGCGTCGTCGTGAACCAGACCCACCGTGTGCGGATCTTCCGATTCGTTCAGGGCGACACGTTCTACGAGATCTCGCTGCGGGCGCCCGAGAAGAGTTATGGCGACTACTTGGTGGGCTTCGAGCAGATTGCGGGCTCGCTCACACCCAAGTAATTCGCCTGCGTAGGGTGCGGGGCGAAGGGGAAGGGTTGCTCGCGAGCGCCCGACCCCGTGCGCCTCCGCTCACCGCAGCGTCTCTGGGAGGAAACCCGTGTCGCAGGAGACCGTCTCCGAAAAGTTGCTCTGGAAGGTCGTCGGTGGGGGTGCGGTCGCTGCCGCCGCCTTCGTCGCGAAGAAGGGCCTCGACGGCTCCTGGCGCGCGGCCACCGGTAACCCGCCGCCGAACAACCCGGAAGACCCGGACGTCGCCTGGAAGGAAGCCATCGGCTTCGCGCTGCTCTCCGGTGCGGTGATCGGTCTGGCTCAGCTGCTCGCCGCTCGTAACGCGGCCAAGTACTGGCGCAAGCGGCGCGGCGCGCTCCCGCCCGGCCTGCGCGACGTCGGCTGACGTCCAGCGCGCTCCACACCCCCTCAGGCGACCGGATTAGCCTTGCCTAACAGCGTTACCGCTGCCACATCTCGCAGGCGTCCTTCCTGGTCAAGACCGATGGATGGGGTACCCGAACGGCGCTGAGAGGCGCGTCACGTTACTGACGGGTTAACCTCGGCGTAGGCTGCCGGGCACGCCCGTTGTGCCCAGTGAAGCGCGCTGATCCCGCAGGAGGATCGTCAGCAATGGACGCCGTCCAGATCATTGCCACGGTTATCGCCCTCGGGGTGGCCGTCGTCGGCCTCACCCTTTTCGTCCGCGCGATCATGACGATCGTCGGAACGATCAAACTCGGTGCGCCCGACTACTCGCGGACGAACGACAAGGGCGAGCGCACCAAGACGATGCTCCGCGAGTTCGTCGGCCACACGAAGATGGTGAAGTGGCACGCCGTCGGTGTCGCCCACTGGTTCGTGGCGTTCGGCTTCATCCTGTTGGTGTTGACGCTGGTCAACGCCATCGGGCAGCTGTTCGCCCCGGACTGGGTGCTGCCGCTCATCGGGCACTTCTGGCCGTACGAATTCATCACCGAGTTCCTGTCGGTCGCCACGATCATCGCGATCGCCGTGCTCGCCGTGATCCGGCAGAAAGCTCACCCGCGTAACGCTCGACGCAAGTCGCGCTTCGCCGGGTCGAACTTCTGGCAGGCGTACTTCGTCGAATTCGTGATCCTCGCGGTGCCGCTCTGCATCCTGCTGATCCGCGCCTTCGAAGCGGTGCTGACCGGCCACGACGACGCGTGGAGCATCCACTTCGCGTTCAGCTACCCGCTGGCGACGGCGTTCTCCGGCATGTCGCAGAGCACGCTGGAGACCGCGATCGTGCTCACCGCCGCGGTCAAGGTGATCGTGTCGTTCACCTGGATGATCGTCCTGGGCCTCAACCCGACGATGGGCGTCGCCTGGCACCGGTTCAGCGCGTTCTTCAACATCTTCTTCAAGCGCAACGCCGACGGCGCGGTCTCGCTCGGCGCGCTGAAGCCGATGACCAGCGAGGGCAAGCCGCTGGACTTCGAGGAGGCCGACCCGGAGAAGGACGTCTTCGGCGTCAGCCAGGTCGAGCACTTCAGCTGGAAGGGCATGCTCGACTTCACGACCTGCACCGAGTGCGGTCGCTGCCAGTCGCAGTGCCCGGCCTGGAACACCGGTAAGCCGCTCTCCCCCAAGCTGCTGATCACCGGGCTGCGCGACCACGCCTACGCCAAGGCGCCGTACCTGCAGGCTGGGGGCGGCAAGGACATGATGGGCGAGGAGAAGGCCTCGGAGGAGCAACTCAAGGGCGTCTCCCCGGTCGCGCTGGCCGAGGCCGAGCGTCCGCTCATCGGCGACGCGGAGTCGCTCGGCGTCATCGACCCGGACGTGCTCTGGTCCTGCACCACCTGCGGCGCCTGCGTCGAGCAGTGCCCGGTCGACATCGAGCACGTCGACCACATCGTCGACATGCGCCGCTACCAGGTGATGATCGAGTCCAGCTTCCCGTCGGAAGCCGGCGTGATGCTCCGGAACATCGAGAACAAGGGCAACCCCTGGGGCGCCAACCCGAACGACCGCGAGGAGTGGACCAAGAACCTCGGGTTCGAGGTCCGCAAGGTCGAGCAGGGCGAGCCGCTCCCCGAGGACGTCGAGTACCTGTTCTGGGTCGGGTGCGCCGGCGCGCTGGAGGACCGGGCGAAGAAGGTCACCAAGGCCGTGGCCACGCTGCTGCACGAGGCCGGCGTCGAGTTCGCGATCCTCGGTACCGGTGAGACCTGCACCGGTGACCCGGCCCGCCGGATCGGCAACGAGTTCGTGTTCCAGATGCAGGCGATGCAGAACGTCGAGGTCCTGAACGCGGCGTTCGAGGAGCGTCAGCCCAAGGACAAGAAGATCGTCGCCACGTGCGCGCACTGCTTCAACACGCTGAAGAACGAGTACCCGGGCATCGGGGAGGACGGCGGCCACTACGAGGTCGTCCACCACACCGAGCTGCTCTCGACGCTCGTCCGCGACGGGAAGCTGACGCCGGTCACGCCGCTGGAGCAGAACATCACGTACCACGACCCCTGCTACCTGGGCCGGCACAACCGGGTGTTCTCGGCGCCGCGCGAGGTGCTCGACGCGGTTGTCGACGCGTCGCCGAACTCCAAGCTGACCGAGATGCCGCGCTTCAAGGAGCGGTCGTTCTGCTGCGGCGCCGGTGGAGCCCGGATGTGGATGGAAGAGCGGATCGGCAAGCGGATCAACGTCGAGCGGACCGAGGAGGCGCTGTCGACCGGCGCCGAGGTCGTCGCGATCGGTTGCCCGTTCTGCCTGACGATGCTCTCCGACGGTGTGACCGGCGCGAAGGCCGCCGGGACGGCGTCCGACTCGGTTGAGGTGCTGGACGTCTCGCAGGTGCTGTTGAAGGCGATCCAGCCGGCGGCCGCCTCGGCACCAGCTTCGACGACGGAGAAGGCGAGCGCGACGCCGGTCGGCAACCCGATCTCCGCCGAGGAGGTCGGCCCCAACGAGCCGGCGAGCGAGCCCGGCGCGGCGGGAAGCCCGAACGGCACCGCGACGGCGGACAAGCCCGCCACGAGCTGAGCTTTCTCCCGCCAGGAGGGCGGCCGTCCCTTCACCGGGGTGGCCGCCCTCCGACGTTCACGGGCCGATCGGGCCGTGTGGGTCGGGAAGCGTTACATGTCCGACAGGACTGATACGGGTGCGGCGAGACATCGAGCCGTACCATTGGTTGTCGTGAGACCCCGACATAGTCGCCTCAAGAAGAGGTGACCGGTCATAGACGTCCTACTACCCCTGATCGCGTTCGCTGTGCTGACCGCCGCGAACGCTTTCTTCGTGGCGGCGGAGTTCTCGCTGGTCACGGTCGACCGAGCGAGCATCGAGGAGCAGGCCGCCCAGGGTGACCGCTCAGCGCGACGGCTCTCCAACGCGCTGCACTCCCTCTCGTTCCAGCTCTCCGGCGCGCAGCTGGGCATCACGCTCAGCGCGCTGCTCACCGGATACCTGGCCGAGCCCGCGATCGCACAGCTGCTGCACCCGCTGACGTCCCTGTTGCCGGGCAGTAAGAACCTCGCCGACGGCGTGGCGGTCGCGATCGCGCTGCTGCTGGCGACGCTCATCTCGATGCTCTTCGGCGAACTGGTCCCGAAGAACGCGGCGCTGGCCCGTCCGCGCGGTGTCGCGCTCTGGACCGCGGGGCCGCTCCGAGTCTTCTCGACGATTCTCCGGCCGATCATCGCGGTGCTCAACGGCACCGCGAACATCATCGTCCGACGCCTGGGCATCGAGCCACAGGAGGAGCTGGCCAGCGCCCGCTCCCCCGAGGAGCTCGGGCTGCTGGCCGCGATCTCCGCCCGGGCCGGCGCGCTGCCGACCGAGACCGCGACGCTGCTCCAGCGGACGATCCGGTTCGGCGACAAGCGGGCAGCCGAGGCGATGACGCCGCGCGTGGACGTCGTCGGTCTGGAGGCGACCGCCACCGTCGACGACCTGCTCGCGCTGGCCACCGCGTCCGGCCACACCCGGTTCCCGATCTACATCGACACGCTCGATCAGGTCGTGGGCGTGGTCGGCGTCATCGACGCGCTCGGCGTACCGGCCCAGCGCCGCTCGGAGACGCTGGCCCGGTCGATCTCGCGTGATCCCGTGCTGGTCCCGGAGAGCCTCGATCTCGACGGGGTGCTCGCGGCGCTGCGTGCGGCCGGTGCCGAGCTGGCGGTCGTCGTCGACGAGTACGGCGGCACCGACGGCATCGTCACGACCGAGGACCTGGTGGAGGAGCTGGTCGGCGAGATCGACGACGAGTACGACCCGCCCACCAGCCTGGACGCACCCCGGATCACCGCGCCCGACGCCGACCAGGCCCGCTTGGTGCCCGGCCTGCTGCGCGAGGACGAGCTCGCCGAGGAGACCGGGTTCCGGCTGCCGGACGGCCCGTACGAGACGCTCGCAGGTTTCGTGATGTCGCAGCTCGGACGCATTCCGGTCGAGGGCGAACGGGTGGAGTTCAACGGCTGGACGTTCATCGTCACGTCGGTCGAGCGACACCGCATCGAGCAGGTGAAGGTGCGGCCGGCGGCGGAGTGGCTCGAGGAGCAGCGCGCCCGGGCCGCGGAGGCTGCGGCCGCCCGGGCGGCGTCCGCGCGCGAAACCGGCGACGCGTCGGAGACCGACCGCCCCCGTGCGCTCCGCTCTTCGGACGCTGCGGGCTCCGAGGGCTCCGGGGACGCCGCGGTCGCCGCGTCCAGCGCTGGTGACGGCGACGCGCCGGAGCAGGTCGAGCAGCACGACGATGCAGCCCGTGCCGCGGAGCGCAGCTCAGCGGCGTCCGAACAGACGACAGCGCCCCAAGGCGACGGGAACCTCTCGTCGGTCGGGTCACGAGGGAAGGCCCAGTGAGCACGCTCGCGTTGGCCGTCACGGTCCTGCTGCTGCTCGGGAACGCGTTCTTCGTGGGTGGCGAGTTCGCGCTGATCGCGTCCCGCCGCACGCAGCTGGAGCCGATGGCGGCGCTCGGCTCCCGCCGGGCTGCAGCGGCGCTCCGGGCGATGAACCAGATCCCGCTGATGATCGCCGGCGCCCAGCTGGGCATCACGATCTGTTCGCTCGGCCTCGGCGCGATCGCTGAGCCGACGCTCGCCCACCTGCTCGAAGCGCCGTTCCACTCGCTCGGCGTCCCCGACGATCTGCTGCACCCGATCGCGTTCGTGCTGGCGCTGGCGATCGTGGTGTTCCTGCACACCGTGCTCGGTGAGATGGTGCCGAAGAACATCGCGCTGGCCGGCCCGGAGAAGGCCGTGCTGTGGCTCGGTGCGCCGATGCTCTGGTTCGCCCAGGCAACCCGGCCGATCCTGGTGGCGCTGAAGTGGGTCTCCCGGACACTGCTCGGGGCGATCGGCATCGAGTCGAAGGACGCGGTGAAGACCGTCTACACCGCGGACGAGCTGGCCAGCCTGGTCGCCGAGTCACGGACCGAAGGACTGCTCGACGCCGAGGACCACAAGCGCATCACCGGCGCGCTCTCGCTCGCGGAGAAGACCGCAGGCACGGTGGCGGTGCCCTGGCCGCAGGTCGACACCGTCAACCAGGAGGTCAGCCCGGCGGCACTGGAGGTGCTCGCGACCCGGGTCCGGCGCTCGCGGTTCCCGGTCGTGGATCGGGAGAGCCGGGAGATCCTCGGATTCGTGCACGTCAAGGACGTGTTGGGGATCAGCGGGGCGGAGCGGCGTGCGCCGCTGCCGCCGTCGAAGATCCGGACGCTGAAGGCCGTGCCGCCGTCGACGACGCTGGCCGACCTGCTCGTGCTCATGCGGCGGGAGCGGGTGCACTTCGTCCTGGTCACCGACGGCGTGACGCCGGTGGGCGTGGTGACGCTCGACGACGTCCTGCACGCGGTCTTCGGCGAAGAGGCCGCCGCGGTCTGACGCCACCGGGCGCGCCGCGGAGTACCGCGGCGCGTCGGCCCGCGTCGACGTGCGTCGGCGCTGATTTACGTCGAATCCGCTTCCACGACGCTGCTGGAGGCGAGTTTGACGTAAATCAGCGCGACCGAGCGCGTCAGCGCTCGGCCGGGACGCGCGTCAGCGCTCGGTGGACCAGGTGCGGAAGCTCTGCCACGAGCGCGACGGCGTCGGCCCCCGCTGGCCCTGGTACCGAGAGCCGAACACCGCCGACCCGTACGGCTCGGACGCCGGCGACGACAACCGGAACAGGCAGAGCTGGCCGATCTTCATGCCGGGCCAGAGCGTGATCGGCAGGTTCGCGACGTTCGAGAGCTCCAGCGTCACGTGACCGGAGAACCCCGGGTCGATGAAGCCCGCAGTGGAGTGCGTCAACAGGCCCAGGCGGCCGAGGCTGGACTTGCCCTCGAGCCGCCCGGCCAGGTCGTCGGGGAGCGTGACCTGCTCCAGCGTCGAACCGAGCACGAACTCGCCGGGGTGCAGGACGAACGGGCTCTTGTCCGGCGTCTCGACCAGCTCGGTCAAGTCGTCCTGACGCTCCGCCGGATCGATGTGCGTGTACTGCATGTTCCGGAACACCCGGAACCAGCGGTCCAGTCGCACGTCGATGCTGGAGGGCTGCACGAGCTCCGGCTCGTACGGGTCGAGGCCCAGCCGGCCTGCGTCGATCTCGGCGCGAAGGTCCCGGTCGGAGAGCAGCATGTCCGCACCCTACCGGCGGGGTTCCGAGCGCTGTTGCCCCGTTCCCGTCTACCGCTGGTACCAGACCCGCGCGCCGTAGAGCGCCGGCACCGCGAGCACGAGTAGGCAGGTCGCGAGCGCCACCACGGGTGACCAATGCAGCGGCAGCAACGCCACCGCGGCGAGGCCGACGCCCAAGCCGATCTTCAGAGCCGGGCTGAAGATCCGGTGGGTCGGCTCCGACTTGTCGCGCTCCAGCGTCGTCTCCAGAACGCCGAGGGACGCCAGCGCCGCACCGACGCCCACGAACAGCAGGCCCGGAACGTCGTGGCCGGAGAGAGCGATGCTCACCCCCGCGCCGGCGACCGTGATCGCGAGCAGGGTGACCAGGTGCAGGTAGACCCATGCCAGCGCGGTCAGGATCTGCTGGCGGGACGGACGCCGGGCGATGAAGTCGTAGTACAGCCACCAGAACGCGAAGCCGATCGCGAGCCCCAGGACGCCGCTGACCAGGTCCTTGTCCTCGGCATCCGACAGGGCATGGATCACCCCGATGATCGTCTCGCCGAGCACGATCATCGTGAACAGCCCGAACCGCTCCGGCCACTTCGACCGGCTCAGCGGCGGAAGCACGCTCTGCTGTTTCGCGGTGAACGAGGGCGTGACGATCTCGACGACGACCGCGAGGCCGAAGAGGGTGGTGCGGAGCGCTCCGTCGAAGGCGGTGCTGGCCACGATCAACGCGACGGCGATCGCGTAGCCGGTGGCGAACCGCAGCGCGATGGGCAGGAAAGTCCGCTCGTGGACGCCGGCCCGGAGCCAGAGTGCGATGTTCAGACCGCGGGCGGCCAGATACGCCCCGGCGAACCCGACGTAGTTGTCGTCGAGCCCGTGCGGTGCCCAGACGGCGAGGCCCGCGACGGTAACTATCGCCAGGAACGTAAAGAGACGGTTCTCCAGCCCGTCGCTCTCGAACCGTTCGTTGTAGTACGTGAACGCGTTCCAGACCCAGAAGACGGCCATGAACTGGAGGGCGAAGCCAGGTAAGTGGTGGGTGTCGTGGATGAGTTCCTCGGCGAGCACGCCGATGATGACGACGAAGACCAGGTCGAAGAAGAGCTCGAGCCAGCCGACCGGGCGGTGCCGGCCGTCCTCCTCGTCGCGGCGGAGTTCGGCGCGACGCCAGTAGCGCTGCGTGGGCACGGTCATAGTGGTCTCCCCGTGGCGGTGGCCGTTGCGACGATTACACCGTTGCAACCGTTGCTACGCACGGAGATTCCTGTTTTGGTGCCCGATCCTATGGGGTGCCGCCTCGATGGCTGCGAAGAGACGCTAAAGTAGCCAGCGCTGCGGGTGTAGTTCAATGGCAGAACATCAGCTTCCCAAGCTGACAGTGCGGGTTCGATTCCCGTCACCCGCTCAAAGGTGGGGCTCTGTGTCAGCGGAACGCGCTGACCAGGGCCTCTTCGCCATTTCGCTCCGGGGCCGAGCCCCGGAAACCCCACGGTGCGAGGGTCGCGGTGCGTCACCCGCTCAGGTCGTCACCACGGATTGCCGAGTTCCCAACCCCTCACCGATCAGCAAAGCGTTGACCACTCGACAATCGGTCGGGCGGAGGGCCTTAGACCTGGAGGTAGGCGCCGTGATTACGGATGGCGGTTGCTCGGCGTCCGACGGTGGCCAAATTGCGGTGCGCCAGATGTCGTCCTGGTCTGGCTCGCTCGTGTTGCCGGGACTGGCGACCGTCGCGGGCGTTCTCGGCATCTGGACTGACGCGGTGGCCTATCCGACCCTCGGCTCCAGGCCCTCGAGACGCCTGAAAGGTCGATGGGGTCGTCCTACTCGCCATGAACCTTGACGCCGAGGTCAGCTGGCCTGGTTCGAGCTGGAGTATCCGTCGACGGTGTCCCGGATCGAGGTGTGGGTCGCCGACGATGTCATCCGGCGGATCACGGTGACGGGCCGCGACGGCACGTCGACGACCGAGTTCTACGACTTCGACGCGCCCATCAACATCCGCCCCCCGTCCGGCCCCTGACCGAGCGCATCAACCTCAGGCACACTCGTTGGAATGAGATGGACGACGCCGCAGTTGGCTAGTAGCAGCATCACACCGCCGCTAGCCCCTGACCTGCGGAGTACGGTCCGCCACATGGTGTTCGAACGGATCACCGTGGATCCGGCGATCATGGACGGCCAACCGTGCATCCATGGACTGCGGATTCCGGTGACGACTGTCGTGGCCATGGTCGCCGACGGAATGAGCTCAGACGAGATCTGCACTGAGCTCCCCGATCTGACGCCGGACGACATCACGGAAGCCCTCCGCTTCGCAGCGGTCGCGGTCCGAGAAAGGGCGCTTCCGCTGAGGCTTTCGGCTTGAAGTTCCTGGTGGACAACAACGTCTCCCCGCTCGTCGCGAAGTGCCTCGCCGAAGCCGCACGATGCCGCGCACGTACGCGACTACGGCATGCAGGCCGCTTCCGACCTCGAACTTCTCGAACGGGCGGATGCCGAAATCCGAGTCCTGATCTCGGCCTATACCGACTTCGGCGCGTTACTCGCGATGCGCCGCTCGCGGAGGCCGTCGGTAGTACTGATCCGCCGCTTGGTCGGCCGCCGCGCCGCCGACCAAGCGGCGATCATCCTCGCCAACCTCGAGTCGATGGAAGGGGATCTGGTCGAAGGCGCCGTGGCAGTGCTGGGCGACGACTGCCTTCGGATTCGTCGGCTGCCACTACTGCCCTGAGGACTTGAACGTCAGCGCTTTGAAGTCTTCGGTCTGCTTGCGGATGCCCACCTCGGTGGGGAGGCGCTCGATCGACGACGCTCCGAAGAAACCGACCACGCCCTCGGTGTGCGCGAGCACGTACTGCGCATCGGCCGGCTCGGCGATCGGACCGCCGTGGCACAGGCAGAGGATGTCCGGGTTCACCCGCCGAGCGGCGTCCGCCAACGCTTGAACCCGCGCCGCGGCCTCGGAAAGTGTGAGCGCCGTCTGCGCACCGATCGTCCCGGACGTCGTCAGGCCCATGTGCGGCACCAGGATGTCGGCACCGGCGCGCGCCATGTCGGCGGCCTGCTCCTCGTCGAACACGTACGGCGCAGTGAGCAGGTCCAGCTCGTGCGCCTGCCGGATCATGTCGACTTCGAGCCCGTACCCCATTCCGGTCTCTTCGAGGTTCGCGCGGAACACCCCATCGATCAGGCCGACCGTCGGAAAATTCTGTACACCGGCGAATCCGATGTCGCGAATCTGGCGCAGGAAGTACGGCATCACGCGGAACGGATCGGTGCCGCACACTCCGGCCAGCACCGGCGTCCGCGAAACGACCGGAAGTACCTCAGAGGCCATCTCCATCACGATCGCGTTCGCGTCGCCGTAGGGCAGTAGCCCGGAGAGCGACCCGCGACCAGCCATCCGGAACCGGCCCGAGTTGTAGATGATCAGCAGGTCGATACCGCCGGCCTCGGCGGACTTCGCGGTGATCCCGGTGCCGGCGCCGCCGCCGATGATCGGCCGACCGGCCGCGACCGCAGCCCGGAACCTCGCCAGAACCTCTTGCCTGCTCATGTCGAAGCTCCCTTGATGAACGCGTGCAGCGCCTCCGCCGCCGCGGCGCCGAACCCGGCGTCGTTGATCGCCACGTCCAGCTCGAACACCGACACACCCGACCCGGCCAGCTCGGACCGCAGCGCGTCGAACAAGGCCGCGTCCGCGGATGCGTCCCGGAACGGTCCGCCGTCGACGTCGATCGCGCTGACGCCGCGAAGCGGAAGGAACAGCGCGGTCGGCCCGGTCGACGCCGCCAGCTTCAACGCGATCCGGCGCCCGAGCTCGGCCATCTCCTCCGGCGTCGTCCGCATGAGCGTCACCGTGGGGTTGTGCACGAACAGGTTCCGTTCCTCGAACTGGTGCGGCACCGTCTCGCGGGGCCCGAAGTTGACCATGTCCAGCGCCCCCACGCTGACCACCTGCGGCACGCCCAGCCGCCCGGCGACCTCCAGCCGCCCCGGACCGGCGCTGAGCACCCCGCCGACGAGGTCGTCGCAGAGCTCGGTCGTCGTCAGGTCACAGACCCCGGCCAGCATCCCCGACTCGACGAGCTTCTCCATCGCCCGACCGCCGGTGCCGGTCGCGTGGAAGACCAGCACCTCGTAGCCGAGCTCGGTCAGGCGCTCGCGCGCCTCGTCCGCGGCCGGGGTGGTGACGCCGAACATCGTCAGCCCGACGAGTGGCTTACGGTCGGCCGTCGGCGCCCGCCGTTCGTACGCGCGGGCCATGCCCGCGATGCCGGCTGCGGCGTTCCCGAGCACCGCCTCCGAGACCGAGTTGATGCCCGCGACGTCGACGACCGAGTACATCAACGTCGCGTCCACTTCGCCGACGTAAGGCTGGACGTCGCCGCTGGCCATCGTCGAAACAAGCAGTTTGGGGACGCCGATCGGCAGCGCCTGCATGGCGGGCGCCGCCACCGACGAACCACCGGAGCCACCTACGGCGAGTAGCCCGTGCACCCGGCCCTGGTCGAACAAGCGGCGGACGACGAGGGCGGCGCCGGTTCCCATCGCGGTCATCATCTCGCCGCGATCGCGGCGTTCGCGCAGCGTGGAGGGGTCGGCGCCGGCTGCGGCCAGCACCTCGTCGGAGCGCACGTCCGCGAGCGTGCTGGTGGAGAACGAACCGACGTCGATCGTGATGACGTCGACGCCGAACTCGCGGAGCCGGTCGCGGAGCCAGGTGTACTCGTCGCCCTTGGTGTCGAACGTGCCGAGCAGCGCAACGGTCGCCATTGACCTCACCTTTCGCCGGGGTACCCGAGGTTAGGCGCAGACGGCACCCACGGTCCGGGCCAATTCCTGCCGATTGGCCCACGCCGCGGACGCCGCACAGTGAGACAGTGCACCGGTGGCGATGACGGCACTCGACGCGAGCGAGCTCTGCCGCCTGCTCGGCCGTTGGACGACGGGCCGCGCCACGCTCACCGAGGACCTGGTCGCCGCGCTGGTCGAACTGATCGACGCGGGATTGGTGCCGGCCGGTGCCCTGTTGCCGCCGCAACGAGGACTCGCCACCGCACTCCGGGTCTCCCGAGGCACCGTCACCGCCGCGTACGAGGCGCTCGAAGCCCGCGGCCACCTCGCCACCAACCGAGGCTCCGGCTCCCGCGTCCGCTCGGCGCGCAGCCAGCTGAACGGCCGTCCGAGCGGCCGCCTGTTCTCGTTCACCAGCGCACCGGTCGACATCGTCGACCTCTCGACCGGCTCGCTCCCCGCATCGCCGGTCGCTGCCGACGTGCTCGGACGCCCGTTGGCCGGCGAGCTCACCGCGTACCTGGCCACCGACGGCTACTTCCCGGCCGGGCTACCGGTACTGCGTCAGGCGATCGCCGACCAGTACACCCGGGACGGTCTGCCGACCCGGCCGCAGCAGATCCTGGTCACGTCCGGCGCACAGCAGGCGACGTGGCTCGCGGTCACCAGCCTGGCCGGCAGCGGCGACCTCGTGCTGATGGAGGAGCCGACCTACCGGGGCGCGCTGGAAGCGATCCGCGCCACCGACGCTCGTGTGGAGGGCCTTCCGCTGAGCGGCGGCGGGCTCGACGTCGGGCAGGTTCGGCGTGCGCTGAACCGCAAGCCGCAGACGCTGTACTGCCAGACGGCGATCCACAACCCGACCGGCCGCAGCATGACCGACGCCGCGCGCGGCGAGCTCGCCGCGGTGGTCAACGACGCCGGGTTGGTGACGATCGAGGACACCTGCTCGGCCGACCTCACGCTGTCGGGCCCGGCCGTCGCCCGGACTCTGGCCGGTCTGGTGGATCCCGAGTTGCTGGTGACGATCGGCAGCGCGTCGAAGCTGTTCTGGGGCGGCGTCCGGATCGGCTGGATCCGCGCGAGCGAGCCCTGGATCCACGGCCTGGTCGAGCTGCGTAAGGCGGTTGACCTCGCGTCCTCGGTGGTCGACCAGCTGCTGGCGGTGGAGCTGATCGGCCGTACGGACGTCGCCCGCGCACAGCGCCGGGCGATGCTGACGGACGCGCTGGCGGCCACCGAAGCGGAGCTGACCGCAGCGTTCCCGGATTGGCGCTGGCACCCGATCGACGGCGGCTCCGGGCTGTGGGTGGACACCGGTCAGGACGCCGTCGCACTGGCCGAGCACGGCAAGCGGGTCGGCGTCCGCCTAGCCGCGGGGCCGGGCTTCTCCACCTACGCCGGACAACGCACGTTCCTGCGGCTACCGGTCTGGCACGAGCCGACCATGCTGCGGGCCGGACTGACCGCACTCATTCCCTAGGAGGAAGCATGGCCCGGTCGTACTACAGCACGGTGTTCGAGCACGACGCCGCCGCGGTCTGGGCCGTGGCCCGGGACTTCAACGGTCTGGCCACCTGGTGGCCGGCTGCGGTGAGCGAGAGCCACATCGAGGACGGCAAAGCAGCGGACCAGGTGGGCGCGGTGCGCGCCTTCCGGCTCGGTGAGTCCACGATCCGGGAGCGGCTGCTAGCACTGTCCGACCTGGACCGCTCCTACAGCTACGAGTTCTGCGACCCAGCGCCGTTCCCGGTCGTCGACTACGTCGCGACGCTGCGGGTGACGCCGGTGTCGGACGGTCGCTCGTTCGTGGAGTACAGCGTCGTCTTCGACTGCGTCGGGGCCGAGCGCGGCCACTGGACGTCGTTCTTCGCCGCGGAGGTGTTCGAGCCGGCGCTCGGGGCGCTGAAGGATCACTTGTCCCGGTAGAGGTCGGCCAGCTCCGCGCCGATCCGGGCCAGCTGAGCCCGGACCGGCGGCGGGTCGAGTACCTCCACCTGACTTCCCCAGCCGGCGAGGTTGCGGGCGATGTCGAGCGGTGTCGGGGCGGCGAGACGGACTCGCGAGCGTCCGTCGTCCAGTTCGGCGTCGACGTGGCAGTGCCGTCCGAAGTGACCCTGCAGGATCGGCACGAAGCGGGTTTCGATCAAGACGGTCGCCCAGGTACGCGAGCGCCGCTGCTCGACCTCGCCGACCACCTCGTCCCATGCTTCGGCCAGCGCGAAGTCGTCCGGTCGGGTGCTCGGCTCATCGGTCGGTTCCGCCTCGACGATCCGGTCGACGCGGAACGTGCGACGGCCCTTGTCGGTGCCCGCGATCAGGTACCAGACCTCGTCCTTGTCGACGAGGCCCCAGGGGTCGACGAGCCGCTCGGAGCGTTCGCGGGTACCGCTCGTGTAGACGAGGCGAACCTTGCGCCGGCGCACGACCGCGGTCTGCAGCAGCTGCACCCGTTCGGGCCGGCGTCGCTCGCGCTCGCTCCAGCGGGTCGAGTCGATCATCGTGGCGTCGGCCGCTGCCTCGGCATCCGCCCGGAAGGTGCGGGGAAGTGCTTGGACGAGTTTGCGCAGGGCGGTTTTCGCCTCGTTCGACACCGCCGCAGCAGGGCCCACCAGCAGGAACAGCGCCTGCGCCTCGGTCGCCGACAGACCGCTCAGGTCGGTGCGTGCGCCGCCGACCAGCTGCCACCCGCCGCCGCGTCCGGGCTGCGGATAGACCGGGATCCCGGCGGCCGACAGCGCTTCCAGGTCGCGGCGAGCGGTGGCGACCGAGATCTCGAGCTCCGTGGCGAGGTCCGCGGCGGTCACCCGTCCCCGCGATTGGAGGAGCAACAGGGTGGCGACGAGACGGTCAGCGCGCATGAATCGAGTCTCGCTCTAAAAGTGATCAATTGGTGAGCACTTTGACTCGCAGGATGGAGTTGTCCCCGAGAGAAGGAGCGCACCGATGTTGCGAGGACTCACCACCGTCGTTCACTTCGTCGACGACGTCGAGGCGGCTGCCGCCTGGTACAGCGAGCTGTTCGGCGTCGAGCCGTACTTCGTCCGGCCGCTCGACGGGCCGCCGGCGTACCTGGAATTCCGAATCGGCGACTACAAGCACGAGTTCGGTCTGCTCGACCGTCGCTACGCACCGCCGACGGCAGCCGGCGCGGGCTCGGTGACCTACTGGGCCGTGGACGACATCGAGGCGGCCTACCAGCGGCTGCTGGACCTGGGCGCGACCGAGCACGAGAAGCCGACCGAGCGCGGCCCCGGCTACGTGACGGCGTCGGTCGTCGACCCGTTCGGCAACGTGTTGGGCGTCATGTTCAACCAGCACTACCTGGATGTCCTCGACGAATTTCGTCGATGACCCACCGTTGGAACGCCCGGGCCTCCGGCCCGGATGGAGGAGTTCCCCCGGCGCGGGCCGCGATCGACCGTTCGATCACACCGGACGCAGCGCCGGGCCACGCCCGGCCGGGTGACGCCGGGTCGGCCGATGCCGGGCCAGTGGACGCCGGGCCGGTGGACGCGATCCGCCGGCCGGCGTCGGTCTTCGCGAGCCAACGGCCGTGCCGGTGTTTCGCGAGGGAGCGACACGCACCGAGGACGGCGTCCTCGGCGCCGGGAGCCGGGGCGTCGCCGTCCGGGGTCGGGAGCGCTAGCCACCAGCTCAGCGCCTCGATGAGCAGGAATCGCAGGTCGGCCGGCGCGAGGTCGGCGAACATCTCGTCGGCGGGCGGGCCGAGGAGCGCCCGTCCGGACTGGTGCAGGATGCTCCGATCGAGGGCGTACCAGAACCGGCCGTCCGCAGCCGGCCGCTCGTCCGGGTCGTAGGTCTCGCGGAACTCCATCCGAGCGCCGGTGTTCAACTCGACCTCGAAGCCAGGTTCCACCGTCCCCGATCGCACCGCCGCACTCCGGTAGACGACCAGTTCGAGGCCCCTCGCCGGGCAGGCGAGGTTCTCGTGCCGGAGTGCGGTGACCAGCGCTCGTTTCCGCGCCGTCGGCACTGCGTCCTCGACGACCAACGCCACGTCGATGTCGCTGCGACCCGGTTGGTAAGCGTCCAGCGCCAGCGATCCGGCCGCGTAGGCACCGACCAGGTTCTCACCGAGAACGCTCCGCGCCGCCACGATCAGGTCGTCGAGGTACTGCCGGACCGCACTGTCCATACGCTCTAGGCTTCCGAGGTCTTTCGGGCGAGCAGGTACGCGTACGGGGCGGTCATCGTCTCGTCGGGCTCGCGCCGCATGCGGGTATGGACGGGCAGGCCGTGGGCGTGCAGCAGGCCCGCGATGCGCTCGACGGGGTGCCGGAGGTAGTCCAGGCCGAGCGGCTTGCCGAACGCCTCGGCGAGGTGCCGTGTCTCGGCGTCGGTCTGGAAGATCACCAGCGCGTGCCCGCCGGGGACCAGAACCCGGGCGAACTCGGCGATGGCGACGGGAAGGTGCTCGTCCGGGATGTGGATGAGCGAGTACATCGCGGCGAGCCCGTGCACGGACGCCGTGTCCAGCGGGAGGTCGAGCATGGAGCCGACCTCGAACGACAGCTCGGGGTGGCGCTGTCGGGCGACCGTGATCATCTGCGGCGACAGGTCGATGCCGATGGTGCTGAGGCCGAGGTCGTGGAGGAAAGCGGTTCGCAAGCCCGGCCCGCAGCCGACGTCCGCCACCAGCCTCGCGGTCGGAGCGGGCGATGGGTCGGTGCGGACCAACTCGGCGAACGCGGTCAGGAACGCCCGATCGAGCGGACTGCCGACGAGCTCGTCGCCGAAGTGTTCGGCGTAGTCGACGGCGATCGAGTCGTAGGCGGCGCGGACCACATGGGGCTCGGTCACGACCGGGGACCCTACCGAACCTTGCGCGGCCGCAGACGTCGGCGAGGCTGGGCACAAAAATGGGGCGCGATCTACGCGCGCCCGGAGAAGTTAGGTGCCGGCCCGGCAGCCGCCTCTCGGCGAGTGGCCGCTCGCAGCGGCGAAGGTGAGGCCCGGGGGCATGGACCGAACCGGCACCCAGTAGAAGGCGCTACCCCGCCCTTTCATTCCCACCCGAGCCCGGGATCCGCCGCTGCTTACGCTGAGACCCAATGGCCTGGTTCCTGATCGCCGCTGCGGTCGCGCTCGTTGCGTTCGGGTTCACCGCCCTCGGGCTCCCGTCCGCGACGCTCTTCGCCGCTCTTTTGGTCGGCGTGCTGGTCTCGATCCGGAAGACGGACCAACCGCCCTACAAGCTGCCGCTGATCGCGACCCGCCTCGGCCAGGCCTGCATCGGCGTCCTGATCGGGGCGCTGGTTCAACCGAGCGCGATCGGAGCACTGGCCAGCGACTGGCTGGTCGTCCTCGCCGCCACCCTCGCGACGCTCGTACTCAGCCTGCTCGTCGGCGTCCTACTCGGCCTGCACCGCGACCTCGACCCGGTTACCGGCTCGTTCGCCCTGGTTGCCGGCGGCGCGTCCGGCCTCACGGCGATCAGCCACGAACTCGGAGCCGACCAGCGCGTCGTCGAGGTGGTCCAGTACCTGCGGGTGTTGGTGATCGTGGTCGCGATGCCAGCGGTGGCCACCGCGCTCCCCGGCGGTGGCGGCACCGGAACCGCGCCCACCGGCGGGGACGCTCCGCTCGTCGTCGACCTGTTGGTGACCGCCGGGTGTGCCGTTGTCGGGCTCCCACTCGCCAGGTACCTGCCGAAGGTTCCGGCCGTGGCGCTGCTCGGTCCGATGCTGATCTCGGCGGTCCTGACCGCCACCGGCGTCTCGCAGGGTGCCACCGTGCCGGCGGCGATCGAGCAGGTCGCGTACGCGCTCATCGGTTTGCAGGTCGGGCTCTCGTTCACCCGCGAGAGCCTGCGCTCGGTGCGACGCGTGCTTCCGCTCGCGCTCGGCCTGGTCGTTGCGCTCATCGTCGCGACCGCCGCGGTCGGTATCCCGCTGCTGCGCCTGGCCGGCGCCTCACCGCTCGACGCCTACCTCGCCACCACGCCGGGTGGCCTCTACGCCGTCCTCGCCACGGCCACCAGCACCGGAGCCGACACCACGCTGGTCCTCACCGTTCAAGTGCTGCGGGTGATCGTGATGCTGTTGCTGGCTCCGGCGATCGCCGTGCTGCTGAGCCGGCGTCGGGCGCTACCCAGGCCGGCCGAGGACACGGACCCGGATTCAGTCCCGTGATCTCTGCCCGGCGGCTGCCCGACGGGGGAGGATGAGCCCGTGGACATCCCGGAAGAGGATTACGCCTACGTCGACGGCAACGCCGCCGCAGGTCCGCTGCAGGAGCTCCTCGCGGTCGAGCCGACCACCGTGCGCGGCCAGTGCACGGCGTGCGGGCGGATGTCGATGCTCGCCGACACCCGGGTCTACCTGGGCGGTCCCGGCCTGGTGATGCGCTGTCGCGGGTGCGGCGCCACGTTGATGAGCCTGGTGAGCACCCCCGGCGCCACGCGGCTCGACGTCAGCGGCATCACCTGCCTGTCCTTCGCGATCGACGACTGAGCCGGTTGGCTTTCCCGGGCAGCTCCGGGCCACCCGCGGTGCCGGTGGACCTGTTCGGCGGCCCGACTCCGTGATTGGCTCCCCGCCATGACTTTGCTCGCGCACGTCAGCGACTTGCACCTGGACGGTGGGGAGCGGGCCACTCGCCGCGCCGAGAGCGTCTTCGACTACCTCGACGCACTCCGGCGCCCCGTGGACGCGATCCTGGTCACCGGGGACATCGCCGACCACGGTGCTCCGAGCGAATACGAGGAGGCCGCGAAACTCTTCGCCGGGCGGGATCACCTCTTTCACTGCCCGGGCAACCACGACCGGCGTCCGGCGTACCGAGCGGTGCTGCTCGGTGACCACAGCGGATCGGACGGCCCGATCAACCGCCTGCACCGGCTGGACGCCGGCCCCGCGTTCCTGCTCTGCGACTCGACGATCCCCGGCCGGGCCGACGGGGTACTCACCGACGAAACACTCGACTGGATCCGCGCCACACTCACCGCGCTGCCCGACGACGTCCCCGCATTCGTCGCGTTCCATCACCCGCCGGTCACCCTGCACCAGCCGTACATCGACGACATTCGGCTGGCCTCCGCCGAGCGGCTCGCCGATCTCCTCGCGGACCATCCCCAGGTCGTCGCCGTGCTCACCGGCCACGCACACACCGCGGCCGCCTCCACGTTCGCAGGACGTCCGCTGCTGGTCGCGCCCGGCGTGGTCTCGACGCTGCTCCTGCCCTGGGAGAGCGAACGGGTCGTCGACCACGACCTGCCGCCCGGCCTGGCGTTCCACGTCCTCGACGAGGATCAGCGGCTGACCACGCATTATCGCGTCGTCAGCGCGTAGGGCGACGGCCTACTCTCGGGGACTGTGCTGCCCCATGTCACCGCCGTCCGATATGTGACGCCGCTCCGCGAGGGTGGCTCGCTCCCCGGCCTGATGGAGGCCGACGACCTCGGGACGTACGTCGTCAAGTTCGTCGGCGCCGGTCAGGGTCGTAAGACGCTCGTCGCCGAGGTCGTCAGCGGAACCTTGGCGCGGACGCTCGGCCTGCCGGTGCCCGACCTGGTCACGGTCGACGTCGACCCGGCACTGGCCGGCGGCGAGCCCGACCAGGAGGTCCAGGACCTGCTGCGGGCGAGCGCAGGCCTGAACCTGGGCATGGACTACCTACCGCGAGCCCTCGACTTCGACGCGACCGTGTTCGGTGTCGACCCGGCGCTCGCCGGCCGGGTGCTCTGGTTCGACGCCCTGGTCGGCAACGTGGACCGGTCGTGGCGGAACCCGAACATGCTCTACTGGCACGGCAACCTCCACCTGATCGACCACGGGGCGACGCTGACCTTCCACCACAACTGGCCCGGTGCGGCGAAATCCGCCGACCGGCCGTTCGACGCCACCCAGCACGCGTTGATCGCCTGCGCACCGGCCGGCGGCGAACCGGCCGCGATCGACGCCGCCGACACGGAGCTGGCACCCCGGGTCACCGACGCCGTACTCGCCGCCGCAGTGGCGGAGGTCCCGGACGTCTGGCTCGCCGACGAGCCCGGCTTCGACTCGGTGGACCACGTCCGCCGCGCGTACGTGGACCGGCTGCGGGCCCGGCTGGACGCCCGCTCGTCCTGGGTGCCGCCGCTGCGGGAGACGGCCGCGACCGCGCGGGGCAGCCGCCGCAGCGTGCAGTCGAACCGCCCGGCGTGGCTCGAGAGCAGCAAATGAACGAGGGCAGGGAGACGACCCGGCACGTCTTCGAGTATGCGGTCCTCCGGGTCGTGCCGCGGGTCGAGCGCGGCGAGGCGATCAACGCCGGCGTCCTGCTCTACTGCCGGCCACTGAGCTACCTCGGGTCCCGCGTCCACCTCGACGTCGACCGGCTTCGGGCGCTCGACCCGGCGGCGGATCCGGAGGCGATCGGTCGGGCGCTGGGGGCCGCCGCGCAGACGTGCTCAGCGGGGGCGACCGGGCCGGCGGGCGAGGAGGAGATCGGCCGGCGGTTCCGCTGGCTGACCGCACCACGGAGCACGGTGATCCAGCCGGGCCCGGTCCACACCGGGCTGACCAGCGACCCGGACGCGGACGCCGAACGGCTGCTACGCGTGCTCGTGCTCCCGGTCAGCTGACGGCACGGTCGCCCACCGCAGCAGCACGTGGCAGACCGGGAACAGCAGGGCGCCGTCGAGGTAGTGGCAGAACATCGCGCCGAGGTAGGACGGGCCTCCCCAGGCGTTCGTGGTGAAGTTCGGATCGAGCCCGGCGAACACCTGGAAGCCGATCCGCCAGCACATGTATACCTCCAACAGGAGCAGGAAAGCGACCACCGGCCACCGCAGGACGGCGAGGGAGCGGAACGTCGCGGCGATCCGCGCCGCGATCGGACGGCCGACCGGAGCCAGGATCACCCGCCATCCGAGCGGACTCCGGCGGGACGCGATCAGGAACCAGACCACGACGACGACGCCCACGGCGAGGTGCGGTAACCAGGCCTCGGTGCCGGGCACGTGTCGTTCGGCCTCGTCGGAGCGGCCGAGGTACCTGGCGACGCCGCTGAGCAATCCGGCGAAGGTGGCGACGGCTGCGACGGTCACTGAGAAGCGGTTCGTGGGCATGGCTCGACGTTCGCGCCCAGACCCGCGGCCGCGCGTCACTCCGGGCGATGATCCGGCTCGTCATTCTGAGGAGTGACGCGGTGATCCGGAGGGCTGGATAGCGTCGTGGGCGTGATCGACGTGGCGAAACGCGGGGGCCGACCGGCGCCGAACGTGGTGGACGTCTGCATCGCGGCGGGGTCGTTCGTGCTCTTCTCGGTGCCGGTGCTGGCCGGTGCGACTCCCGGTCAGGGGCCGACCGCGGCGATCGTGGTCTTCGGGGTGCTGGTCGCGTTACCGCTGGTCGTCCGGCGGCGGGCACCCGTCGCCGTGTTGGCGACGGTGGCGGCCGTGCTCGTCGTCGCGGCGCTCAGCGACGTCCGCTTCACGCCGTTCGTCAGCAACGGCGGGCCAGCGTTGGCGATCGCCGTCTTCACGGTGGCCGACCGCCTCCCCGTTCGGGCCGCGCTCCGGGCCGGGATCACGGCCATCGCGGTGGTGACCGCCGCGGAGCTGACCGCGATGGCCATCCACCCCGGGACTGCGCAGGACGCGATCCAACTGGTCACCGCGGTCCCCGCCGGGCTGCTCGGGTACCTGTTCGGAGTGCGGCGCCGGTTGGGCGAGCAGCTCCGCGCCCGGGAGGAGCAGCGGGCACGCGAGGAGGAGCGTCGGATCCGGGCGGAGGAGCGCCTGCGCGTCTCCGCCGACGTGCACGACATCGTGTCGCACACGCTGAGCATGATCGCCGTGCGCTCCGGCGTCGCGCGGGTGGTGCTCGACGAACAGCCGGACGAGGCACGGGTCGCGCTCGGCGCCATCGAGGACGCGAGCCGATCGGCGTTGGACGAGTTGCGGGCCGTGCTGCACGCGCTGCGCGACGAGGTCCGCGTCGACGCACCGTCGCTCGCCGACCTGCCCGCGCTGGTGGAGACACTCGGCTTGCCCGTCACCCTCCGCGTCTCACCGCACGTCGAGGTACCACCGCTGGTGGAGGAGGCCGCCTACCGCATCGTCCAGGAGGCGCTGACGAACGTCGCCAGGCATGCGGGGCCGGTACCGGTGACCGTCGACGTGACCGGGCTGGCGGACGAGCTCCGCATCACGGTCGTGAACGAGGCGGGCTCCGACTCGGGGACGGGTTCGGGCTCCGGCTTCGGCCTGGCCGGTATGCAGGAACGGGTCGCGCTGCACGACGGCACGGTCGAGGCCGGCCCGCGCCCGGACGGTGGGTTCGCCGTGGTGGCTCGGTTCCCGAGGGAGGCGGCCCGTGCCTGACGAGTCGGTGCGGGTTCTCGTGGTCGACGACGAGGCGCTGATCCGCGCCGGGTTCCGAGTGCTGCTGAACGCTTCGCCGGGCTTGACCGTGGTCGGTGAGGCCGCCGACGGAGCGACAGCGGTGCGCCAGTGCCGGGCACTGCGGCCGGACGTCGTGCTGATGGACATCCGAATGCCGGGGATGGACGGTCTCGAGGCCACCCGGTACGTCGCGGGCGATGAGTCGCTCGACGCCCGGGTCTTGATCGTCACGACGTTCGGCGAGGACGAGCACGTCTTCGCCGCCCTACGCGCCGGTGCCAGCGGCTTCGTGCTCAAGGACACCCCGCCGGAGGACCTGGTGGCCGCGATCCGCGTGGTTGCCGAGGGAGAGGCGCTGTTGACGCCCCGGGTCACGACGCGGCTGGTCGCCGAGTTCGTGCGGCGCTCACCGACGCACCGGTCGGCCGCCGAGCCGGTGGGGCTGGACGGGCTCACCGAGCGCGAACGCGAGGTGCTGGGACAGGTCGCGGCGGGCATGTCCAACGCGGAGATCGCCGACCAATTCGTCGTCAGCCTGAACACGGTGAAGACGCACGTCAGCAGGCTGCTGTTCAAGCTGGCGGCACGCGACCGGGCGCAGCTGGTGGTGCTGGCCTACGAGAGCGGTCTGGTGGTTCCGGGCAGCTGAGCCACGAACCGGGTGAGTAGGCGGGCGAAGAGGGCCCGCTCGTCGTCCGACCAGTCCGCCATCGCCGCAGCGAACGTCGTCCGGCGGAACTCGTGGATCTGCTCGGAGACGGCGCGACCGGCCTCGGTGCGGGCCAGCAGCACGCGGCGCCCGTCGGCTTGGTCGGCGACGCGCTGCAGCCAGCCGGCGTCGACCGCGGCGGCGACGAGACGGCTGGCGCGCGGTTGGTCGACCTGGAGTGCGGTGGCGACCGTCGAGACGGTGGCGGGCTCGGCGGCGTCCTCGGCGGCTTCCACCACGTCGAGGACGTCGTAGGTAGCGGGGGCCTCGCCCTGGCCGGCGAGGCGCGCGAACGTCCGCCGCGTCATGTTGCGACGCATCGTGACGACCGCCCGCTCGACGGCTTCCAGATCTTCGGAGTTCATGCATACCATTAGACAACTAGTTGCCTTTTCACATGGAGTTGGCCATGACCGACGAACGGCCGATCGGGTACTGGGTGAAGAGCGTCGACCGGCTGCTGGAGGAGGCGTTCGCGCTGACGCTGACCGAGCGGCGGATCGCGCGGCGCCATTGGCAGGTGATGAACCTGCTGGCGGCGGATGCGCACTCGGGAGCGAGGATCGCCGACGAGTTGGCGCCCTTCCTCGGAGGCGAGGCGGTCTCCGTTCCCGAGGTGCTCGCAGACCTCCAGCGGCAAGGCTGGGTGACCGACGAACCGTATGCGCTCACCCAGGACGGGCAGGAGGCCCTGCGCGGGCTACGCGCCGAGGTGGCTGCGCTGCGGCAACGGGCGACGGAGGGCCTCTCCGAAGACGACTACCTGACGACGGTGACGACGCTGCGCCGGATGAGCGAGAACCTGGAGCGCCCGCCGTCCCGAGGCGTTGCACGCTTGGCGCCGCTCTGACGGCCAACAATGTGCAGCGCTCAGAACGAGCGTGCCGCCGCCAGCGTCTGGCTCGCGTACCCGGCTCCGAACAGGACGCAGTGGACCAGTAGCGGATGGAGCTGGTGCAGGCCGACCCGGTCGCGCCAGCCGGGCGCCAACGGCGTCACCTCGTCGTACGCCGCCAGCACCCGATCGAGGTGCGGTGCGCCGAACAGCGCCAGCATCGCCAGGTCCGTCTCGCGATGGCCGCCGTACGCCGCCGGATCGATCAGCCACCACCCGTCCACGTCCCCCACCCGGCCGGGCAGGACGTTGCCCGACCAGAGGTCGCCGTGCAGGCGCGCAGGTGGCTCCGGCGGTCCGGCCGCATCCGCGACGCGTTCGAGCGCCGCGTCGATCGTGGACGCTTGGGCGGCGGTCAGCGCCCCGGCGTCCCGGGCCTGGCGGAGGAACGGCTCGCACCGATGTTTCACGTAGAACGTCGGCCAGTCCGGCTCCGGTGTGTTGCGGAGTGTCAGCGTGGCCAGCACGCCGTCGGACTCGGCTCCGAACGTCGGCGCACCGCTGGCGTGCAGTGCGGCGAGTTCCCGCCCGAACCGCTCGGCACCCGCCACCGTGGCAGGGCCCCCGTCGACCCACGCGGTGACCAGCATCTCCGGCACGGCGAGCAACACCTCGGGCACCGCCGCGACCCCCGGCTCCGCGAGCCACCGCAGGGACCGCCCCTCGGCCGGCAGCGCGTCGCTCGGCTCTGCCGTGACCTTCGCGAAGAGGTCGGTGCCGTCGTCGAGCGTCCAGCGCTCGACCCGCCCGCCCTTCGCGCCGCCGAGCGGGGTGATCCGGATCCGCTGGTGCTCGACCAGCCGCGGGATCGTCTCCGGGTGTGCGCGTAGGTACTCGAGGTCCACCCGCCGACCGTAGAGCCCCGCGGCTCGATGGGTGCGCGCTCCGGAACGGTGGCGGCCCGGTAGCGCCGAAATCCGGCTCCGGCTTCTCCGCGCGCGACGGAGGCCGCCGCCTGCGAGAGGCCGCCGCCTGCGGGTCGGGCGACCGCGTGGTGTTCAGTGGCTCCATGAGCATCCCGACCGTTGTCGGCACCGGGCCGACGAACAGCCTGGTGGACGTCGCCGGTATCCGAGTCGGACAGGCCCAACGGCGCGGTGACGGCTGGCTCACCGGCGTCACGGTCGTGCTGCCGCCGCCGGGCGGAGCGGTCGCGGGCGTGGACGTCCGTGGCGGCGGCCCCGGCACCCGGGAGACCGACCTGCTCGACCCACGCAAACTCGTCGAACGTATCCACGCCGTCGTCCTGACCGGCGGCTCCGCGTTCGGCCTCGCAGCGATCGACGGCGTCGTCGGCCGACTCGCGGACGCCGGGATCGGCTATCCGATCGGGAGCCAGCCGCACGAGGTCGTGCCGATCGTCCCCGGCGCGGTCATCTTCGACCTCGGACGCGGCGGCAACTTCCGCTCCACTCCTGACCCGGCACTCGGCGCAGCCGCCTACGACGCCGCCGTCGACACCCACGTGGACCAGGGTTCGGTCGGTGCGGGAACCGGTGCCCACGCCGGTGGCCTGGCCGGCGGCGTCGGGACCGCCAGCATCGTGCTCTCCTCCGGACACACGGTCGCCGCGCTCGCCGTCGTGAACGCCGCGGGCAGCGCCGTCGACCCGGCCACGGGATCGCTCTACGGGAGCGAGCAGGGCCTGCCCGGCGAGTTCGGGCTGCACCGACCCGATCCCGCCGAGGTCGAGCGCTGGGTCGGCCCGTCCGAGCCCGGCCGCTTCAACTTCAACACGACGCTCGGCGTGATCGTGACCGATGCTTCACTCACCAAGGCCGGCTGCGGCGGGCTCGCCTCGGCAGCGCAGGACGGCCTGGCCCGGGCGCTGCGTCCGGCGCACACGATCACCGACGGCGACACCGTGTTCGCGCTCTCCACCGGCGACGGTGCTCCGCTCACCGGGCGTGACCAACGTGGTGTCCAAATCGTGGCGGCGGACTGTCTGAGCCGGGCGATCGCCCACGGCGTCCTCGCCGCGTCCGACCGGGCGGAGGCCCGTTCGTACCAGGCACTGTTCCCCAGCGCGGTCCGGTAACGAGGTTAACGACGATTCAGGTATCCCGGTGAGTCGCTCAGCGCTACCGTGACGCCTCATGGCACGGGCTTGGGCCGTCGGCGCGGCCGCCGCACTCATCGCGCTCCTGCTCTACGAGAGCGCACTCGCCTGGGTGTCGATCATGGGCCCGGCGCTGCTGCCGCCGCTCTTCTTGCTGCTGTCCTACGTGGGGATCGGCGCGGCGGCCGGGCACGCGTCGGTGTCGCTGACCGGAGGACCCCACCGGGCCTGGCCGGCAGCGGTCGTGGTGGCCGTTGCAGGCGCGGTGCTGATCGGCTGGGGACGAAACGCCGAGTTGCTGCACCCCGCGTTGGACGCGCTCCCGGCCGCGCTGGGTGGCGGGGCATGCACAGCGGTCGGTGGGTGGCTGGGGCTGGTGCTGCCGAACGTCCATCGATCCGCCGCACCCCCGTCGGTGGTCGCCCAGCTGAAAACCGTCGAGGTACGGGCGAAGCCGCGTGCGGTGCCGGTGTCCGACGGCGGACGTCACCACCAGCGCAGGGCCCCCGTGCCCGCCGACTCGTCCGACGGCCCCGACATCCTGGAGTTCGGGCTCTAAAAAACGATCCGCTCGGCCCCGGCGTAGACGTTCATCGTGTCGCCGCGCAGGAACCCGACCAGCGTCATCCCGGCCTCCACCGCCAGGTCCACGGCGAGCGTCGACGGCGCCGACACCGCGGCCAGCGCGGGCACGCCGGCCATCACGGCCTTCTGCACCAACTCGAACGACGCGCGGCCACTCACGATCAGCACCTGACCGGCTGCGGGCACCTGACCGGCGACCAGCGCCGCTCCGAGCACCTTGTCGACCGCGTTGTGCCGGCCCACGTCCTCGCGGACGGTCCCGAGCTCTCCGTCCGGGCCGGCCAGCGCCGCCGCGTGCAGTCCGCCGGTGCGGTCGAAGACCCGCTGGGAGGCGCGCAGCCGGTCGGGCAGCTTGGCCAGCACGTCGACGCCGATCCGCAGCGGATCCTCGGCCACCGTGAACGCGCTCTGCGTCCGCACCGCGTCGATCGACGCCTTACCGCAGATCCCGCACGAGCTGGTCGTGTAGACGTTCCGGGTGATGTCCGGCGACGGTGGCGCAACTCCGGCGGCCAGCACCACGTCCATCACGTTGTAGGTGTTCTGCCCGTCCGGCCCGGTGCCGAGGCAGTACCGAGCGCCGGCCACCTGCTCCGGCGACGTGATCACACCTTCGCTGAGCAGAAAGCCGTGGACCAGCTCCAGATCGTCGCCCGGGGTGCGCATGGTCACCGCTAACGGCTGTCCGCCGACCCGGATCTCCAGCGGCTCCTCGACCACGAGCGTGTCGGGCCGACGAGTCTGATCGGAGCCGGAAATCCGTATCACCGGCCTGCGCCCGGTCACCCTGCCCATGGCGTCCTCCTCGCGGCGTTCCGGTCCCAACCGTACGGTGAAGCCTGTGGATCCGTACGGCGCGCTGGTTCTGGCGGGTGGCTCCGCGCGACGGCTGGGCGGCGTACACAAGCCGGGCCTGCTCGTCGGTGGCGTCCGCCTGCTCGACCGCGTCCTCGCCGCGGTACCCGACGCTGCGCCCCGGGTCGTGGTCGGCCCGCCCCAGCCGACACCACCCGACGTGCGGATGGTGCGCGAGGAACCCCCCGGTGGTGGCCCGGTTGCCGCGCTCTCCGCCGGTCTCACTGCATTGGGCGACGCCGCTCAGCAGCCGATTTCCCGGTTGGCGTTGCTCGCCGGAGACCTGCCGTTTCTCAGCCCAGCAGTGATCACCGCACTTCGACGGGGCGCGGACGGCCGCGACGGCGCGGTGCTCGTCGACCCGGACGGGCGCGACCAGTACCTGGCCGGCGTCTACCGGCTGGAGGCGCTGGCCGACGCAGTGGCGTCGGTGGGACCGCCGACCGGCGTACCGCTGCGCCGGGTGGTCACTCGGCTCGACCTGGCGCGGATCGCGGCGCCGGACCGCCCCGACGGGGCCCCGCCGTGGCTCGACTGCGACGATGCCGACGACGTCCGTGCCGCCGAAGCGTTTGCGCGCCGAGCGTCCGGCCAATGAACTCATTTCGACCAGCGTCGGCCGAGTTCGCCTGAACTCGGTCCGAACCTGCACCGGCCACCGGCCGGGGAGAGGAAGGCAGGCGGATGAGCACTCTCGACGACTGGGTCGCGGCAGTCAGCCTCGAGCTGGGCCTGACCGAATCAGTGGACCGTTCCCTGGTGCTCGACCTCGCCAGGGACGTGGCCCACGGGGTGGCCCGTCCGGCGGCCCCGTTGACCACGTTCCTGCTCGGCCTCGCGGTCGGCGCCGGCGCCGACCCGCGGGAAACCGCCGCGAAGATCTCCGCCCTGGCGGAGGGGTGGAATCCCGACCGGGTCTCCGAGACCACCCTGGAGGACTAGGTGTCCGGCCCTGAACCCTCCGTGACCCGCAACGTCCTGGTCGCGTTCTCGGTCAGCCCGATGGGCGTCGGAGACTCGGTCGGGGAGGCGGTCGCCGAGGCGGTCCGCGTCGTCCGGGAGAGCGGACTACCCAACCGCACCGATGCGATGTTCACGTCGATCGAGGGCGAGTGGGACGAAGTCATGGACGTCGTCAAGCGGGCCGTCGAAGCCGCCGGTGCCGGCGCCGGGCGGGTCAGCCTCGTCCTCAAAGCCGACATCCGACCCGGCGTCACCGACGGTCTGACCAGCAAGGTCGCGACCGTCGAACGGCACCTCGCCGAGGGCTAAATACCGTCGCTGACCAGCCAGTTGTCGCCGCTCTTCACCAGCGTGAAGCCGTTGCCGCTGCTCAGGTCGGGTGCGGTGTGGCGGCTCGTGCTGGTGGTCGTCTTCTTTTTACCGTTCTTGTCCTTCTTCGTCGTGCGAACGGTCTGCACGACCTCGATGTTGCGGTCGGTGATCGTCGCGGTCGACCCCTTCACCGTGACCCGGTCGATCTGGATCTTGTCCAGGTCGCTGCGGACCGCGGCCGACAGGTCGGCGTACCGCTTGCTCAGCGCGGCCGGGCAATCGCGGCCTTGCCGCTGCCTGGTGGACGCCTCGAGCAGGTCGCAAGCTTCCCGGTAGTCCTGCTCGCCGACCTCGTCCAGGTACTCGGCCAACGCGGTCCGCACCTGGTCGTCGTCGGAGGTCGAACAGCCGGAGACCAGCGTGGCCAGGACGGCCGCCGCAGCAATGAACCCGCCTGCGCGGACTGTCATGACTCTCATTTCTCCTTCACATCGCGGGCCGGTGTCCGATGCCTCAACGGAGCAGCACCGCCCGACCGAGTGTGCGATTCCAAAGGTGATGGAAGGACTGTTGAGTCGGCCACGCGTCAGACCGGGTCACCGGAGCACCAGTCCCTGGTGGTCTGGTCAGCGGATGCTGGCTGCGCCCGATCAATCGCAGGATGGTGGAGGCCCTAGGGTGACCCGGACGCGACTCGCCGGGGCGTGCCACGCGCGGACGGATGACACAGGAGGCGCCATGCCGGGATTCGACTGGTCGACTGTGCCGACCAGGCTGGCCGCCGAACTAGCGCGGGAACTCGCGCTGGAAGAGGTGGCGGGCGGCCCGGCAGCCGCACTCCGTGCCACGTTCGGATCGGTACCGCGCGTCGACTTCGTCCGAATCGCCTGGCCGGTCCTTCGGGACCGCTGGCTGGCCACCGACGCCGACGCCCGGGCGGACGTCGTCGCCGGACTGCGCGCGGCCGGCCTGGGCGACCACGAGACCGCACCGCGCGGCGCCGAAGCCCAGCTCGTCTACTTGCGCTCGCTCCGGAACACCGGGCGCCTCCGCAAGCTCGTCCTCGACCGCTTCCTCGAACTGGGCGAGGATCCCGACCACCACCAACCGAACGAGCCGATCGACGATGAGGGGCCAGTGCTGAAGTCAGCGACGCCGCTGCCCTTGCCCGAGGACCCCGCGACGGTGGACCTCGGTGCCAAGGTGGAAGCCGCTTGGGCCGAGCTCCGCACCGAGCTCGCCGCCGTCCTCGCCCACCTGGAACTCGGTGCGCAGCTCACGCTCACGCTCGACCCCACCGCGGGCGGCACCGGCGATGCGACCTACACCGTCGAGTTCGTGATGTTCGACGAGAACCTCCTGCACGCCGAGGCCGTCGGCAACGCCGCACTCCCGCCCGGCCACCGCCTCGACCGGCACGCGATCGCCGATCTGGTCGCACTGGGCTGGTCGCCACCGGGAGTGGTCGACGGTACGACCGACAACTTCGGTATCCAGATGCCGACGTCGGACGCCGACCGCCTCGCCGCGATCGCCGTCCGGACGCTGCGCGAGGTCTACGGGACACCGCACCCCGCGTTCCTGACCTACTCGGCCACCGCGCTGGAGGGCGAGGTGGAGGTGCCTGCGCTGGGCGCAGCGCGTCGTGTTCCCGGCGGCGGTGGGACGGCGGGCGCGCCGGCGGCGCACGACCCAGGGGCGCCGCTGCCCGACCGCGTCCGCGCGGTCGTCTCCCAACTGCTGTCCCGCCCGGTGGACGAGCTACCGGTGGACGCCGACGGAGACATCGCGATCCGCAGCGGCTCGGCGATGGTGTTCGTCCGGATCACCGACGACCCGCCGCTGGTCGAGGTGTCCTCGCCGGTGCTCACCGAGGTACGGGCGACCCAGCGCCTCTACGAGCGGCTGTCGGCGCTGACCAAGACGCTGCCGGTCGGCCGCCTCTACCTGGAGGACGACACGGTCTGGGCCTCGGTCGGCGTGTTCGGCACGGACTTCCAGCCCACCCACCTGTCCACCGCGATCCGGGTGATGACCGGGCTGGCCGACGTCCTCGACGACCGCCTCCAGGGCGACTTCGGCGGCAAGGTGTTCTTCGGCGAAGCCCTGCCCGAGCGTCGGGAGCCCGGCACGCACGGCGAGCGCACCGGCATGTACCTGTAGATGTCGACGTTCCCGGTGCCGGGTTTCGTCGGTGGGCTCTGGTAGGAACTCCTGCAAGACGCGGCCGCGACAGGGCCAGCGCGCATTGGAGGAGGCAGGATGCCGACCACCCGCAGCCGAGGGCTGTCCACTGCCGACCTCGACACGCTCCGTACGGCGGTCGAGGCCGGACGGAAACCCAAGGTCCAGTTCACTTCCGCCGCCGGTCAGGTTGCCGGCCAGATCGGTCAGGTAGTGCGGTTCGACGACCCGTCCGCCGACGAGTGGGTCGTGGTCCGCTTCGGGCGTGACGAGCTCCCGTTCGCCCCCGGCGACCTGCAGTTGCCGCCCAAGCCGCCGCGCCAGAAGGCACCAGCCGCCGCGGCCAAGCAGCCGGTGAGCGCTGCTGCCGCACCGGCCGCCCCAGCACCGACCGGCTCGGCACCGACCGCCGGGGCGCCGGTTGCGCCGCCCGCCGCGGCCGGGTCCGTGAAGGCGCAACCGGGCGTCGCGGTGGCGGCGGCCACCTCGGGCTCCACCCGCCCGGTGACGGCGCCCGCGGCCACCCCGTCCACGCCCGCAGAGGCGGCGAGCGCGGCGAAGCCGTCCGGCGCTGCCAAGCAGGCCGACGTCGCGAAGCCCGCGAGCAAGGCCACCGCCACGCCGGCCACCCCGGCGAACGCGAGCGCGTCGGCCAAGAGCCGTCCGGCGCGGAAGGCGTCCGGCAAGCGTGCGCCCGACTTGACCGTCACGCTCGGCCACCACGAGGGTCAGTGGACGGTGTCCGCAGCTCGCGGCGCCCGCGTGCTGATCAAGCCGACGCCGGTTCGGGCCGCCGACGCGCTCCGGATGGTCGGGCAGCTCGACTCCCCGGCCGTCGCCGAGGCGGTGGAGGAGATCGTGTCCGCCGCCCGGGCGGAGGCGGAGGAGCAGGCCGAACGGCTCCGGCGTGAGCTCGCCGAAGTGGAGGCCGCGCTGGCCGACCTCGGCGACGCCGACTGAGGGGTTTACGCTCGCTCTCTCCCAGGTCGGGGCTTGGCGAAGTTCGTCGTATTCGCCCGGCCCCACGGCGGTAATCTCCGAGGCGGAGACGCCGGCGACGCCGGCGCGCCAGTTGTGGGTCCGCAACAGCGGCAGTGGGATCCGAAGAGCGAAGGGCAGGGCTCGGGGTGACGACCGACGGGGGTGTGCGCGCTCTGCCGGCCGCGCGGGCAGGATCCGACGCCGACCGGCTGATCGCGGCGTTGGAGACGCTCCGGGCGGCCCTCGGCGAGGTGCGGTTAGAGCTCCCGCTCCGCGGTGGAGAGGACGCCGCCCGCACAGCAGGCAGCCTCACGAACCAGATCGACGACTACCTCCTGCCGCGACTGTCCCGGCCGCGGACGCCGCCACTGCTGGTGATCGGCGGCTCAACCGGCGGCGGCAAGTCGACGCTGCTGAACACGCTGGTCGGGACGCCGGTCAGCCCGGCCGGGGTGCTGCGTCCGACGACGCGCTCACCGGTCCTGGTCTGCCACCCGGACGACTTCGGCACGTTCCTGGTGGGTGGCCCGCTCCCGTCGCTGCCTCGGTCGGCCGACGGGACTCCGGGCACGCTGCGGGTTCTCGAGTCGGACGCGGTGCCGCCCGGCCTCGCGCTGGTGGACGCGCCGGATGTCGACTCGGTCGAGGCCGAGAACCGGCGGCTCGCCGTGCGGCTCCTGGACGCCGCCGATCTCTGGATCTTCGTCACCACCGCGGCCCGGTACGCCGACGCCGTGCCGTGGGAGCTACTGCGGTCGGCGGTCGCACGCGGCGCCTCGATCGCGGTGGTGCTCTCCCGGGTCAATCACCTGGCGCACGCGACGGTCAGCACCCACCTCCGCGAGTTGCTGCGGGCCGAAGGGCTCGGCGCCGCGCCGCTGTTCGTCATCGAGCAGGTGACGCTCGACGAGGACGGCCTGCTGCCCGACCAGGTGCTGCGCTCGCTGCGGATGTGGACCGGTCGGATCAGCTCCTCACCGGCGCAGCGTCTCGGCATCGTCCGGCAGACGCTCACCGGCGCGCTGGCCACGGTCAGCGACCGGGTCGACACCGTCGCCGACGCCACCAAGGCCCAGCGGGAAGCGGTGGCGACGCTGCGGGACCACGTCGGCCAGGTCTTCGGGGCCGCCGAGACCCGACTGCGCGCGGCCGTCGAGGACGGCGTCCTGTTCCGCGGTGACATCGTCGGTCGGTGGCAGGAGTACGCCGGGAACGGTGGCCTGGTCGCGATCCTGGAGGCTCGGGCCGGCTCCCGGAGCGGCGTTCTGACCGGCCAGCCCTCGATCCGGGCCGCACGGATCCGAGCCGGGCTGGTCGGCGGCGTCGTGCGCTTGTTCACCTCGATCGTCGACGAGGCGACGACGGAGCTGGTCGCGGCGTGGCGGAAGAGCCCCGGTGGTGCCGCGGCCGTCGACGCAGCGGGTGACCGGGCGTCCGCCGACGCCGCCAAGAACGCCGAGGACGCGGCCCGCGCGTGGCTGGACGACGTCGACGCCTCGGTCGCCAGGGCCGACGGCAGCATGCGGGCAGCGGCGATGCCGGTGGTGGTCGCCGCTGCGCTCGAGGAGGGCACGCTGCCGGTCGGACGTGAGGTCGACGTCGCCGGCGGCACCGTGACGCTCTCCGCCGAACTACTCGCCGAAGTCTTCGAGGACGACGGCGTCCGTGCCGCCGCCCGGACGGCCCGCGCCGACCTGCTCGACCGGCTCGGCTCGGCGCTCGTGGCCGAGCAGCGCCGGTTCACGGCCCGTCTCGACCAGCTGGAGCCGCCCGCCCGGCTGATCGACCGACTCCGGGACGCCGCCCGCGCGGTCGACCGGCACCGGGGCGTGGTCGCGGACCTGTTCGCCGACCCGCCGACACGACCAGCTCTTCCGGCGGCACCTTCTGACGACCGGCCCACCCCGGCCCAGACCGCCGCCGCGCCGTCCGGCCCGTCCGCGCCTGCGGTTTCGCCGCTGGCGACGCCGCAGCCTGCGCTCACGCTCGATCTGCGGCCGGCCACGCCGGCTCCGGTTAAGCCCGGCACGGCGGAGACCGCCGGCACCGACGAGTCGCCCGACGTTGTGGATGAGACCCCGGACTCTGTGAGCAACTCGCCCGAGTCTGTGGATGGCCCGCCAAAACCTGTGGATGAAGCTCCAGCGGCTGTGGATGGGGCACCCACGAGCGGGGCCGTGGGGACTAACGTCGATCCCGTGAGCACCGACGCCGCCGAACCCCGCCCGACCGGCCCGGACACCGGCGCCCCGGCGAGTTCCGCCGGCTCGGCCGACGACTCGCGGGAGGTGTCGCGATGAGCCGACCGTCCGCCGGGTTACCCAGCCCGGTCCTCCCGGCCGACGAACCGCCTTCGATCGCTGCCCGGCTCACGTCGCTGGAGCGAGTGATGGGGGTGGTCGACGGCCGCGTCGACGACCACTACCTGCGGTCGGCCCGGGACGTGACCCGGCAGATCACCGAACGTCTGTCGCTGTCGCCGGCGCACACGGTCGTCGCGCTCGCCGGCGCCACCGGTAGCGGCAAGTCGTCGCTGTACAACGCGCTGGCCGGGCTCGACCTGTCCGAGGTCGGTGTCCGACGTCCGGTCACCAACGCTCCGCACGCCTGCGTCTGGGGCCCGGACGGTGCCGGGCCGCTGCTCGACTGGCTGAGCATCCCGTACGACAACCGCACCGCCCGGGAGAGCGCGCTCGACGCCGACACCCAGGCCGAGCTGCGCGGTCTCGTCCTGCTCGACTTACCGGATCACGATTCGACGCAGCTGGCGCACCGACTGGAGGTCGACCGGCTGGTCGAGCTCGTCGACCTGCTGGTCTGGGTGCTCGACCCGCAGAAGTACGCGGACGAGGCAGTGCACTCCCGTTACCTCCGGCGGCTGTCCAGGCACGCGGGCGTCACCGTGGTCGTGCTCAACCAGATCGACCTGCTCAGCCAAGCCGACGCCGAGGCCTGTCTGGCCGACGTGCGCCGGCTGCTCGACGCCGACGGGCTGCGCGGCGTGCCGCTGGTGCCGATGTCGGCCCTCCGCGGCGACGGTCTGTTCGAGCTGCGGGAGCGGATCACGACCACGGTCGCCTCCCGGCAGGCGGCCGTGCGGCGGCTCGCTGCCGACCTGGACGACGTCGCTCACGAGTTGGCTCCGCTCGCCGGTCCCGAGGTCCGTGAGGACGTGGACCGCGGCTCGGCCAAGCGGCTCTACACGACCCTGTCCGAGGCGGCCGGTGCCGCCGCGGTCGGAGAGGCCGTGGAACGCGGCTACAAGTTCACTGCGAACCGCAACCTCGGCTGGCCGCTGATCCACTGGTTCGGGCGGGCGAAGGTCGATCCGCTGGCACCGCTCCGCGACCAGGCGGGCAAGGGACCTCGTAACAGGGGCACCGCCCGCACCACCGCCCGGCCCACGGTCTTCCACCCGGTGCAGCGGCCGCAGGTCGAAGAGGCGCTGCGCCACCTGGCGGACGACGCGGCGAACGCGCTGCCCGAGCCTTGGCCCCGGCTGGTCCACCGCGCCGCGCGGTCGGAGCTGGACGCCTTGCCGGACGCTCTCGACCGGGCCGTGGCCACCGCCGACCTGGGCCTGGCCCGGCGTCCGGCGTGGTGGTGGGGGTACCGGATCCTGCAGTACCTGATGGTGCTCGCGCTGCTGGGCGGTGTCGCCTGGACTCTCGGGCTGGCCATCGCTGCAGCGGTCGGCGGCTCGCAGAACGCGCCGGAGACCGGGGCGTTGGTGTTGCCGGTGGGCTTGTTGCTGGGCGGACTCCTGCTGGGGCCGATCCTGCATCTGGTCGGTATGGGGCTGGCGAGCCGGGGCGCACGATTGGCCCGGCTGCGGGCCGAACAAGCGGTGCTCGACGCGGTGACGACCGTGGCCCGAGAGCGCGTGCTGGCGCCGGTGCGCGCCGAGCTCAGCGCGTATGCGCAGGTGCGAGATGCGTTGATCGACTTCGGTGTGCCGGTCCCGCGGTCGCACTCGGCCTCGGCCGTGCCCCGCCCCGCCAGCGACGACGAGCCGTACGCCACCGGACGCGGCGACATCCCCGGCATCCCTGGCACCGACGGTCCCGGCGTCCCCAGCACCGGCGTTCCCCGCACGCATGTTCCCGGCGCGCGCGCCGCAGGTCCTGGCCCGTCGCCCCTGGAGGCAGCGCCGCCGGACGCCCGTCCGCCATCGGGCGGTGCAGCTCCGCTCGCCGGGCCACGCTCCGGTGGCGCCCCGGGCCAGCCGTCGGCGGATCCGTTCCGGAGCCCCGCGTCGCCCGAGCGCCCGCAGTCCGGTTCCGGCGGGCCGCAGCAGCCGGCGGGCCCGACGCGGCCCGCGCTGCCAGCGGCTGCGGAGGCGGGACACAGCCGTCCGAGCACGATGCTGTCCGGGGCACCCGGGAGCACACCTCCTGGTCCCGAGGCAGGCGGCGGCACGAGGCCGGTACCGCCGCCCCCCGCGCCGGACGGCGTCCGCCGCGGTGCGATTCCGCCTGCGCCCGCGACCCCTCCGACCGCGCCGGCTACTCCGCGCCGGAACCTACCGAGTCCGCTGGCGGAACCGACGGCCGCCGCATCCACGCCGACCACACCAACCTCCCGGCCGCCCGCGCCCCGCTCGACCGACGTCCCCCGTCCCACCGACGGCCCCCGTCCGTTCGACAGCCCGCGCCGCCCGACCGACGGCCCGCGCTCCACCGACGGCCCGCGCTCCACCGACGGCCCCCGTCCCACCGACGTCCCCCGTCCCACCGACGGCCCACGCCCGTTCGACAGCCTCCGCTCGACCGACGGCCCAGGCCCGGCCGACGGCCCGCGTCCGACCGATAGCGCAGCTCCGACCGGGGCGCCGTCGAGCCGTGCCCGGCCGCCGCTCGCTCGGCGTCCGGGGACGAAGCTCCCCCCGGCGCCTCCGCCCCGCCCGGCCGTGGAAGCCGATCCGGAGGTCGTCTGGGCCCGTACGCGCCCAGCGGCCCGCCAGGCCCCTGCGGCGTCGCCCACGCCGAGCACGTCCCCCACGCCGGACGCACCCGACGCCGCATCGGACGGCCCCGCTACGTCGCGGTCCGACACGTCGCGGCCCGATACGCCGAGAAACGCCGCTGCCCGCGCGTCCACCACCGGCGCAGCCGGACCGGACACGGCGGGTCAGCCGGCAACGGCGGAGCCCGCCCCAGCGGCGCGGTCCGAGCGCAAGGGCCTGCGCGGGCTCTTCGGCGGCCGCCGAAAGGAGCCGGCCGACGTCGTCGACCGCTGGTGGGCCACGACGGACGACGGCGACGACCCGTTCGGGCGGCCACCCGCGCCGGATCCGGACCCCGCCGACGACGAAGGCTCCCGGTCGCGTGTTCCCGGTCAGCGCTGAGAAGTCTGTGACCTACGAGCCAGTTTCTCGGTAACCAGACAGGTCACCCCTTCTTGGGACAGGAAAACAGCCTCGTCCCAAGGAGGGATTCGATATGGGTACGCGTTCCACCGCCCTGGACGAAGCCGTCCGCTCCGAGGTGGGTCACCTTCTGGAGGGCATCGCGGTCGACCTGATCGCCCTGTCGCTCAACTTGAAGCAGGCGCACTGGCACGTCCAGGGGCCGACGTTCAAGCAGGTGCACGAGCAGCTCGACGAGGTACTGGCCGACGTGCGGACGTACTCCGACGACGCGGCCGAGCGGGCCGTCGCGCTGGAGGTCAGCATCGACGGTCGCCCGGCAGCGGCGGCGAAGTCGCCGGTGGCGGACTTCCGGACCGGTTGGCTCGACGCCCAGGAGACCGTCGCGCTGGTCGCCGACGAGATCGGCGCGGTAGCCGCTCGGGCTCGCGAGACGCTGGAGACGCTGGAGGAGAAGGACCCGATCTCGCACGACCTGGTCGTGCAGATCGTCAGCGGCCTGGAGAAGCACTTGTGGATGCTCCGGGCGCAGACGCGCTGATCCAGAACTGACAACGCATGATTCGTCCCCACGAGGCGGGCCCCGGGCATCCGGACGCCCGCCTCGCGGCGTCCGCCGCCCGCTCCCCGGCGTCCGCCGCCCGCTCCCCGGCGTCCGCCCGCAACGGGAGCCACGACGCGAACAACTAGCCTGGTGACCGCCGATGGCGAGTCATCCAGGAGAGGGACACGTGGAGCTACTTCATTCCGGCAAGGTGCGGGACGTCTACCTGGACGGCGACGACCTCATCCTGGTGGCATCGGACCGGGTCTCGGTCTACGACGTCGTGCTCCCCACCCCGATCCCGGGTAAAGGCGCGGTCCTCACCCAGCTCTCGCTCTGGTGGTTCGACCAGCTCGCCGACGTGGTGCCGAACCACGTGATCAGCACCGACGTCCCCGCGGAGTGGACCGGACGCGCGGTGCGGTGCCGTCGCCTCCGGATGGCCCCGGTCGAATGCGTCGCTCGTGGGTACCTGACCGGCGGTGGTCTGACCGAGTACCGGGCGACCGGCACGGTTTCCGGGATTTCGCTGCCTCCCGGACTGGTCGACGGCTCGAAGTTGCCCGAACCGATCTTCACGCCGTCGACGAAAGCCACCGAGGGCCACGACGAACCGATCTCGTACGCCGAAGTCGAGAAGACCGTCGGCACCGAGGACGCGGCCCGACTGCGCGACCTGACGCTGGAGATCTACCGCCGGGGCGCCGACCTGGCCGCCGAGCGCGGGATCATCGTCGCCGACACGAAGGTCGAGTTCGGGTGGGCTACCGACGGCACCCTGGTGCTGGGAGACGAGGTCCTGACGTCGGACTCGTCGCGGTTCTGGCCGGCGGACGAGTGGGAGCCCGGACGGTCGCAGCGCTCGTACGACAAGCAGTTCGTCCGCGACTGGGCGGCCGGCACCGGGTGGAACAAGCAGCCGCCCGCGCCGGAGATCCCGGCGGACATCGTCGCGGCCACGCAGGCGCGCTACATCGAGGGCTACGAGCGGATCACCGGCCTGACCTGGCCGCCGGCCTGATCCACGGCCGCGGTCGCCGGTCGTCCCGCCGGTGCGGTTACGCGTCCGCCGAGCAACGATAGGCGGCATGCGTGTAGACATCTGGTCGGACATCGGTTGCCCGTGGTGTTACGTCGGCAAGCGCCGGTTCGAGAAGGCGCTCGCCGACTTCGAACACCGCGCCGACGTCGAGGTCGTGTACCACTCGTTCGAGCTCGACCCGACGCACCCGACCGACAAGACCGTGCCCGTCACCGACATGCTCATCGGCAAGTTCGGGATGTCGCGTGGCCAGGTCGAGGCCGCGGAGGCGAGGCTCGCCGCGACTGCGGCTGCCGAAGGCCTCGGGTACGACCACAACCGCCACGCGGGCAATACGTTCTACTTCCACCGGCTCGCGCACTGGGCCACCGACCAGGGCAAGCAGCAACAGCTCCTGGATCACGCCTACGCGGTGCACTTCGGCGAGGCGAAGTCCGTGCACACGGTCGACGCGCTGGTAGAACTGGCTGCCGACGCCGGTCTGGACGCCGACGAGGCGCGCGCGGTGCTCGCCGGCGACCGCTACGCCGATGAGGTGCGGGCGGACGAGCAGCAGGCGCGTGACCTGGGCATCACCGGCGTCCCCTTCTACGTGTTGGACGGACGGTACGGCGTGTCCGGCGCCCAACCGACCGAGGTGTTCGCGCAGGCACTCGCGAAGGCCTACGACAAGACCGGAGCGTCTACCTAGTCAGAATCGGGGCATTCCCTCTATACCGTTACCAAGAGTTATAGATAGGATGCTGTGAGTGTCTCCTTGCCCCGGCTCGCCGGTCCGGGTCAAGGTTCACCCGGCGGCTTAAGCGGTGCTGGGAGGACGCGTGGACGCGCAACTGTTGGCGACGTTGCATCGTGTCGCTGCGGCGGGCGGACCCGTGATCGTCGCCGCCGCGGCCACCGAGAACTGGCCCGCCGTCAAGGCGCGATTCGTGCAGGTGCTCGGCCACGGCCACCGGGGTCGTGAGGAGGTCCAGGCCGAGCTGCTCGAGGAGACCAACCAGGCGGTCTCCCACGCCCCGGCCGGCCTGCTGGACCAGATCACCCACGATCAGGAGAGCCGGGCCCAGCAACTGCTCCTGCAGGCGATGTTGGTGGACCCGTCGGTCTCTGCGGACCTCGAGGAACTCCTCGGCGAGCTGAGTCCGCCACCCGAGGAGGACGAAGAGCCGGAGCCGCCACCGCCCAGCACCCGGCCGCCGGTGTTGCGCCCACGCATCCTCGGCGCCCCGTGGGCCTGATCAGCCGCCGGGAGCCGCGACGTCGGCGCGCGGCGTGGGTTCCGGCGGCGCGGTGATCGACGGCGTCGGAGGCGTCGGCTGCACGCTCACGACGCCGACGGCCGGCCGCCCGGCGGAGTCGGACGCGGCGTCGTCCGGCCGGGCCGACCCCTCCCCAGGGGACGCCGGCGCGGACCGCGACGTCGCCGCGCCCGACTCGCCAGGTGTCGGTGTCGCCGATGGCGATTCCTCAACCGGATCCGAGTGGTCATCCGGGTCCGACGGTCCAGCCCACTGGTCCGGGAGCGCGACGTCGGTTTCCCGGGCGCCGCCCGTCGGTGACGGTGCGGACAAGGGCCGGTGGGACGGCAAGTACGACGAGGAGCGCGGGACCGTCCCGCGCGGCGGCGGCGGCGTGCGCCGACGTTCAGCCACGTACGGACGCCGGGCCTCACGCTCCGACCAACCGAACGCCGGCTCCCGGGACGGCGTCACCGAACCGGCTTGGCCAGCCGGCAATCCGTCCGCTCGGGGCGGCACGGCCTGCTGGGGTTTGATCTGCACCAGGTCGACCCCGGCGTTCGCGACGACGAGCAGCGCTGCCGTCGAACCGGTCGCGAGCGCACACAACGCGAACAATCCGCCCACCTGTGCTCGGCGGCGACGGGGACGACGAGCCGTGCGCAGCCGGTGCCGTGCGCCACCGGGATTCAGGCCCTGTCCTGCCTGCCGCATCACCGCTCCTCCTCCCCGTCGTCACCGAGCGACGGCGACCGGGGACGTACCGGCGCTGCCGTGCTGACGAGTTCCATGGTCCGCCGCGCTCCGGTCACCGGCGAGCCTGGTAGCCCCGGCGTTCGCCCAGGCTCGGTTGGCCGATCGGTGGACTGCGGCGTTCACCGGCCCGACCGGGCTTCGCGGAAGCGACCGGAGAGTTGCGCTTCGGGTTCTTCCAGGCGCCGACGGGCAGCGGTCTGACATGCTGGCGACGAGGGCCACCGTTGCCCTTGCTGTACCAAAACGCCCGGTGTCGCCCGCGCCACCCCTGTGAGCGGCACCGGTATGAGACTCGTTCGGGTTCGGCGCACCGCGGTTGGCCTTCACGGACAAAAGGCCTGACCACCGGCCGCGCGAGCCGTCCCCGAACAAGCCTCATCGACCACCATCGGTGCGGTGACCCCGCGCCGGAGGCACGAGCGAGGAGATCGGCATGTCCGAGTCCGTCCCCGACCACCCCCGTCCGCTCGGCGAGGCCCGTTCGCTCGGCGAGGCTGGGACCGCCGAACGAGGCTTCGTCCAGCTGCTCACCCCCGAGGGCGAGCGCGTCCACGACAGCGACTACGACGTCGAACTGACCGACGCCGAGTACCGCGGCTTCTTCCGCGATCTGGTTCTCGTCCGACGCATCGACGCGGAAGCCACCGCACTCCAACGCCAGGGCCAGCTCGGCCTGTGGGCGTCCCTGCTCGGACAGGAAGCAGCGCAGATCGGCTCCGGTCGTGCGCTCCGCGCACAGGACATGGCCTTCCCGACCTACCGCGAGCACGGCGTCGCTTGGTGCCGGGGCGTCGACCCGCTGCACGCACTCCGGATGTTCCGCGGCGTCGACTTGGGCGCCGCCGACCCGCACGCCCACAACTTCGCGATGTACGCGATCGTCATCGGCGCCCAGTGCCTGCACGCGACCGGCTACGCGATGGGTATCCAGAAGGACGGCCAGGTCGGCGGGGACGACGGCCAAGCCGTGATCGCCTACCTGGGCGACGGCGCCACCAGCCAGGGCGACGTCAACGAGGCGTTCGTCTGGGCCGCGGCGTTCACCGCGCCGGTCGTCTTCTTCTGCCAGAACAACCAGTACGCGATCTCCGCCCCGACCGACCGGCAGACCCGGGTGCCGCTCTACCAGCGCGCCGCCGGATTCGGCTTCCCCGGTATCCGGGTCGACGGCAACGACGTACTGGCCACCTACGCGGTGACCAGGCAGGCGCTGGACGACGCCCGGCACGGCCAGGGCCCCTCGTTCATCGAGGCGTTCACCTACCGGATGGGCGCGCACACGACGTCCGACGACCCGACCCGCTACCGGATCGCCGCCGAGCTGGAGGAGTGGCGGCTGCGCGACCCGATCGAGCGGCTCCGCTCGTTCCTGGTGCGCCAGCAGATCGCCGACCAGGGCTTCTTCGACGAGATCGACGCCGAGGCCGACGCGCTGGCAGCACAAGTCCGGGCGGGCTGCCTCGCACTGCCCGAGCCGACACCGGAGAGCCTGTTCGACAACGTCTACGCCGGTGAGCACGGAGCCCTGCAGGAGCAGCGCGAAACCTTCCTCGCCTATCAGTCGGAATTCCTAGCTTCTGACGCCGAAACCGAGCGGAGTACCGTCCCCGGCCGGGAAGGGAGCCGTCGATGACGTCCATGTCGTTGGCCAAGGCGTTGAACGCTGGCTTGCGGAACACGCTGGACACCGATTCCAAAACGCTGATCATGGGTGAGGACGTCGGCCGGCTCGGCGGCGTCTTCCGCGTCACCGACGGTCTGCAGAAGGACTTCGGAGAGCACCGGGTGATCGATACTCCGCTCGCCGAGTCCGGGATCATCGGCACCGCGATCGGCCTCGCGATGCGCGGCTATCGGCCGATCTGCGAGATCCAGTTCGACGGGTTCGTCTACCCCGCGTACGACCAGATCGTCAGCCAGCTCGCGAAGATCCACTACCGCTCACAGGGCCAGGTGAAGCTGCCGGTCGTCATCCGGATCCCCTACGGCGGCGGCATCGGCGCGGTCGAGCACCACAGCGAGTCGCCGGAGGCGTACTTCGTCCACACCGCCGGTCTGAAGGTCGTGACCTGCTCGAATCCGGCGGACGGCTACACGATGATCCAGCAGGCCGTCGCGTCCGACGACCCGGTGATCTTCTTCGAGCCGAAGCGGCGGTACTGGGAGAAGGGCGAGGTGCCCGACGACGTGCCAGCGGCCGACTGGTACCCGCTGCACGCCGCTCGGGTGGTCCGGCCGGGTACCGACGCGACGCTGGTCGGGTACGGGCCGATGGTGCGGACCTTGCTGGAGAGCGCCGAAGCCGCCACCGAGGACGGGCGTGACCTGGAGGTCATCGACCTGCGCACGCTTTCGCCGCTCGACCTGGAGGCGGTGTACGCGTCGGTGGAGCGCACCGGCCGGCTGATCGTCGTCCACGAGGCGCCCGGCACGCTGGGGATGGGGGCGGAGATCGCGGCTCGGGTCACCGAGCGGTGCTTCTACTCGCTGGAGGCGCCGGTGCTTCGGGTGACCGGCTACGACACGCCGTATCCCCCGTCCCGGCTGGAGGACGACTACCTCCCCGACCTGGATCGAGTGCTCGACGCGGTCGACCGGTCCTTCGGCTTCTGAGGAGCGTTACCCATGGCCGATATCCGCACGTTCGACTTGCCCGACCTCGGCGAGGGACTGACCGAGGGAGAGATCCTGCGCTGGCTGGTGGCGACCGGTGACACGGTGACGCTCAACCAGCCGATCGTCGAGGTGGAGACCGCGAAAGCGGCGGTCGAGATCCCGTCGCCGTACGCCGGCGTGGTGACCGCGCTCCATCACGAGGAGGGGTCCACCGTCGAGGTCGGTTCGCCTCTCATCGCGATCGACACCGCACCGGGCGCGGCTTCCCCGCCGCCGAACGTCCCGTCACGAGCGGCTTCGGACGCGACGGGAGCAGCGACTTCGGGGGCGGACACGTCCCCGGGAGTGACCGCCGTACCGGGGAGCACAGCGCCGGACGCGGGCACCGACGACGGCGGCACTCCCGACGGTGGCACCACCGACACGCCCGGCGGACGGACACCGGTGCTCGTCGGTTACGGGCCGCGCAGCGGTCCGGCTCGCCGCCGTGCCCGTCGTGCCCTCCCGGAGCCGGAGAACACCCCCGCCGTCGGCGGCGCGGGCCTCTCCGGTGACCGGGCCGAACCCGCGCCGGACGAGACGCTGTCGCTGCTCCCCACCATCCCCGACGCCCTGGCCGCCGGCGCGAAACCGGTCCGTCACGGCGGGCTGGAGATGGGCCGGGCGGCCGAGCGGGCGGCCACCGCGGCCGGAACGGTCTCCGCGCTGCCGACCAGATCCACCGCCCGGCCGCACCCGGCCACCACCGCCCGTCCACGGGCCAAACCGCCGGTCCGCAAGCTCGCGCGCGACCTCGGCGTGGACCTGGCCACGGTGCCGGCGACGGGCCCGGACGGCACGGTGAGCCGCGACGACGTGCGCCGCGCCGCGGCGTCCGCCACAGCCGTACCGACCGAGCCGACGCAGACGGCACCGACAGCATCCGACGTGCGGGAGCAGCGGGTACCGGTCCGCGGCGTACGGAAGCTGACCGCGGAAGCCATGGTGACCAGCGTCGCGACCGCGCCGCACGTCACCGAGTTCCTCACGGTCGACGTGACGCGGACGCTGCGGGCGGTCCGGCGGTTGCGGGAGAATCCCGCGTTCGCCGACGTCCGGGTGGGACCGCTGCTGCTGGTAGCGAAGGCCGTGGTGCAGGCCGTGCGGCGGCATCCGGAGCTCAACGCCTGCTGGGTGGATGGCCCGGACGGCGCCGAGATCGTGCTGAAGGACTACGTGAACCTGGGGATCGCCGCCGCCACCCCGCGCGGCTTGATGGTCCCGAACATCAAGGACGCCGGGCGGCTCACGATGCCCGAGTTGGCGTCCGCGCTCGACTCGCTGGTGGCCGTGGCGAAGGCCGGACGCACCCCACCGGCGGACCTGTCCGGCGGCACCCTCACGATCACGAACGTCGGTGTGTTCGGCGTGGACGCCGGGACGCCGATCCTCAATCCCGGCGAAGCGGCGATCCTCTGCGTCGGGCAGATCGCCGAGCGTCCCTGGGTGCACAAGGGGGTCGTGAAGCCGCGCGCGGTGTGTCAGCTCGCGCTCTCCTTCGACCACCGGATCGTCGACGGTGAGGGTGGATCGAAGTTCCTCGCCGACGTCGGGCGCTTCCTCGAGGACCCGGAGAGGACCGCGCTCGCCTGGGCCTGACGCGTCTGCTGTTTGCAACACCTCGGCCTCTCCGCACCGCGCGGAGGGGCCGCGGTGTTGGTGCGGCTCGGGTGCGCAGTCGTTGCACCCGCGAGTGCGAGCTCAGATCCGGCGGAGAGCGCCGATGTAGCGGTCAGGAAAGCAGAGCGGTGGCGCTCCGACCGTTAGCCCGCTGACACCCGCACCGTGGGGCGTCTCACCGTAATTTCCATGGAATAAATGCGCTACTAGGCGCATTATTGAAGGTGTACAAGCCAATACGACGACGGAAAGAAGGCGGTACCGTGTCCACGCTAGCCCAGCGGCTCCGTGAGCGGCGCACTGCGCACCGTCGTGCTCGGGCCCTCGACAGGGTTCTGGCACGGGTGCCCGCAGGCTCGATGCGCGACGAGATCCTCGAGATCGCGAGTCGGCAGAGCTCACTGAGCTGACCCGGCCTCGGCGGGCCTTGACCCCGCCGGCGCGATTCTCGATCGGTCGTGGCCACCTCCACGACCCCAAAGCCCGGTGCCCGTTGAGGCACCGGGCTTTCGGCATTTGCGGCGGGTAGCGGCGTCGGCTGCGGGTAAATCGGCGTCGGCGTGTGACAGGAGTTGCGGTGTTCGTACTCTGTCACCGGTTGACCCGATAGCGTCCCAGTCTCGGACCGTATCCGCACCGGTGGAGGAGTCGTCGCGATGACCGAGGGCAGTCGCCCACCAGAGCCGTCGTCCCCCTCGGAGCCGAATCCGAAGGCATCGCCGGCCGCACCGACCTCTGGGCCGTCGTCCGACGCGCCGACCTCGGGAGCGCCCGCCGCGCCGGGTGCCGGCTCGGCGCCGGAGGACCCCGAGGCGACGCAGGTCATCCCGCCTTCGGCGGCGCAGCCCACCGCGGCCCCTCCAGCCACGGAAGCCCCCGCGGCTGCGCCTCCGCCCGCCCAGTCTCCGGCCCCGCAGTCGCCGGCCCCGCAGTCGCCGGCCCCGCAGTCGCCGGGCGCCCAGTCTCCGGCCGGGGAGTCTCCGGCTGCGGACGCCGCGCGGCCGACGTCGGGCGCCGCCACGCCGCCCGAGCGTGCCGAGGCGCCGGCCGGGAGTACCGGAGCACCGGCTCCGGAGCGCTCAGCTACGCCCTCCGAGCCGACCGACGCGGAGGCGACCCAGGTGATCCCGCCACCGGGTTCCCCGGCTCCGCCCGCGCCGACTCCGGGCACGCACCAGCAGCCGACCAGCGGCGGCGCGGGCGCCGTGTACGGGGCACCGCCCCAGCCCGGTGCACCACAGGCCGGTGCACCACAGGCCGGCGCACCCGGCTGGGCTCCCATCTCGCCGCCGCCCGGTCCCCAACAACCCGGCCCGCAACAACCCGGTCCCCAGCAGCCCGGCCCTCAGGCCCCAGGTGCATACCCCGGCGCGCCGCCGCCCGGGCAAACCTACGGGCAGCAAACCGCCTGGACCCCGACCGGACAGCCGACGACCGGCGTGCCGAAGCCGCCCACCGGCCCAGCGGCACCGGCCGGCCCCAAGAAGCCCTGGTACAAGCGGGGGCCGATCCTCGGCGGCGTCATCGCCGCGGTCGTCGTCCTCGCGCTCTGCGTCGGCGGTGCGCTCTGGGCCGCCGGAGCAGTCGTCGGCAACGACTACTCGACCGGCAAATGCATCAAGCGTGAGACGTCCGGCGACAAGGACCGTGCGGTCCCGGTGGACTGCGACTCCGAGGGTGCCTACGAGATCGTCGCCCGGGTCGAGGACACGACGAAGGTCGAGGACGGCTCGTGCCCGCCCGACACCACCGACGCGTTCGTCAACTTCAAGGACGAGTACGTGCTCTGCCTCCGCAAGGAGGGCTGACGTAGGGGCTCCGAACCGGCAGGCAGACTGGGGGCGTGACTGCTACCGACTCCGCCCGCCGGTTCCGGGTCCGGGCCCCTGAGCTGCAGGGTCGCGGCTGGCTGAACACCGGCGGCCGCGACCTCTCGCTGGCCGACCTGCGCGGCCGGATCGTCCTGCTCGACTTCTGGACGTTCTGCTGCATCAACTGTCTGCACGTGATCGACGAGCTGCGTCCGGTCGAGGAGGAGTTCGGCGACCAGCTCGTCGTCGTGGGCGTTCACTCGCCGAAGTTCGAGCACGAGCGTGACCCGGGGGCTCTGGCCGCAGCGGTCGAGCGGTACGACGTCCCGCACCCGGTCCTCGACGATCCCGACCTGCTGACCTGGCAGCAGTACGCGGCCCGGGCCTGGCCGACGCTGGCCGTCGTGGACCCCGAGGGTTACCTGGTCGCCTCGATGTCCGGGGAAGGGCACGCCGAGGGGCTACGCCGGCTGATCCGGGACCTCGTCGAAGAGCACACGGCCAAGGGCACGCTGCGCACCGACGGCGTCCTGCCGACGCCGGCCGCGCGTGCGGACACCGAGCTGCGCTTCCCCGGCAAGATCGCGCTGTTGCCGGGCGGCTCGTTCCTGGTCAGCGACTCTGCCCACCACTCGGTCGTCGAGCTCGCCGCGGACGGCGAGACCGTGCTGCGGCGGATCGGCTCCGGCGCGCGAGGCTCGGTCGACGGTGACGCGGAGACCGCACGCTTCGCCGAGCCGCAGGGCGTCTGCGTGCTGCCCCCTGCGATCGCCGAGCAGGTCGGCTACGACGTCGTGGTCGCCGACACCGTCAACCACCAGCTGCGGGCCGTGTCGCTCGCCGACGGCACCGTGCGGACGGTCGCCGGCACCGGTGAGACCTGGCGAGGCGCTCCAGGCGACCCGGTCGACGTCCCGGCCGACCCGCTGGCGGCTCGCCTCTCGTCGCCGTGGGACGTGACCTGGTACGACCCGGCGGGCGCGGTCGTGGTCGCGATGGCCGGCACCCACCAGCTCTGGACGTTCGACCCGGTGGCCGGAGCGCTCGCGGTGTTCGCGGGCACCACTGTGGAGTCGCTGCGGGACGGTGCGCTCGACCAGGCGTGGTTCGCGCAGCCGTCCGGCCTCGCCGCCGACGGGGACAAGCTCTGGGTCGCCGACTCGGAGAGTTCGGCGCTGCGGTGGATCGAGGACGGCGAAGTTCACACCGCGGTCGGCAAAGGGCTGTTCGACTTCGGCGCGATGGACGGACCAGCAGCCGACGCGCTGTTCCAGCACCCGCTCGGCGTCGCGGTCCTACCGGACGGGTCGATCGCGGTCTGCGACACGTACAACAACGCGATTCGACGCTACGACCCGGTGACCGCCGAGGTCTCCACACTGACCACCGGAGTCGCCGAGCCGTCCGGCGCGGTCGTGGCCGACGGAACGCTCGTCGTGGTGGAGTCCGCTGCGCACCGGATCGTGCGGCCGGTACCGCCGGGTGCGATGCAGTCGGTGGCGCAGGTGTCGGGTAGCCGGCATCGGACCAAGCGCCCACCGGTCGAGCTGAGCCCGGGACCGGTGCGGGTCGAGGTGGTGTTCGAGCCACCGGCCGGGCAGAAGCTGGACGACCGGTACGGGCCCTCCACCCGGTTGGAGATCTCGGCCAATCCGCCTGGCGTCCTGCTGGACGGACTCGGCGTGAGCACCGACCTGGAGCGGCGGATCGTCCTCGCCGCCGCGCAGGAGGAGGCCGAGCCGTCCGCGGACGGTGACGGCGTTCTGCAAGTCATCGCCCACGCCGCCAGTTGCGACGTGGAGGGACCCAACCCGGCCTGCCACCTGAGTCGCCAGGACTGGGGTATCCCCATTCGTTTGGTCCCCGGCGCACCGAGCGAGCTGGTCCTCATGCTCCGGGGAGTCACCCCTTAGAAACGCCGAACCCCGGCCGCCGGAGCGGTCGGGGTTCGGTGCGGAGGTGCGTTCAGAGCGGAGGCGGCGGCTGCGTCGGGTCGTCCGTGTAGATCCGCTCTCGCGTCGTCTGAGTGGCGCGCTTCCGCGGCCCCCAGTAGAAGACGCTGATCAGGATCCCGATGATGCCGATGAACATCAGGATCCAGCCGACCGCCTGAAGGTTGATGCCCTGCAGGTCGACCGTGACGGCAAAGGCAAATATTGCGCCGAGGGCGATGAGGAAGAGCCCCGCGCCGATACCCATGTCGACCTCCCGGTCGTGTTCGCCAGGTGCTGGAGGCACCTCGACGGTGATTCGGCCTCCCGGGTGGGGGATGCCGCACCAGCTGTTCGCGTGGCTTCGCCGATTGCGTCGCCACGGGGCCACGTACCCGGCAGAAGCCTGCCTGACACGCGAATCCACACGGCCCGTGTGAACGCTGCCGACGCTACTCCACCCAGGGTACGACGGGATGCCGAAACCATGACGACCCGGCGCGTGTCAACTACCCACCACCCGCCACGATGGCGTCTTCCCCTCCCACCGAGCCCCGCGGGTAGCCCCCGCGGCTGTCGGCTCCGGCTCGGACCGGGAAACGTCAGATGGCCTTCACGGGTACCCGTGAAGGCCATCTGACGTCGAGCCGCGGGCCGGCACGCCCCTCCGTCCCGTGGCAGCACGCCCGGCACGTCGAGCCAGCACGCTCGACGGACCTCGACGAACTTCGACGAATTACGCCCGCGGCTCAGCGCTGCGGGCACCCGCTCAGAACGCGCTCTCGGGCAGCTCCATCGCGTCCAGCGTGGTGGCTTCGAGCACCGCACGCCGGGCGGACAGCTCCGGCAGCACGGTCGCCGCGAAGAACCGCGCCGACGCGATCTTGCCGGTGTAGAAGTCCTCGTCACCCGGGCGGGAGACACCGTTGTCGAGCGACTGAATGGCGATGTCCGCCTGACGGAGCAGCAGCCACCCGACCACCAGGTCAGTGGTGGACAGCAGCAGCCGCGTCGTGTTCAGACCGACCTTGTAGATGTTGGCCGGGTCCTCCTGCATGCCCATCAACTGCGTGACGCTCCAGCCGACCATCGCCTGGACGTCGTCGAGCGCGGTCTTGAGCAGTGCCCGCTCGTTCTTCAGCCGACCGTTGCCGCTCTCCGACTCGATGAACGCCGCGATCTCGCCCGCCAGCGCGGCCAGCGCCTTACCCGAGTCCTTGACGATCTTCCGGAAGAAGAAGTCCTGGCCCTGGATGGCGGTGGTGCCCTCGTAGAGGGTGTCGATCTTGGAGTCCCGGATGTACTGCTCGATCGGGTAGTCCTGGAGGAAGCCCGAACCGCCGAACGTCTGCAAGGACTCGGCGCCGAGCAGCTCGTACGAGCGCTCCGAGCCACCGCCCTTCACCAGCGGCAGCAGCAGGTCGTTCAGGCGCTCGGCCGTCTCCGCGGCCTCGAGGTCGCCGGCGGCCTGACCCTCGATGACCTGGTCCTGGACCGACGCGGTGTAGTGCACCAGCGCACGCAGACCCTCGGCGTAAGACTTCTGCCGCAGCAGGCTCCGCCGGACATCGGGGTGGTGGATGATCGTCACCCGCGGCGCGGTCTTGTCGGCCTGCTTGGTGAGGTCGGCGCCCTGGATCCGCTCCTTCGCGTACTCCAGCGCGTTCAGGTAACCGGTGGAAAGCGTCGCGATCGCCTTGGTGCCGACCATCATGCGGGCACCCTCGATGATCATGAACATCTGGCGGATGCCGTCGTGCACGTCACCGACCAGGTAGCCCACCGCGGGGTGCTTGTCGCCGAACGTCACCTCGCAGGTCGCGGAGACCTTGAGGCCCATCTTCTTCTCGACGTTGGTGACGTAGACCCCGTTGCGCTCGCCGAGGTTGCCCTCCTCGTCGAAGTGGAACTTGGGCACCATGAAGAGGCTCAGGCCCTTGGTGCCAGGTCCGCCGACGCCCTCGACGCCGACCGGCCGCGCCAGGACGTAGTGGATGATGTTGTCGCTCAGGTCGTGCTCACCCGAGGTGATGAACCGCTTGACGCCCTCGAGGTGCCAGGTGCCGTCGGCCTGCGGGATCGCCCGGGTGCGTCCGGCGCCCACGTCCGAGCCGGCGTCCGGCTCGGTGAGCACCATCGTGGAGCCCCACTGCTTGTCGATGAAGAGCTGCGCCCACTTCTTCTGCTGCTCGGTGCCGAGCCGGTAGAAGATTCCGGCGAACGAGAAGCCGCTCGAGTACATGTGGACAGCCGGGTTCGAGCCCAGGATCAGCTCGGCGATCGCCCAGACCAGCTGCCGCGGCGCGCGGGTGCCGCCGAGCTCGACGAGGGTGTCGAGCTCCCAGGCACCGGAGTCGACGAACGCCCGGTACGACTTCTTGAACGACTCGGGCAGCTTCACCGAGCTCGTGGCCGGATCGAACACCGGCGGGTTGCGGTCGGCGTCCGCGAAGGACTCGGCGAGCGGCCCCTCGGCGACCTCCACCATCTGCGCCAGGAACGCGCGCGCGGTGTCCTCGTCGATCGCCTCGAACGGGCCGTTGCCCAGGCGTTCGCGGGCTCCGAACACCTCGAAGAGGTTGAACTCCAGGTCGCGCTGATTGGCCTTGTAGTGGCTCATCGCGGCTTGTCCTCCCGTGCCGACTGGCCCGCCGCCCTGACGAGCCCTGTACCGATCGGTAGTACTGGCCGGTAACATATGCCATGTTACTGGCCGGTAGTCGTCAGCTGGGTGACAGTGGTCGGGCTCACATCGTGCGTGAACCGCGCGTTTCAGCGCCCAGATGACAATTCAGGCCGACCGTTGATCTCGAAGCCCGAGAGTGATTACTTCCGGTGGCTCACAGAGCCATCGGAGAATGGCGCCTATTGGCGCCCTCGCGGTGAGGGGTGACGGTCGCTGTGCCCTTCGGCGTCCGCGCGCCCCAACTAAGCGGACGCCGCCCGCCGCGCCGCCGCACGACGGCGCCTTGCGCTCGCCATCCGCCAATAGCACCGAGCCGACACCCGCCCGGCTCCCGTTCCTGCCCGCCCGCCCGAGCCCGCCGCCCGAAACACGCCGCCCGAGCCGCAGCCCGCCCGCCGCCCGAGCCCGCAGCCCGAGCCCGAGCCCGAGCCCGCAGCCCGAGCCCGAGCCCGAGCCCGAGCCCGCAGCCCGAGCCCGCCGCCCGAGCCCGCCGCCCGAGCCCGCGCCGACCACCCGCTCAGCCCCGACGGGCCTTCGGGGAACCGCGCCTCGGCCGTCCCACCCGCGACGGATTTTCGGGAAACTGCCCCTCGGCGGCGGCCATTCTCATGCGGCCCTGGCAAACGGGGGACGGCCCGAGCTGCTCGTCGTCGGCTGGCGCCCCTGATGGTTGGCGCGCTTTCCGGGTGGCCCCGCTGATGGTTGGCGCCCTTCCCGGGTGGCCCCGCTGATGGCTGGCGCCCTTCCCGGGTGGCCCCGCTGATGGCTGGCGCCCTTCCCGGGTGGCCCCGCTGATGGCTGGCGCCCTTCCCGGGTGGCCCCGCTGATGGCTGGCGCCCTTCCCGGGTGGCCCCGCTGATGGCTGGCGCCCTTCCCGGGTGGCCCCGCTGATGGCTGGCGCCCTTCCCGGGTGGCCCCGCTGATGGCTGGCGCCCTTCCCGGGTGGCCCCGCTGATGGCTGGCGCCCTTCCCGGGTGGCCCCGCTGATGGCTGGCGCCCTTCCCGGGTGGCCCCGCTGATGGCTGGCGCCCTTCCCGGGTGGCCCCGCTGATGGCTGGCGCCCTTCCCGGGTGGCCCCGCTGATGGCTGGCGCCCTTCCCGGGTGGCCCCGCTGATGGCTGGCGCCCTTCCCGGGTGGCCCCGCTGATGGCTGGCGCCCTTCCCGGGTGGCCCCGCTGATGGTTGGCGCGCTTTCCGGGGGAGCACGACGTGGTTGTCGTGCATTCCGGACCATGGCACGCGAAGCGCGACAACCACCTCGGCGGGCACCCGGAAACGGCGACAACCACCCCACCAACAGCGTCAGCCGAGGCAGTCCTTCAGGCGAACACCACCTCCGGCCCAGCGGCGTCCCCGCTCGCTGCCCGACGGCCACACCGCTCCGCAGTTGCCACGACCGTAGGAATCCGCGGGCCCCACCCCGAGACGGATTTTCGGGAAGACCACCGCGAACCCGCGAACCCGCGAACCCACGAACCCGCGAACCCGCGGGCGACGGGGCGACGGGCGACGACGGCGCGGGGTCAGTCGCCTGAGATGGGGTCCCACTCCCAGGTGGGGCGGGCGGCGCTGGGGGCGTCCGGCTTGCGCTCGGCGCCGGTGTACTCGAGCAGGATCAGCGCGATGTCGTCGTCGAGCACTCCGTGCACCCAGCCCCGCAACGCGTTGACCAGCGACGTCAGTCCGTCCTCGACGGTGCCGTGCCCGACGATCCGCCAGGCCCGCTCCCGGATCGGGAAGAACTCGCCGTTCTGCCGCGCCTCCGCCAGACCGTCGGTGAACAGCAGCAGCCGGTCACCGGGCTCCAGTCGCTCGACCCGCGGCCGCACGACCGGCAGGAAGCCCAGCGGCGGCGCCGGCGACGGGGGCTCCAGCGGGATGACCGTCCCTCCGCGCAGCAGCAGCGGCGCCGGGTGTCCGCAGTTGAGGACGGTCAACGTCCCGCCCCGCTCCTCCACCAGGCAGGCGGTCACGAAGTCCTCGTAACCGACCGACCGGGCCACCGCCCGGTCCAGGTCGGCGACGATGGCCCGGAGGTCCACCCGCTCGTGCGCGACGTGCCGGTACGACCCGAGCACGCTGCTGGCCAGGCGAACCGCCTCTAGCCCTTTGCCGCGGACGTCGCCGATCAGGACTCGGGTGCCGTAGGGGGTGTTCAGCGCCTCGTAGAGGTCACCGCCGATGTCGGCTTCCGCGTTGGCCGACACGTACCGGACGGCCACCGACATGTTGCCTATCCGCGGCCCGATCGGGCGCAGCACGGCCTGCTGGGCCACGGCGGCGAGCTTGCTGAGCGTCGCGACCCGCTTGGACGTCCGGTCGCCGAGCATGCTCAGCCACGCCGCGAGCGCGGTGAACACCAGGATCGCGGCGAGTCGCAGGACCTGCTGTGGATCGAGCGCGGCGTTGTCGAGCATGCCGAGTGCGGCGCCGAGCGCGAAGCAGAGCGTCCCCACCGCGAACGTGGCCCGGTACGACGCCAGCGCGGCCGCCAGGAACGGGGGCGCCACCAGCAGGCCGACGAACTGCAAACCCGGCATCGCGACGTCGAACGCCGCGATCGCGAGCGCCAACAGACACGCCCCGACGATGCCGGTGCGTGGAGACACCACCGGATCCCCGAGGTGCGGATTCGTTGGCATCGACGGGTCCACCCCTGACAACACAGCGTGACGCGTCTGCGCACGGACCTTCCATAGGATGCCCGTTCGGTAACGCGTCGGCCCGCCGCCACGGCGAGAACGGGCCATGTGCCCAGTGGTCTCGCCCGTTCGTCCGAGGGAGGACCGTCCCTTTGGTGGTACTTCGCTCAGAGATTCCGAAGCGCGTTCCGACGATTGCGACTGCGGATTCACAGAGTCCTGTTCTCGCTGTTCGGCAACGTATTCACCGACCCCGACGGGCTGCCGGCCAACGAGTGTCCACGGATTCCGCGCCATGGGTTCCGAGCGGCACCGTCAAGGACGACGACGATGGTCGAGTTCGGCCTCGCGCACCAGGCCACGTACGGCCAGCCGGTCACGCACAGACGCGGGCGCACCGTCGACGATCACCGCCGCACCGAGATAACGCGCACCCGCGGCCACCACGATCTCGGCCAGCGCGGCGAGCTGGGCACCGGTCTCCACCCAGTCGTCGACGACGAGCACCGCGTCGTCCGGGCCGAGGTGGCGGGAGCGGACGCCGAGGACGACCGGGCGTCCGTCGTGGCCAGGGCCGCTGCTGCGGGTGATCAGGTCGTCGGCGAGTTCGGCGCCACTCAGGTCGCGGTACGCCTCGACGAAGCCGACACCTGCCGCCCTGGCTACCAGGGGACCGAGCAGGAAGCCGCTGGTGGCCGGCGCGACGACCACGGTGGGGGGCGCGGGCGACAACTCGGCCAACGCGGGTCCGATCCGATCGAGGATCACCGCGTCTCGCCACCATCCGGACCGGTCGGTGAGGAGGTGGTCGCACCACTCACCGGGGTCGATCCAGCGGAACGTGGTGAGCAGACGCTCCCGCAGGTCGGGGTCGGCAGGCGTGGCAGGGCTCTCCGACCGCCCGACGGAGAGCGGAACACTCAGCACCCCCCCACCGTATCGTGGGCGGCCCGCCCAGGGGCGAGCCTGACGGCTGTGGGCAGCCCGCCCAGGGGCGAGCCTGACGGCTGTGGGCAGCCCGCCCAGGGGCGAGCCTGACGGCTGTGGGCGGCCCCGCCCAGGGGCGAGGCTGACAGGCGAGCGCGAGGACTTGAGACACCGAGGCCAAGGTCGCGGCGTNTGGGCAGCCCGCCCAGGGGCGAGCCTGACGGCTGTGGGCGGCCCCGCCCAGGGGCGAGGCTGACAGGCGAGCGCGAGGACTTGAGACACCGAGGCCAAGGTCGCGGCGTCCTCGCGCTCGACTGCCAGCCTCGTCCTGGGCGGGCTCCACGTCAGAACTCGGACGGGCTAGCTCAGAGCGGAGTCGGCTTTCGCCGCCGAATTGTCAGCCGGATACGGCACCCTCTACGGGCATGGGAGCTGCGATCGACGTCGACCGGGAGCAGGTGCTGGCGTACCGGGTGGGTGCGCACCAGTTCGACCGAACCGTGAGGCTTGCGTCCCAGCTGGCGGTGCTCGATCTCGGCGTGGCCGATACGCCACCGGGGTCGGCCCGACAGGCGCTGGCCGCCCGGCTCCCGGAACCGCCGGGCCCCGACGACGGGCTGGTCACCGTGTGGGGTGCCCGCGGCGCGCCGTTCCTCCACCGCGCCGACGAACTGGCCGGGCTTGCGGCGGCGCTGCTGCCCCGCGACGAGGCCGACGCGAAGGCGCGGCTCGGCGCCTCTTCCGCCCGCATCCCCGGCGGCCAGCTGGAGGCGGTACTCGCCACGGCGTCCGCGCTGCACGACATCGTTACCGCCCCGCAGAGCAAGGGTGAGGCGAGCACCGCGCTGACTGCTCGCTTGCCGCACCTGGCCACCTACTGCCGCGGCTGCCAGGTCGACCACGTGAGCGAGCAGCTCGTCCGGATCGCGGGCCTACTCGGCGGCGTCCGCATCGAGCCGGGTTCGACGCCGCTGGTCCTGGCTCCCATCGACGGCTGGGCGCAGCCGAGCGCAGCAGCCGGCCTCGCGCAGCCGACCCGCGCCTACCTCCGGCTGCACGGTCCCGCCACGACGTCGGAGGTGGCCGCCTACTTCGCCGCCGACAAGGGGGCGATCGCCGATACATGGCCCGACGACTTGGTCGAGGTACGAGTGGCCGGTCGTGGTGGCTACTGGATCCCGGCCGAGCAGGAGTCCGCGCTGCGCTCGCCGGCACCGCCGGAGTTCGTCCGGCTGCTCCCCCCGAGCGATCCGTACCTGCAGACCCGCAACCGCAACCTGCTGGTGCCGGAGCGGGCCGAGCAGAAGGCGCTCTGGCGTCCGCTCGGAAACCCCGGCGCGATCCTGGCCGAGGGCGAGATCGTCGGCGCCTGGCGCGCGAAGGTGTCCGGGCCGAGCCACTCGAGAAGGGGCCTGACGGTCACGGTCGAGGCGTTCGGCCCGCTGCCCCCGCCGGTACTGGCTTCGATCGAGGACGAGGCACGGGTCGTCGCCGCCGTTCGCGGCGCGTCCGACGTCAGGATCGCCTGAGCTCAGGTCGCGCGGCGGACAACGGACGCCGGACCGGGGCACGACCGGCCCCGGCCCGGTGAGAGGCACCGTCAGGCCAGCGCCTTCTTGATCTGCGGCACGAACTTCTCGATCGTCCACGGGATGCTCAGGACGCTGTTGGTCGAGAACGCGTTCGCGAGGTCGGCATCGTCGATGATCACGAGCCGGCCGGCCTTGGCGGACGGGATCGACTGCAGCACCGTGTCCTGCGCTAGCGGCGTCGTGCTGGCCAGACCGAACACGATCGTGACATCGGCGTCGAGCAGGCCGACCCGCTCCTTGGAGAGGTCGATGTAGAACGACTCTTTCTTCAGCGCCTCGAGCTTCGGCGAGTTGGTGAAGCCCAGCGCCTGCATGAACTGCACCCGGGCGTCCTGGCCGACGTAGGCGCCGTACTTGCCGTCGTAGGCCGCGGCGACTGCGACGGTCTTGCCGGCGAACTCCGGGTTGGCTGCCTTCGCCTTCGCGAACGCGGCTCCGGTGGCATCGATCAGCTTCTGTCCGTCCGCGAGCTTGCCCACCGACTTCGCTATGTACTCGGTCTGGTCCTTCCAGGTGACGCCCCACGCCGGCGCAGCGGCCGGGCCGTAGATCGACGGGGCGAGCTGCTTGAGCTTCTCCCACGTCGCCTTGGCGCCGTCCGACTGCACGAACGTGATCAGGTCGGGGCGCAGCGACGCGACCTTCTCGAAGTTCACCTCACCGGTCATCACGGTCGGCTTCGAGCTGCCCAGCTTGTCCTGCGCCCAGGGACCGACGCCCGCATCCCACACCTTGAACCAGTCGAGGAAGCCGACCGGCACGACGCCGAGCGCGAGCAGGACGTCGGCGTCGGCCCAGCCGAGCGACACCACTCGCTCAGGCGCCTTCTCGACCGTGGTGCTGCCGAACTTGTGCTCGATCGTGACCGGGAAACCACTGGAGGCGGAGGAACCGGAGGAGCTAGAGGCCGAATCGGCGGTGTCGTCGTCACTGTCGCCGCACGCGGCAGCCGCCAAAAGCGTGGCGGTGGCCCCCGCACTGGCGGCGAGGAAACGCCGCCGGGAGAACGCAGCGGTGGAGAAACGGGACACGGATACCCTCCGAGCAGATTGGTTAGGTCCGCCTAACTTAACAGGACGTTGGCTCACGCCACTCAGCGACTCGGGTTGTCGCCGCTGGTCAGGATGTTTTGCGCAGGCGCCACGGCAGTCGCGCAGCGAAGCATCCGTTCCGCACCCACGGCTCCGCAGAAGTTGTCAGAATTCGCAAGATGACGGGGAGTGCACTGGTACTCGGCGGGGGCGGAGTCACCGGCATCGCGTGGGAGATCGGGATGCTGGCCGGTCTGCTCGACGTCGGCGTGGACCTGAGTACCGCCGATCTGATCATCGGGACGTCCGCGGGTTCGGTGGTCGGGACGATGATCGCGACCGGTTGTGACGTCGAGGACCTCTACCAGCGGCAGCTGGAGGCCAGCGGCAGCGAGCTGGCCGCGCGGATGGGCACCGGGACGCTGCTCCGCTGGGGGCTCGCGGCGGTGACCAGCCGTAGCCCGGAACGCTTCCGGGCCAAGGTCGGGGCGCTGGCGCGCCGGACCCGGACCGTTCCCGAGGAGGAGCGTCGCCAGGTGATCGCGGCCCGCCTGCCGGTGCACGACTGGCCGGCGCGCCGACTGATCGTGACCGCAGTGGACGCCGTGACCGGCGAACTCGCACCGTTCGACCGGCACAGCGGAGTGGGCCTGGTCGACGCGGTGGCGGCCAGCTGCGCGGTGCCGGGGGTGTGGCCGCCGATGACCGTGAACGGCCGGCAGTACATCGACGGCGGCGTGCGGTCGACCGCCAACGTCGACCTGGCCTCCGGCGCCGATCGGATCGTCGTGCTGGCACCGTTACCGCGAGGTGGCGGCCCGATGCCCGGCGTGGCGTCCCAGGTCGCTCAGCTCGGTGACTCCGCACGGGTCGCGGTCGTGACGCCGAACCAGGAGGCCCGAGCGGCTTTTGGCCGGAACGTGCTCGACCCGGCCCGTCGCGCTCCGTCGGCCCGCGCCGGCCGGGCCCAAGCCGCCGACGCCGCACTCGCGGTCCACCGGGTCTGGTCCGCGATCTGACGGCTGGTCAGACTCTACGGAGGTCCGGCCACAGGGAGGACCACGGCTCGCGGGGGTCGCGGCACAGGTAGATCGGGGTGCCGTTCTCCTCGTTGTCGACCTCGACCCCGACGTCCACCGAGCCGACGCGGTCGACGTCGCCGAAGAAGCGCCGCAGGTACGCCGGGTCCTCCACACCCACCGCGACGACGACGTCCGCCGACTCGGGCGGCCTGCCGAAGTCGGCGACGCTCATGTGACCGGAGTACACCGGCACGGAGCTGTATCTGGCGATCGCTCCGGCTTCTCCGTAGTTGCTCGTGAGCACCACGGCTCCAGGCGGTGTGACCCGCTCGACCGAGGCCACCATCGCCGGCCAGCCCACCGTCTCGCCGGCGTCGTAGTTGATCGCGACGACGGCGTCCGGAAGGGACGACGCGGGCCAGAGCGGCAGCATCAGGGCTGCGTCCATCACTGCGCAGAGCACCACCGCGGCGGCGAACACACCCCGGCGCAGCACCACCCGGCCCCGGGTGAGCCACCCGACGACCGGAACCGCACCGACGCCCGTCAGGGCCAGCAACAGCGCGGCGTCGTAGTAGCCCTTCCCGCCGCCGATCAACACCAGGACGACGATCACCACCCAGGCCCAGGCCAGCGCGCGGTACGGACGCCACTCCGGCCGTCGGAACAGCGCCACCAAGCCGGCCACCCACACAACGGTCGCGATCGGGCTGACGATCACCAGCTGCAGCGCCAGCGCGGCGGGCCGCCCGGCGTACGAGCTGTCCCCGGACGCGATCTCGCCCGCCACGTCGAGTTGCGGGAAGCCGTTGGCGATCTGCCAGGCGATATTCGGCGCGACCAGCAGTACCGCGATCGCCACCCCGCCCAGCACCCAGCGGTCGCGCAGCAGCCGACGCGGCCCCGCGATCAACAGGCCGCCCACCAGCCCGACCGCCAGGAGTCCGACCAGGTACTTGTTGAGCAGGCCGATCCCCGCCACCCCGCCGATCAGCAGCGCCCAGCGGGTGTCGCCGGTCCGCAGCACCCGAACCGCCAGCCAGATGATCACCAGCCAGACCAGCACGTCGACCGTGGTCGTACTGAGCAGGTGCCCGAACGCGAACGCGGCCGACGACGTCGCGACCAGCACCGCCGCGAGCAGCTGAGCGCCCCGGCCGCCGCCGACCTCGCGGGCGGTCAGTGCGACGAGCAGCACGCACGCTCCGGAGATCAATGCGGACGGCGTCCGTAGGACGGTGAGGTTGCCCGGCGCGATCGCGTCGGCGACCCAGGCGATGGCCGGGGTGAGCGGCGGCTGGTCGACGAAGCCCCAGTCCAGGTGCTGCGCGCACAGCAGGAAGTACAGCTCGTCGCGGTGGTAGCCGTAACGTCCGGCGACGGCGAGCAGGACGACGGTGGTTGCTCCGGCGATCACCCACACCCAGCGGTCCAGCCGCGGCAGCTTCGCACTCGACCGGATCTGAGGCTCCTCAGTGACCTGCGTCATACCCCTCAGGATGAGGGGTGGAAGAGACCGCCGACATCGGATTCGCAGACAAAGACGCGTTGCCAGCAGCGGAGTCCGTGGTCCGACAGCGAACGACCGAGGCAGGAGCGGCGTGCGCCGGATACGCTCGGCACATGGCTGTGGTTCCGCTCGGACTGCCGGCCGTGCCGATCCACGGGGCCGGCATGGCGACCGATCGACCCACCGAAGCGTCCGGGCTGGTCGATCGGTTCGGACGGCGCGCCACCGACCTGCGGGTCTCGCTCACCGACAAGTGCAATCTGCGGTGCAGTTACTGCATGCCGCCGGAGGGCCTGCCCTGGCTGCCGTCCGAGCGGGTGCTCACCGATGACGAAGTGATCCGCCTGGTGGGGATCGCGGTGGAGCGGCTCGGCGTCACCGAGGTCCGGTTCACTGGCGGCGAACCGCTGCTGCGGCGCGGGCTGGTCGACATCCTCCGTGCGGTGACGGCCCTGCGTCCCCGGCCGGAGACGATGCTGACGACGAACGCGATCGGGCTGGAGCGACTGGCACCGGCGCTGGCCGAGGCCGGCCTGGACCGGGTGAACGTCTCGCTCGACACGCTCGACCGGGAGACGTTCCGTCGACTCGCCCACCGTGACCGCCTCGACGACACACTCGCCGGGTTGCGGGCAGCCACCGACGTCGGGCTCACCCCGGTGAAGATCAACAGCGTCCTGCTGCGCGGGCAGAACGAGCACGAGGCAGTGGCGCTGGCCGAGTTCGCGCTGGCGGAGGGGCACGAGCTCCGGTTCATCGAGCAGATGCCGCTGGACGCCCAGCACTCCTGGGACCGCGGGGAGATGGTGACCGCGGCGGAGATCCTGGCCGCGCTGCAGAGCCGCTGGTCGTTAACGCCGGACCCGGCCCACCGGGGTGCGGCGCCGGCGGAGACGTGGTTGGTCGACGGGGGCCCTGCCCGGATCGGGGTGATCGCGTCGGTGACCCGCCCGTTCTGCGGCGCCTGCGACCGCACCCGGCTCACCGCGGACGGCCAGGTTCGGAACTGCCTGTTCGCGACCGGGGAGACCGACCTGCGGGGGGCGCTGCGGTCGGGGGAGTCGGACGAGGAGATCGCGGACCGCTGGCGCGTGGCGATGTGGGGAAAGCTGGCGGGTCACGGCATCGACGACCCGTCCTTCCTGCAGCCCGATCGTCCGATGAGTGCCATTGGGGGCTGAGTGAACGTCACCGTGCGGTACTTCGCCGGCGCGCGGGCTGCGGCCGGCGTCGAGGAGGAGTCCGCCGACGCGCAGACGCTCGGCGAGTTGCGGGTCCAGCTCGCCGAGGCACACGGTGAGCAGTTGGAGCGAGTGCTCACCGCCTGCTCGTTCCTGGTGAACGGGGTGGCGGCGCGCGACCTCTCGGCCCCGCTCCCGGCCGGCGGCACGGTGGACGTCCTGCCGCCGTTCGCCGGCGGATGATCTCAGGTTCCTTTCAGGGGTAGCCCCCTACGCTCCGCTAGGGCTGTCTAGCGAAGCCACTAGAGACCGGTAGAACGATCGAGACCGACGTCTGAGGCTCGATAAGGCTCTCTAGCAATTGCACTAGAAAGCTTTAGATCACCGTACCGAGGGGCACAGCCGCGTGGGCATCGCACAGATCGTCGTGATGGTGATCGTCGTCGTCGGCGTGCTGGGCGGTATTCACACCTACCTGTGGTGGCGGTTGGTGGCGAGCCCGTTCCCGTCGCGGCGGGCCCGGCTGATCGGCGCTGCCGTGCTGGTGGTGATCGTCGGGTTCGCGATGTTCGGCCTGCGCGGGCGGCCGGAAGCGCTGCCCGGGCCGCTCGCCACCGTCGTGAGCTGGGGCGGGCCACTCTGGGTCGCGATCATGTTCTACCTGCTGGTGATCCTGCTCGTGCTGGAGCCGGTGCGGGTGGTCGGTCGGATCCTGCTGGCCCGCCGCGCCCGCAAGGCCGCCGTACCCGTGCCGGTCGCGGCCGCAGCGTCGGGCCCGGAGACGACCACCGACTCGCAGACGACGACCGGCCCGGAGACGACGACCGACTCAGAGGCGGCGACCGCCGCCGACCCGGCGGGGAGCCCCGCACACGCCACGACGCTCACCGCCGACAGCGAGCCGACCGGCAGCGCGGGCGGAGTCGACCGGCGGGTGTTCCTCGCGCGGGCGTTGGCGCTGACGGCGGGCGTCGGTGCGCTCTCCACCGTCGGCTACGGCGTCACCGAGGCACGCAACGTCCAGGTCAAGCGCGTCCCGATCACGCTCCCCCGGCTCGACCCCGCGCTGAACGGCTTCCGGATCGCCCTGCTCACCGACATCCACATCTCGGCGACGCTGCACCGGCCGTTCGTCGAGCGCGTCGTCCGCAGCGTCAACTCGCTCGACGTCGACGCGGTCGCGATCGTCGGTGACCTGGTAGACGGCAGCGTGGCCGAGCTCGGCGAGGACGCCAAGGCGCTCAGCGACCTCCGCTCGGCCCACGGCACGTACTTCGTCACCGGCAACCACGAGTACTACTCGGGCGCCGAGGAGTGGGTCGAGTACCTGCCGACGATCGGCGTCCAGGTGCTGCGCAACCGCCACATCGAGATCCCCGGCGGGGCCGGGCTCGACCTGGCCGGCGTGGATGACGTGACAGCGGCCGACTCCGGGGTCCCTGGGCACGGCGCCAACCTCGCGGCCGCGCTCGACGGCCGCAACCGCGACCGCCCCGTCGTCCTGCTCGCCCACCAGCCGGTCCAGTGGCCCGAGGCCGTTCAGCGCGGGGTGGACCTGCAGCTCTCCGGCCACACGCACGGCGGGCAGATGTGGCCGTTCACCTATGGGGTCCGGCTGGAGCAGCCGGTGGTGGCCGGTCGTGCCCGCGACGGCGACAGCCAGATCTACGTCAGCCGCGGCGTCGGCTACTGGGGTCCGCCGGTGCGTGTCGGCGCGCCACCCGAGATCAGCCTGATCGAACTCCGCGCTCTCTGAGCCTCTCTACCGACATCTAGGAATCCACCAAGAGACTCCTAGATAGGCGCAGAGCCGCCCGTCGGAGCGCCGGTCTCGGGGTCTAGCATTTGCCCCCATACAAGGCCCACGCGGGCACTTGACCCGATCCGGCATCATCGGGGGCCTCATGCGTGTCTGCAGCGCAGCGGGCCCGCGCGAGAACTCGACCATCGAACAATGAACCGTTGGGCGCTCTCCCGCGTGACCGGGGCAGCTCCCCGCGGCACGTGCGGCGCGGCGCGGGCGTGACTGAAAGTGTCCACCGCGGGAAAGGCACTGATTCATGACCCACGCTGTTCCTCGTCCTCGCAAGCCCCAGGCGCGCACGAGTACGTCGCGACACCCGGTCACGCCGGTGCGGCCGACGAACTCCACCGACCGACGGGCCCTGGTCAGTCCCGAGCGGGTTCCCGCGGACCGACGGCCTCCGCTCCCCAAGCGGACGCCCGGCGTCGCGTTGGACGACGTGCACCGGAACAGCATCATCCAGATCAGTCGCGAGCAGCTCGCCGAGGGACCGGCGCCCAGCTCCGACCGCTGGTTCCGCGCCAACCGCGAGCCGGGGGCCTGACCCCAGCGGTAGCACTGCGGCCGGAACGCCCCCGCGCGACACGTCGAGATTTCTCTAGCGAGATCTACCACTTCCGCTAGAAAGCCCGATACGGTCCACGCGCATGGACCCGGTCCGCAATCCGTACGCGCCCGGCGCCGGGCAGCGCCCACCCGAGCTCGCGGGCCGCGACCGCGAGCTCGACCAGTTCGACGTCGTCCTCGAACGGGTCTCCCGCCGCCGCCCCGAGCGCTCGATGATCCTCACCGGCCTGCGCGGGGTCGGCAAAACGGTGCTGCTGAACGCTCTGCGCTCGCAGGCGATCGGACGCCAGTGGGGAACCGGCAAGATCGAGGCCCGTCCCGACCAGCAACTGCGCCGGCCGCTCTCCGGAGCCCTGCACATGGCGGTGCGCGAACTCTCGTCCCACCACCGCGCCCTCGACCGGATCGACGACTTCCTCGGCACGCTGAAGGCGTTCGCCCTGCGGTCCAACCCGCCCGGCGGCAAGATCCGCGACCGCTGGCAACCCGGCATCGACGGCCCGGCCACCAGCGGGCGCGCCGACTCCGGTGACATCGAGATCGACCTCGTCGAGCTGCTCACCGATGCCGCCGACCTGGCCACCGCCGTCGGCACCGGCATCGCACTGTTCATCGACGAGATGCAGGACCTGGGAGCCGAGGACGTCTCCGCGCTCTGCGCCGCCTGCCACGAGCTGTCCCAGACCGGCGCACCGCTGATCGTCGTCGGCGCGGGACTGCCGCACCTGCCGGCGCTGCTGTCGGCCAGCAAGTCCTACTCCGAGCGCCTCTTCCGCTACGTCCGCATCGATCGGCTCGACCGGGCCGCGGCCGACCTCGCCCTGCTCGCACCGGCCGAGCGCGAGGACGCCACCTTCGACGAGGACGCGCTGGCCGCGCTGTACGAAGCCGCGGACGGCTACCCGTACTTCGTCCAGGCCTACGGCAAGGTCACCTGGGACGTCGCCCCGCGCTCGCCGATCACCGCGGCCGACGTGAAGATGGCCGCGCCCGAGGCGGAAGGCGAACTCGCGGTCGGGTTCTTCGGGTCACGGTACGAGCGGGCCACCCCGGCCGAGCGGGAGTACATGCGCGCGATGGCCGCGCTGGAGGGCTCCGCCGATGCCGGTGCGGTCTCCACGTCCGAGGTCGCGGTGTCGCTCGGGCGCAAGCCGTCGAGCCTCTCCCCGGCGCGGGACAGCCTGATCAAGAAGGGTCTGATCTACTCCGCTGAACGGGGAACAGTAGCCTTCACGGTGCCGCATTTCGCCCGATACCTCCGGACCCAGCCGGCGTGAACTTAGTGAAAGTGGCGCTGACCGGGCAGAGTGAGCGGTGGATACCTGACCGCCTGGGAGTGGCACGATGACCGACGAGCAGAAACCGCGCTCCGACGCCGGCGACGGCCCGTTGCTCACCGACGCCCACCCCGAGCCCTCCGTCCGCTCGGCTCCTGGCAAGCGTCGCTGGAGCAAGCGCCTCACCACGTTCGCGATGGCGTGCGGCCTGGTGATCGGGGCCGCCGCGCTCACGCTGGAGGTCGAGGAGCAGCGCGACCGTGACCAGCGGAGCCTGATCGTCGCCGAGCAGGAGCGGCTGGAGCGGATCGAGACCGTCCTCACCGCCCCGGATGCGGTCAGCCGGAGCACCACGACCAAGAGCGGTCTGCGGCTCTCCGCGGTGTTCTCCCCCGAGCACCACGCCGCGGTGGTCACGTACACCGACATGCCGGACATCCCCGAGCGCCAGACGTATCAGCTCTGGCGCGTCCGGAACAACCGGACGAAGTCCATGCGGGTCCTCGCTCCCGACGCGCGGGAAGGCTCCGCCATGGTGTTGGACCTCGACGAGGGCGACGCGGTGGCGCTCACCGTCGAGCCCGAGAACGGATCCGGCCAACCCACCGGCGACGTCGTAGCGGGCCTACCGCTGATCTGAAGCGGTCAGGCCTCGTGGAGACGCTGAGGCCGGATCTCCGCCCACTCCAGCGAGTGCCGGATACCGTCCTCCACGCCGTACTTCGGCTCCCAGCCGAGCAACTCGCGAGCGAGTCCGTTGCGGGCGAAGGCTCCCACCACGTCACCCGGGCGTGCCGGGGCGTCCTGGTGCGGCAAGGACTCCCCGATCACGGCTTCGAACGCCGCGACGAGCTCCCGCACGGTGGTCCCGGTTCCGCTACCGAGGCAGATGACGCGGTAGCCCCGGTCGGCAGGCACCACGGCGTCGAACCGGCGCAGGCCTTCGACGTGGGCGGCCGCCAGGTCCCAGACGTGGACGTAGTCGCGGATCCCGGTGCCGTCCCGCGTCGGCCAGTCGATACCGGTGATGTTGAACGTCACCCGGTCCTCGTAGGCCTGCACGAGCTTGCCCAGCGCGTGCGACGGCCGGGCCACCTGCAGCCCGGTGCGCAGCTGCGGGTCCGCGCCGATCGGATTGAAGTAGCGCAGCGAGAGCACCCGCAGCGAGCTGGCCTGAGCCACGTCCCGCAGCACGTTCTCCACCATGACCTTGGTGGTCGCGTACGGGCTCTGCGGGTCGATCGCGGAGTTCTCGTCGACCGAGAAGTCCGGGTCCGCGCCGTACATCGACGCGGACGAGCTGAACACCAGCCGTTCGCAGCCGTTGCGCTGCAGGTGCCCGATCAGCTCGATCGACTTGGCAACGTTCTCCCGGTAGTAGCGCAGCGGGTCGGCCATCGAGTCCGGGACGACGATCAGCGCCGCGCAGTGGATGACCGCGGTGATGTCGGGGTGTTCGGCGAAGATCCGGTCGACGAGAGCACCGTCGGCGATGTCACCGTGGTAGAACGGCCGCCCTTCGGTGAACTCCCTCTTGCCGGTGACCAGGCTGTCGAGGATGACCGGCTGGATCCCGCCGTCCAGGCAGGCGGAGCCGATCGTGCTCCCGATGAAGCCGGCACCGCCGGTGATCAAGACCTTCACACTCGAGTTCCTTCCGCTGTGTCAGCGCGTGCCCGATCGTAACGGCCGTCGGCGAAGCTTCCGGGTGCTGCACCTCGGCGACCAACCGCGGGCAGCACTGACCGCAATCAGACGGGAACGGTGAGCGAACTACGGACAGGCCACCCACTCGTCGCTACCGTCGTCGAACACCTGACGCTTCCAGATCGGGATCCGCGCCTTGACGGCGTCGACGAGCTCCCCGCAGAGCGCGAACGCCTCGGCGCGGTGCGCGGTGCTCACCGCACAGGCCAAGGCCGTGTCACCGAGCTTCAGCGGGCCGATCCGGTGGCTCACCGCGATCGCCTCGACGCCGTCCCGCGCGGCGAACTCAGCCGCGATCTCGGCCAGGACCTCACCGGCCGACGGATGCCCGGTGTACTCGAGTTCGGTCACGGTTCGTCCGTGGTCGTGGTCGCGCACCACACCGGCGAAGCCCACCACCGCGCCGGCGGCCAGGACAGCCACCGCCTGCTCGTGCTCCGCGGTCGAAATCGGCGCCTCAGTGACCTGGGCCACCACGACACGGTGCCCGGCCTGCCGGATCGTCTCGCTGCTCATGAACCCATCCAACCACCGTGTCCGACGATCAGCCTCCGGCCGTCCGGATGCCCGGACGTTCGGCCCGTGAACCGTGGCCAGCGGGCCGACTCGGTGTGGTTGCCCGGACGGGTCAGCTCGGCATCGGGACGAAGTCCACGCGCGTTCCGGTGGGTGCCGACGTCCCCGGGCGCACGATGACGAACCCGTCGGCGCCGGCGACTCCGCGCAGCATCGCCGATCCGGCGTGCGGCAACGTCACCGCGCCGTCCGGCGTCAGACGGGCCAGCGCGAGGTGGGTGAACGTGCCCCGCCCCGGGACGTCGTTCGCGAGCTGCACCGACGCGAGCGGGGGCAGCGGTGCTCCGGACAGGCCGGCCAGCAGTGGTGCCGCCAGCGTGACCAGTCCGATCACCGCCGACTGCGGGTTACCGGGCAGCCCGACCAGCCAGCCGGCGCCCGGCCCCGGCAGCGTCGCGGTCAGCATCGGGAAGCCGGGCCGGACGGCGACGGTGTCGACGACGTACGAGGCGCCCAGCGTCGCGAGCGTCGGGTGGAGGTGGTCGACCGGTCCGTGCATCGTCCCGCCGGTGGTGAGGACGAGGTCCGACTGCGCGGCGGCGTCCCGGACCGCGGTCTCGTGTGCCTCCAGCGTGTCTGCCGCGCGGGTCACCGAGATCACCTCGGCGCCCAGCCTGCGTAGCCACCCGGGCAGCGAGGGTCCGAGTGCGTCCCGGACACGACCGGCGCCGGGCGGGCCGCTGTCGAGCAATTCGTCGCCGAACACGACCAGCGCGACCCGCGGCCGTCGACGGACGGCCAGCACGTCGTGCCCGCACGCTGCGGCCAGCGCCAACACGCCCGGCGTCACCCGGACGCCGGGCGGCAGCAGGACCTCGCCGGCCGCCGCTTCCTCTCCGGTCGGGCGCCACTCCTGCTTCTCCGGCAGCGGAGCAGTGACCCAGGAGCAGTTCTCGACCTCGGCGCTCTCCAGCCGGATCACGTGTTCGGTGCCGACCGGCACCATCGCGCCGGTAGCGATCTCGACCGCCGTGCCCGAGGTGACCGTGATCTCGCTGGCGTCACCGGCCAGCACCTGGCCGACCAGCCGCCACGGCGCGGGGCCCGCGATCGCGTACCCGTCCACGCTGGACGTGTCGAACGCCGGCAGCGCGGTGAGCGTGACCAGCGGCGTCGCCAGGACCGCTCCGTCGGCCTCCGGCAGTGGTACCGGGCGCCCCGGTAGCGGTGTGGCTGCCGCGTGCACGGCCGCTCTGGCGTCGTCCCAGCTGATCGGGTCGGTCACGCGTGCCCTCCGGGGTCACTACGCGGGTGGTCGCCGCCACGGAGCTGGTCGACCGCGTGCCCGAGGATCGGGCCGAGCACCGCCAGTCCGTCCTTGGCGCCGCCACGGGAGCCTGGCAGGTTGACGATCAACGTCCGCCCGGCCACCCCGGCGAGGCCGCGGGACAGCATGGCGGTCGGAATGCGCGGAACGGCGTAGGCCCGGAGCGCCTCGGCGATGCCCGGGACCTGGTAGTCGAGGACCGCCGCGGTGACGTCGGGCGTGCGGTCGGTCGGGTTGATGCCCGTTCCGCCGCTGGTGAGGACCGCGTCGACGCCGTCGGCCACCGCGGCGCGCAGTGCGTCGCCGACCGGCTCGCCATCCGGCACCACGACCGGGTCACCCACCTCGAAGCCGAGCGCGCGCAAGCCCTCGACCAGCAACGGTCCACTCTCGTCGGCGTAGACGCCTGCGGCAGCGCGGTTCGACGCGACCACGACACGGGCAGTGCGCGAGTGGCCCACCGGTTGGCCGGCCTCTGCGCTCACCGGTCGGTCGGCCTCTGCGCTCACCGGTTGGCCGGCCTCGGTGCTCATCGGTCGGCCGGCCGACGCCACGAGCCGGTCTTGCCGCCGTCCTTCGCCTCGCAGCGCACCGCGTCCAGTGAGGCGGCCGGATCGACGGCCTTCACCATGTCGATCAGCGCCAATCCAGCGGCCGCGACCGCAGTGAGCGCCTCCATCTCGACGCCGGTCCGATCCGCGGTGCGGGTGGTCGCGGTGATCGCGATGTCGCTGTCCCGGAGCTCGAAGTCGACCGTAACGCCGTGCAACGCGATCGGATGGCACAGCGGCACCAGGTCGGGCGTCCGTTTGGCGCCCATGATGCCGGCGATCCGGGCGACCGCGAGCGCGTCGCCCTTCGGTAGCCCATCGCGGCGGAGAAGGCCGATGACCTCGGTCGTCGTCCGTAGCAGGCCGGTCGCGACCGCAGTGCGGACCGACGCGGACTTCGCGGATACGTCGACCATCCGGGCCGTCCCGGCCGCGTCGACGTGACTGAGCTCCGGCATGGCTCCAGAGCTTACTGTCCGTCCCGACTCCGTTCGGGCAGCGGTCGTCTCAGTTCGATAATGTCCGGTCCATGCCGTCCGCGTTCTCCACACCGTCCTCCGACCGGGGACGGCTCGCCGACGGTCAGCCGGTGTCGCTGCTCGCCGAATTGGTCGATCCGGCCGAGGCCGAGTCCGCGGCGGCGGGTGGTGCGGAGGGCGTGGGACTACTGCGGAGTTGGTTCGCGGTCCGACGCGACGGTGCGCCCCTTCCGGTCGCCGACCAACAGGCCGGCTATCGACGGGTGCTGCGGACGTTCCCGGGCGCTCGGGTTGCCGTCGAAGCCCTCGATCCCGGCGAGCGCCAGGGCGCGTTCGGCATCCGCGGAGTGCGCGCGTTGCAGGCCCGTCCCGACGTCCTCTCCGCACAGTTGGACGCGCTCTCCGGTGCCGCCCGGGAGACCGGCGCCGAACAGGTGGACGTCGGGATCGTGACCGCGACGGTCACCGAGCCGGACGAGGTGACGTGGTTCCTGGAGGAAGCCCGGTTCGGGGGCATCGCGACGGCGGGTGTGCTCGTTGATCTGCCCGCCGCTGCGGTACTCGCCGGGACGATCCTGCGCGCGGCGTCGTTCGCGACGATCGACACCGACGGGTTGACGCGTTACGCGGTCGCCGCCGACCGAACCGCGGGGACCGGTCGCTGGGACGACCCGTGGCAACCGGCGACGCTCCGGTTGGCCGAGTTGGTGGGGGCCTCGGGATCCCTGGCAGGTAAGGACATCAGTGCCCGGGGCGCCGGCGCCGCCGACCCGCTGCTCGCGTGCGTCCTCATCGGTCTGGGCGTCACCAGCCTGGTGCTACCCGTCGACCGGTTGGCGCCGGTGCGGGCGGAGCTGGCCCGGCACACGTTCAGCGACTGCTTGCGCTACGCCGAACTGGCCACCCGCGCGGCGTCCGCCCAAGACGCCCGCCGCCGAGTCACCGCCGCCGTAGACCACTGACAGCCCGCGGTGCTGTGTTCTGACCTGGAGCCCGTGAGCGTCGTACTCAACCGGCCGATCTCATCTGGGTTACTACTTCTCGTAAGGAAGTGCCGGTGCCGATCCGCTGCCAGCGGCGCTGGGTCCAGGCGTGCAGCGTCCACCCTTCGCGGGTAACCGCGGCGAGCACTCGCCCATAGCGCTGGGCGACCTCCTGCAGCAACGTCGGGATCCCGGTCTCCACGTCGACCGCCCGGCCGTGCTGCGCCGGGATCAACGGCTCGGTGCGGGCGACGTCGTGCTCGATGCCGCCGAGTCGCTGCGGTAACGCCGAGAGCACCCGGCCGACCGCGTCGCCGAGCGTCAGGTCGATCTCCGGCGGGGCGTACCGGCTCTGCGCACCCCGGTGCGTGACCGCAAGGCCCCACCGCAGCCGCCCGCGCGGATCGGCCGCGATCGCGAACTCCGCCCGGGCGTCCACTCCGAGCACCGGCCGCAGCAGGGACTCGACCGGTACGTCACCCGGCGGGCGGACGAAGTAGACGAGGCGACCGCCCGGACGCCCGGCGGTGAGCCGCGCGAGGTATTCGGCGACGACCTCGCGGGGGTCGGTCAGGTCGGTGGCGAGGACGCCGTCGCGCGCGAGCGCACCGATCGACCGGATGCCGTGGCTGCAGAGCCAGTCCACATCGGTGCCGTAGGCCTCGGCCCAGGCCACCGCGGTCAGCTCCCGCGGCACCCTGGCACACCGCACACCCTGGTCGTTGACGAAGAACTCGACGTCCGGCGTCTTGCCGATCCGGAGGTTCGTGGTCTGCCCACGACCGTCCGGCCCGATCAGCGTGACCACCGCACCGAGGTGCACCAGGCGGGTGTCGTCGCACCCCGAGCAGTACGGGTCCGGCGCCCGGCCGACCCCGGCGCAGCGCGGGCAGTCCGGGGTGGCGACGTCGTCGAGGTAGGTGCACGAGCACTCGCGCCAGGCGACCCCGGAGATGCACCGGACGCAGCGCTGGGTGGGGATCGACGGGCCCAGCCACGGCGGGGTCCGCAGGTCGTCGACCCGCCCGACCACTCGCTCCACCGTGGACCGCACCTGCCCGGTCTGCTGGGCGGCGAGCAGTTCCCGCTCCTCGACGACCGTGAGCGCGGAGAGCTGCCAACGGCCGTCCCGCCAGGTCGCGCTGCCACCGTCCGCGCCGGAGGCGGTGATCGTTACCGCTGTGACCAGGTCCTCGACCGTCCACGCGGAGGTGCCGTCACCGGCAGGCGGTGGAGAGCCGACCACCCAGTGGCCGGCGGCGGTCGTCATGCCCTTTGCCTGTTCGACCAGATCGGACGGCGTGTGCGCGAGTAAGGACTCGGCGAGCGTCGCGGTGCCGGGGTACCAGGCCTGTCCTTGGCGGGGCTGGGCTCCGGGAACTTCGTAGGCCACCGACCAGAAGCCGTCCAGGAAGCGGACGACGAGGTCCAAGCGACCGGCGTCGGCGGCCCGGCGCAGCTCCGCCAGGCGCTGCTCCGGGTCGACCTGCGCCCGGACGCCCGCCGGATACCCGACGTAGAGGTGCCAGCGGCGGCGCCCGGCCCACTCGGCGATCGCGGCCTGTTCGGCGGCGGCCTTCTCGGCCTCCGGCGCGGTCAGCGTCCAGGTGTCGGGGAGGTAGATCGGGGTGGCCAGGTCGGCGCTGGCCAGCGGCCGATCGAGCATGTCGTAGAGCGTGTCCGCGCCGACCCGTGCGGCGAGTTCCCGGACGATCGCCGAGAGGTCGATCATCCAGCGGCCGGGGCGCGACTCCCACGGGACCGGCTCGAAGGCGCCGGGGACGACCTGGACCGAGCCGGTCTGGCCGGTGACCGCGTTGACGACCGTGACGACGCCCTGCGCCCGCAGCGATCCGCCCTGCCGACAGGGGAAACACATCACGGTGGTCTCGCCGGTACCCCGGCAGATCTCACAGTCCGGGTACGGGTCGGAGTCGGAGAGGAGGAGACGGCCGCTCACCAGGAATTCGGTGCCGTTGTGCCTACAGGCGCACGGAGCGATCCTGAACCCGAGACCGTCGCACGCCGGACAGGCGATGAGCGCGGGCTCGACCGGAGCGGTGTCTGCCATGGAACCTCTTCGGGTTGCCTCGACCCTGACGTCGCATACGTCCGTAACGCATCCCCTACCGGAAGTAGACAGAGCGTATTGGACGAGCGCTTCACGGTAGCGTTTGTACCGGCGTTGCGGGAGGGGATTCTGTTAAACATTGCCGTACGTTTGGCAACCGTCCGAATAATGCTCCATTAAGTCCCGCTTTGAACATTCCTCAGCTTTAGGCCTTATTAAGGTTTATCGGCCGGTGCCGGACTCTCTGGACTGGCCTGGTTGCCCTGCAGGTCGCCGCCGGGTTACTCGGCTCTCCGTGGCGGAACCATCATGGCGGACCACTGCACCAGACTGTGACAGGGTTGTGTCAACACCATCAGTCAGTGGCGTAATCGCCGTGACGCGCCTGTCGGCCGCAGGAAGTCCCCGATCTGCCTCCGAAACTCGACCCTGCGTTTGGCCTGGTCAGGACGTGGCATACGTATCCTTAACAGGTCGAAACGCTCGCGAGCCAGACTGTCGAGGTCAGAGGGGCGGAAAGATGTCCGGACTACCGAAAGACCATAAGTTGGGGAAGGTCTACCGGTACGGCGGCGCATTCACCGGGTTGGTGCTGCTGGCGTTCGGAATTCTGGGCTTCGTCAACCAGCTGGCTTTCTTCTCCACCGATGGGAAAGAGGTCGCTGGTCTCTCGTCCAACGGCGCCTTGTCGTTGATCTCCGTGGTGGTCGGTCTCTGCTTGATCGGCTGCGCCATCGTGGGCGGCAACACCGCGTCCTGGGCGAACGCGCTCTTCGGATGGGCGTTCATCCTCAGCGGCCTGGTCAACATGACGATCATGCGGACCGACCTGAATTTCCTGGCGTTCCGGATGAGCAACGTCATCTTCTCGTTCGTCGTCGGCGTCACGCTGATCACGTTCGGCATGTACGGGCGGGTCAGCGGCACGCTGCCGCCGGACAACCCCTACTGGCGCGAGCGGCACGGCCTGCCGCCGGAGGTCCAGGAGGGCGAGGACCTGGAGGCGGAGGCGGGGCTGGGTGCCGCCACCGACGGTGACCGCGGCGCCGACCCGCACAACATGGCGGGCGTCGTGCACCACACGGCCACCGGCGCTCCGATGCCGGTTCTCTCCGGCGGGCCGATCCTGGCCGGCGCTCCCGCCCAGCCCGTGCAGAAGCCGCAGCACTGACGCTCCGACGCCACGAAGCCCTGCCCCACCGGGAGCAGGGCTTCGTCGTCTACGAGGCCGGTGAGCGCAACGCCGCCACGGGCGCCGCTCGTTCGGCGAGCAGCCCGCGGGGCGTGAGCCCGGTCAGCGCACGGATCTCCCGCGACGCGTGCGGCTGGTCGGCGTAGCCGGCAGCGGCCGCGGCGGCTCCGACCGGGAGGCCGCCCTCCTCGGCCCACCGGAGGAACGCGTGCACTCGAGCGACCCGGTGCAGCGTCTTCGGGGTCAAGCCGGTCTCGGCACGCACCAGGCGGCGGAGGTGTCGCGGGGAGTAGCCCGAGCGATCGGCCACCGCATCCACCGACGGCGTTCCTGCCGTGGTCAGCTCGCGCACGATGCCCACGGTGGCCCGCTCCGGTCGGGCGTCCCGCCACCGGACGCCCAACCGGGCGAACGCGGCGGCGGACTCGCGGCGGTCCGCCGTGAGTTCGGGTCGGATGGCCCGCGCAGGCCCGGGCCGGGCGGCACCCACGCCGAGCCACACCGCTTCGGCCACGAGTCGGGCGGACCGGCCGTCGAGCACGGCGTCGAGCGGGATCGTGCGGTTCGTCAACTCGTCGGCCTCCACTCCGAAGGCGGTCCGGATCGCGAACGGCTCGAACCGGAGGCCACGGATCAGCGTGCCGGACGGGAAGTGCGGCAGGTCGACGCCGGTCGCCGGACCGACGAGCTGGGCGTTCCCGTCTGCGCCCACCAGGATGTCGGCGCAGTTGTCCGGAATGACCCGGTGGGTGAGCGGAGCAGCGGTGATGTGCTGTTCCCACGCGCATCGCACGAGGCGCTCCAGGCCGGTGACCACACGCTCCCGGTACCAGCCCCACCGAGCCGGCCAGTCGTGGCCGGTTCGTTCAAGACCGGCCGCGGCCGGCACGGCAGTGTGGTCGGCATGGAACAGACACTCAACGTCATCACGCTCGGCGTCCGGGACCTGGACGCGAGCCGCCGCTTCTACGTCGACGGCCTCGGCTGGAAACCGCACCTCGACGTCCCGGGCGAGGTCATCTTCTTCCAGGTGAGCCATGGAACGCTCCTCTCGCTCTGGGATCGCGAGGCGATGGCGGCCGAAGCCGGCGAGGTCCATCGTGGCGACGACGCGGCCCCGATCACGCTGGGGCATCCCGTGTCGTCCGCCGACGAGGTGGCCGCCGTACTCGATCGTGCCACTGCAGCCGGGGGAACCGTCATCCGTCCGGCCGAACGCCGGGACTGGGGCGGTGTTTCCGGTTACTTCACCGACCCCGATGGCTTCCGCTGGGAGGTGGCCCACAACCCCGGCATCACGTTCGGCGCCGACGGCACGATCGCCTTCGGCTAAACGGAACCAACGCGTGACCGCGCTGCGTCCTAGGCGGTATGAGACTCCGGATCGCGGTCGCAACGGTACTCATGCTCGTCCTCGCCAGCTGTGCCGACGAAAGCCCGGTCACGGCGGACAGCCCCGGTCCGTCCCCGCCTCCGTCGCCGACCGCCGGGCGCGGGCCGATTTCGTTGATCGGCCTGTGGACGGTGGCCGACACCGGCGAGGAGCCCGGCACCGTCCTACGGATCGCCCCGAACCGGGACCTGTCGCTGTGGCGCACGTGCGGCACGCTCTTCGGTGCCTGGGCCGGTAGCCAGGACGCGTTCATCGGCGATGTGAGCGGCGGCAGCTCGAAGTGCTTTCCCACGGAGGGGAGGCCGTCCGATAGCACGCCGTCCTGGCTACGGACGGCCACCGGCTACCGATCCTTCGCTGACGGCAGCCTGGAGTTGGTCGACCGGTCCGAAGAGCCGGTGGCCCGCCTCCTTCCCGGTGGGAAGCCGAAGGTCGGGCCGGACGTCGCCGCGTCCGAGGCGGAACCGCCGGTGATCACCGACCAGGACCGGGCCGAACTCACGCGGACCACCGCACTGCCGACCACGCTGACCCGGGTCGAACCTCGGATGATCGTGGGCCGGTGGGTGCCGGTCAAGGATGGCGGGGAGGCGTTCGTCGAGTTCAGAGGCGACGGCACCTGGGCGGGCTCGGACGGCTGCAACGGCAACGGAGGCCGGTGGATCGTGACCTCCCAATCGATGCTGGCCACCAGTCGCGCAAGCACGATGATCGGGTGCGACGGCCCGCGAGTGGCCGCCTGGCTCTCTCGCACGGCGATGGCAGGGTTCGCGAACGAGGCTTTGGTCCTGCTCGACGCGGCCGGCACCGAGGTCGGGCGTCTCAAAAAGAATTAGTGGTCTGCTGGTTGGGCGCGGGTCCTACGCCGTCTCAGACGCCCGTGCTCATGTCGACAAATCGACTGAAGTGGCCCTGGAACGCCACGGTCACCGTGTCGGTCGGGCCGTTACGGTGCTTCGCCAGGATGAAGTCCGCTTCGCCCGCGCGCGGGGACTCCTTCTCGTAGTAGTCCTCGCGGTGCAGGAGAAGCACCATGTCCGCGTCCTGCTCGATCGAGCCGGACTCACGCAGGTCGGACAGTTGCGGACGCTTGTCGGTGCGCTGCTCCGGGCCACGGTTGAGCTGCGAGGCCGCGATCACCGGCACCTCGAGCTCCTTCGCCAGCAGCTTGAGGCCACGGGAGAGCTCCGCGACCTCCTGCTGGCGGGACTCGACTCGCTTGTTGCCGGTCATCAGCTGCAGATAGTCGATGACGACGAGGCGCAGGTCGTGACGCTGCTTGAGCCGCCGCGCTTTGGCCCGGATCTCCATCATCGTCATGTTCGGCGAGTCGTCGATGAACAGCGGCGCCTCGCTGACCTCGCCGATACGGCGGGCCAGCTTCGTCCAGTCGTCCTCGGAGAGCTGGCCCGACCGCAGGTGGTGCAGCGGGACGCGTGCCTCGGCCGAGAGCAACCGCATGGTGATCTCGATCTTGGACATCTCCAGGCTGAACACCGCCGACGTGAGCCCGTGCCGGATCGACGCCGAGCGCGCGACGTCGAGGCCGAAGGTGCTCTTACCCAGACCGGGGCGGGCCGCGACGATGATCAGCTGACCGGGGTGCAGGCCGTTCGTCAGGCGGTCGAGGTCGGCGAACCCGGTCGGGACGCCGCTCATGATCCCGCCGGTGGCGCCGATCGCCTCGATCTCGTCCATCGTCGGCTGGAGCAGCTCTTCGAGGACCGTGTAGTCGTCGCTGGTGCGCTTCTCGGTGACGTCGTAGATGGCCTGCTGAGCCATGTCGACGACGTCGTCCACCTCGCGTCCGGCGCCGGCGGCCGAGCCGTACCCGAGCTGAACGATCCGGGTGCCCGCCTCGACCAACCGGCGCAGGATCGCGCGCTCGGCGACGATGCGGGCGTAGTACGCGGCGTTCGCCGCCGTCGGCACCTGCTGGATCAGCGTGTGGACGTAGGGCGCGCCACCGACGCGGGCCAGCTCGGCGCGGTCGGCCAGCGCGGCCACGACCGTGACCGGGTCGGCGGGCTCACCGCGGCCGTACAGGTCGAGGATCGTGTCGAAGACGAGGGCGTGTGCGGGCTTGTAGAAGTCGTTGGAGCGGACGATCTCCACGACGTCGGCGATGGCGTCCTTGGAGAGCAGCATTCCGCCCAGCACGCTCTGCTCGGCGGCCAGGTCTTGCGGAGGCGTGCGATCGAAGTCGTTCGGAGGCGCATAGGCCTCGACTTCGTCGCTGACGGCCACGCGTGTCCCCTCCCCGGCCCTGTAGCGCCCCGCCTGGAGCACGTTCACCCTTGTCGTACCGCAGGGGTCCGACAGTTCCCGGTGAGCCGGGTGTGTCGACGATAGAAAGCCGGGGCCGTAGCGGACAAACCAGCCTGTGCACAGGCCTGTGGACAACCCTGTGGAAGAGTGGGGGTAACTCTGTGTGGTGCCTGTGCAGGAACGTGTGAACTCACGCGAATCTTGGCCACCGACAGGGGGCCTGACCTGCACAAAGAGTAGTCCACCGGGTGTGGACGGGAATTAGTCACCACAATGCCGCCGACAATGGTGACATTGAGTAGCGATTCACACCGCTGCGTACAAGTTCTGTCCACAACGCAGCGCGCCCTCGCCTCCGCGAGGGCGCGTCTCGGGGCTCAGCGTCGGCGGGTGGCGGGCTCCACGACGATGCGGCGCGCGATGTCGCGCGTGATCGTGTGGACGGCGACGTATCCCCGCTCGCCGTCTTCGGTGCGCGGCCGTAAGCGCGACCAGCGCCGCCAGTGCTGCTGCACGGTCTTCTCCGGGACTTTGCGGCCGCGGATCCGCTGACCGTCCAGCGACTCTTCGAGCGAGACGTTCAGCCACAGCAGGATGGCCGGTCGGCGGGACAGCCGCGCGATGATGCTCAGGAGCCGCCTGGCCCAGCCACGCGTCGCGGTGTCGTGCAGCACGATCGTCTTCCGGCCGGGTAACGCGAGCAGCAAGCGGAGGTAGTGCTCGGCGTAGACCAGCGGACGCCAGACCCGGTAGGCGCGCCGACCGCCGAGCAGGCGCTCCCACCGCGTCCGAATGTCTTCGGGATCGCGCACGCTGAACACGCCCCGCGGCGAAGTGACCCGGAGCCGGTGCAACAACGTGCTCTTGCCGGCGCCAGGGACACCACCGACCACCACGAACGCGCGGCGGGGCAGCGCGAGGTGGGGCACCCGGGTGGGGTCGGGCTCGGCCGGATCGAGGCGAGCGGGCTCACCCCGCGGAGCGGACCCACCGCGCGGCGCACGAGCGGCGGCCGGCAGCGGCTCCGGTGGACCGGCGAGGTCCGCGGTGGGGGTCGGAGGGGCGAAGAAGAGGGCGGATGAAAGAACGGCAGTCCCGACTCTCATGCTTCAGTGTGCACACGTCCACGCAAGAATTGCCTGTGTCCAGTCGCCACTCGGACACTCTCAGCACCCACAGTGACCAACAGCACTATGGAAGCCACGACACGTGGTCGCGGAGCAACGTGTAGCCGACAAAGGCGACGAGGTCGATCAGCGCGTGGCCGATGACGAGCGACCACAGCCGGTTGGTGCGCTGCCAGAAGCGTCCGTACACCAGGCCCATGATCAGGTTGCCGATGAAGCCGCCGAAGCCCTGGTACAGGTGGTACAAGCCGCGGAGTACGGCGGCAGCGAGGAGGGAGGTGTTCTCCCGCCAGCCGAGCTGTCGTAGCCGGGTGATGAAGTACCCGACGACCAGCACCTCTTCGGCCCAGGCGTTGGCGATCGCGGCGATGATCAGCACCGGCGCACGCCACCAGACGTCGTTCAGCGCGGCGGGCACGACCGTCAGGTTGATCCCGATCGCCCGGGTAACCAGGTAAAACGCCAAGCCGGGAAGCCCGATCAGCGCGGCCAGCCCGGCGCCGCCCGCGAGATCGCCGCCGATCCGATCCCGGCCGAGCCCGATCATCCGCGGCCCGATGCCCGAGCGCCAGAGCAGGTAGAGCCCGAGACCACCCCAGACGCCGAGCTGCCCCGCCGACACCAACTGGTAGGCCAGGTCGATGAGGTTCGCCGCAGCGCGCGGCACGTTGAGCGCCACGGTCTGGTCGGACAGCGGCTCGGGCTGCAGCAGCGAGTCGAGCAGCGACAGCAGGCTCCGGACGCCGGAGAGCCCCAGCGTCAGCGCGAAGACCAGGAACACCTCGGCCGTGAGGGCACGCCGCTCGACGGGGTCGGTCACCACAGCTGGCTCCGCCGGCCGAGCGGGGGCCAGTATCGTCCGCACGCTCACCGGAGCAGGTTACTCAGCCCACCTATGCCCGACACCCACCCCACCCGCGAGCGCCCGACACGGATCTACGTCAAATCCGCCTCCAGAGCGTCCGTGGAAGCGGATTTCACGTAATTCAGCGCACCGTCCTGATCGCGCGCTCTGAACACCTGAGGGCCCGGACACGCCGATGGCCGGCCCGGACATCCGGGCCGGCCATCGGGACGAGCGGGGCTTACTTCTTCTCGGCGACGACGTCGAGCGAGATCTGCGCCGACACGTCGGGGTGCAGCCGCACCGCGACCTTGTGCGACCCGGTCGTCTTGATGTGACCGGGCAGCTCCAGCCGACGCCGGTCGAGCTCCGGCCCACCGGCACGGACCACGGCCGCGACGACGTCCGCAGCGGTGACCGAGCCGAACAGCCGGCCGCCCTCGCCGGCGCGGGTCGCCAGCTGCACCTTCAGCTTCTCGACCTGCCCCTTGATCTCCTGGGCGTGGCCGAGGTCGCGCACCTGACGGGCGTCGCGCGCCCGCTTGATCTGCGCGACCTGCTTCTCCTGGCCACGGGTGGCAGCGATCGCCTTGCCCTGCGGCAGGAGGTAGTTGCGGCCGTAGCCGTCCTTCACCTCGACGATGTCGCCGGGCGAACCAAGACCGCTGACCTCAGAGGTGAGGATGATCTTCATTTCCTCGCCTCTCTCAGCGCGCGGTGCTGGTGTAGGGCAGCAGCGCCATCTCGCGGGCGTTCTTGATCGCGCGGGCGATCTGCCGCTGCTGCTGGCTCGACACACCGGTCACTCGACGGGCCCGGATCTTGCCGCGGTCGGAGATGAACTTCCGCAGCAGCGCCGTGTCCTTGTAGTCGATGTAGGTGATCTTGTCTTTGTCGAGCGGGTTGATCTTCTTCTTGGGCTTCCGCACGGGCGGCTTGGCCATGGGGCTTCCTTACTCTGCTTCACTCTGCTTCGAGCACGAGTGAGGGCGATCGGTGGCTCTACGCGGCTGTGGCCGGCGCGACCGCTAGAACGGAGGCTCGTCGCTGAACGAGCCACCGCCCCCGCCGGTCGGCGTCGCCACGGCCCAGGGATCGTCCGCAGGCGCCCCACCGCCGGAGTTGCCGCCGCCGGAGTTGCCGCCGCCGGACGCGCCGAAGCCGCCGCCGCTGCTGCCTCCGCCACTGCGGCTGGTCTTGTTGACCCGCGCGGTGGCGCTCCGGAGCGACGGGCCGACCTCGTCGACCTCGACCTCGAACACGGTGCGCTTCTCACCCTCGCGGGTCTCGTACGACCGCTGCCGAAGCCGGCCCTGCACGATGACTCGCATGCCGCGCTGCAGCGACTCGGCCACGTTCTCGGCCGCCTGACGCCAGACGTTGCAGGTGAGGAAGAGGCTTTCGCCGTCCTTCCACTCCCCGCTCTGCCGGTCGTAGGTGCGCGGCGTCGAAGCGAGCCGGAATTTCGCCACAGCTGCGCCACTAGGGGTGAAGCGCAACTCGGGGTCGTCAACCAGGTTGCCGACCAGGGTGATGACGGTTTCGCCTGCCATGGGGTGCGATCCTCCTCAACCGACCGTTCGTCGCCGTACCGAACAGCTACGAGATCCTCAGACTGCCCGAGGGGTACGACGAAACCGGCCGGATGCAGCGTCTCAGCGCTGGTCGGGTCGGATGACCTTGGTCCGAAGAACGGACTCGTTGAGGTTCAGCTGACGGTCGAGCTCCGCGACGGCCGGAGGCTCCGAGTTCAGGTCGACGATGGCGTAGATGCCCTCGACCTTCTTGTTGATCTCGTAGGAGAGCCGACGCCGGCCCCAGACGTCGACCTTCTCGACGCTTCCACCCGCGGTGCGGATGACGTTGAGGAACGTGTCGAGCGAAGGAGCAACGGTGCGCTCCTCGAGATCCGGGTCGAGGATGACCATGACTTCGTAATGACGCAAGGTAGAACCCACCTCCTTTGGACTCAGGCGGCCACGGTCGTTCCGTGACAGGAGGGTCGATCGCGTCATGCAATCCCGACCACCTTACCAGCGGAGACGGAGTGCTACCGACCGCGACGAGCCGCCTGTGGACGGCGGGCGGTCAGCTCCGCTTCCGCCGCATCGTCCGCGCCTTCCGGGCCGCCTGTCTGGCCGCCTGCGAATGGGCGCCGACCTCGACCACCGGCCGGTACGCGAGCACCGTGCGGAACGCGGCCGCACCCAAGCCCACCAGCACCACGGCGGAGAGCAGCACCATCAGACCGAGTTGGTCGTGAGTGCTGGAGAAACCCGGAAACGGCGGTAGCACCGGTGACACCTCCGTGTCGGCCGCCTTCGCGTCGGACGAGTCCGGCCGATCATCACCCGGAACGCCCGCACCGTCCGAGTCCTCGAAGTCTTCGGGGCCGCCGGGCCCGTCCCGGCCATCGGACGGCCTGGTCGTGGACGACGCGCCGGGTCGCACGGAGGACGATGCACCCGGCGGGAGCGGGATCACCGCACCGCTCTGAGTGCTCCGGGCCCCCGGACCATCCGTGGCGTCGGCCGGCTCGCGCGTCGGGTGTCGATCGTCGGCGCTCCGCGGCGCGGAGTCCGGCGATCCGCCCGCGTCCGGCCCGATCGTCGGCTTCGGCTCGGTGGCGTCCGACGGCATCGCCAGCACGGTGATCCGTCCGACCGACGAGGTCAGCGACCCCACCAGCGGCACATTGACCGCGGTCGCCGCCGCACTGAACGTCTCGATGCGCTCAGCACCGGTGAACAGCATCGGCGCCGATCTACCCGGATCCAACCGGGTGGATTCGCCCCCGACGGTGACGGTGAGCGCGGAAGAGGTGGCGTTGACGAACCGGACCTCGCTACCGGCCGGAACCGTCACGACGGCCGGCGTGACGGTGACCGAACTGAGCAGCCCCGCGACGTTCAACACGCCGTTGAAGGTCATGGTCGCCTGGGCCGCGCGCGCCGGAGCGGGACCGAACCCCGTTAGCGCCACCAGCACGGCCAGGAGCAGGGTGGTCGTGCGCTGCTGCCGTCTCGACACCGGCCCTCCCGTGCCCGTACCGCGGTGGCGGCCTTCGTGTTCGCTACGCACAACGAGACCCCACCGCGGCAGTGACGCGGTCCAGGCCCGCCGTTCGGGGTCGGCGGGGACCCGACCGCGCTTCCCCCCGCGCACTAGGCTCGCGCCATGCGAATCGGTGCCCATGTCGACCCCGCCGACCCGCTGGCCGCCGCGTCCGTTCGCAGCGCCGACGTGGTCCAGTTCTTCCTCGGTGACCCGCAGGGCTGGAAGAAACCGGTGCCGCGCGAGGACACCGAGGCCTTGCGCGCCAGCGACGTGGACGTTTACATCCACTCGCCGTACGTCATCAACCTGGCGAGCACGAACAACCGGATCCGCATCCCGTCCCGGAAGCTGCTCGGACAGCACGCCGAGGCGGCCGCGGCGGTGGGTGCCAAGGGGCTGATCGTGCACGGCGGTCACGTCGGCAAGGGCGACGACGCCGAGGTCGGCTTCGACAACTGGCGAAAGGCGTTCACCCAGGTTGCGGAGTCCGGTGGCTTCCCGCTGCCGATCCTGGTCGAGAACACCGCCGGGGGCGACAACGCGATGGCCCGCCGGTTCGACCGCCTCGCGCGGCTCTGGGACGCGATCGGCGAGTACGAGCCCGGCTTCTGCCTGGACACCTGCCACGCCCACGCCGGCGGCGAGGACCTGCTCGGCGTCGTCGATCGGGTGAAGGCGATCACCGGCCGGATCGACCTGGTGCACGTCAACGACTCGAAGGATCCGTTCGACTCCGGACGCGACCGGCACGAGAACCTCGGCAGCGGTCAGATCGACGCCGACCTGCTGGTGGCCACCGTCGCCGCAGCCGGTGCGCCGGCGATCTGCGAGACCCCTGGCGGCGACGACGGGCAGACCGCCGACATCGCCTATCTCCGAGAAAAACTCGGTCTGCGGGATCGGCTGGCCAAGTGAGCGGTTCGCTCGAGGGTGGCGCTCCGCCCGACGGCTCCGCCCGCGACAGCACGCGCCCTGACGACGACGGCACCCACCCCGACGACGCCGCGCGGCCCGACGACGACGGCATCCGCCATCACGACGGCGCGCGGTCCGGCGTCCCGAAAGAGAGCAGGGGACGGCCGAACGCAGACGTTCGGCGGGCGACACCGAAGTGGCGCCGCACCCTGCACCGACTCACGACCAGTGAATTCACCCTGGTCGGAGTCGGGTTCGCGGTGGTCGCTGCGATCCTGACCTGGCCGACGCTGAAGCATCCGGCCAGCACCGTGCCGCAGGACGTGTTCGACCCGTTGCTCATCACCTGGGAGATCGCCTGGGGCGGCCACGCCCTGCTGACCCAGCCCTGGGCGCTCTGGCAATCGAACGCGCTCTACCCCGAGGCGGACTCGTTCGCGTTCACCGACAGCCTGCTCGGCTACGCGCCGCTCGGCTTCTTCGGCGAAGGGCCCGCCGCCGCGCTGGTCCGCTACAACATCGCGTACGTCCTCGCGTTCTACCTCGCCTCGGTCGGCGGCTACGCGCTGGCCAAGCGGCTCGGCTCCGCCTGGCCCGGCGCGGTGCTGGCCGGCCTGGCGATCGGCTACGCGCCCTGGCGGCTCGGGCAGGCCGGTCACCTGCACGTGCTCTCGACCGGCGGTATCGCGCTGGCGCTCGCGGCGCTGGCGAAGGGCCACGGGTGGTCACTCACCCGCGGCTACCGACCGGAGGAGGTACGCCCGGGCTGGGCTGCCGCGGGCTGGGGCCTGGCCTGCTGGCAGATCACGATCGGGTTCGGGATCGGGCTGCCGTTCGGCTACGTGCTCGGCGGTGTCTGTGTCGCCTCGGCGATCGGGTGGCTCGTCACCGGACGGCCGCGGCTACCGCGCCGCCTCCTGGTCGCCGACGGCCTCGGCATGGTGGCCTTCCTCGCGACCACCGCACTGATGGCGCGGCCCTACCTTCGAGTGGTCGAGGCGCACCCGTACGCCCGGCGGACCGAGAGCGACCTCACGCTGTTCTCCCCACCGCTACGGGGCTTCTTCACCGCACCGGAGACGTCCTGGCTGTGGGGCGAATCGTCCGCCCGCGCGCGGAGCACGCTGCTCTGGGCCCCCGAGATGACGATGCTGCCCGGCCTCTTCCTCGCCGCCTGCGCGCTGGTCGGCCTGCTCGTGAGCGTCTGGACGATCCGGCAGCGGGTCTACCTGGCGGTCGCCACCGTGGTCAGCGTCGTCCTGGGGATGGGCACCACGTTCTTCGGTGGCGAACCCGGTTATCTGCTGCTCTACCGGTACCTGCCCGGCTGGGACGCGATTCGCACGCCCGGCCGGCTGGTCGTCTGGACCACGTTGCTGCTCGCGTTGCTCGCCGCGGGCGCGATCACCGCGTTCGGCGATCGGTTGGCTTCGCGGACGCCGTCCCGGCGGACGCCGTCCGGACGGGATGGCCGACGCTGGCCGCGGCTGGTCGTGGCCGCAGCGCTGATTCCGGCGTTCCTGGTCGGCGCGGAAGGCCTGAACACCACGCCGCACCCCACCGCGCCCGCCGAGCCCCAGTCGTTCAAGGGCATCACCGGCCCCGTCCTGGTGCTGCCCAGCGACACCCGCGACCAGTGGCCGATGCTCTGGTCGACGGACGGGTTCCCGAAGATCGTCAACGGCGTCTCCGGATTCACCCCGCAGTCGCAGGAGATGATCCGCCAGGCGGCCACCGTCTTCCCGTCCGCGGAGAGCATCCAGTACTTCCGCGAGCTGGGCATCAAAACCGTGCTCGTCCTCCGCGAGGGCGATTACAGCGCGGTCGGCACCGACTACGAGCACGTGCTGACGGCCAGTGTGGACGGACTGCCGGTGTCACGTATCGACCGCGGCGACGGGGTGCTTTTCGAGCTCCGGTGAGCGGGGTGGGGGTGGGGGCGTCTCGTCCAGCACCCCACCCTCCGGATCGTCGACACCGTCCTGCCGGACGACGTCCAACTCCGGACGCAGCGCCTCCCGCACCACCAGGCCGCAGAGCACCGCGACGCTGAGCCAGCGGGCGATGCTGGCCAGCGTGAACGCCGCCTCGGGGAGGACCGCGCTCTTGCCACCGGAGACCCGGATCAGGATCTGGTAGAAGGAGAAGAAGTAGGCCAGCTCGCAGGCCTGCCAGATCAGGATCGCCCGCCACTTCGGCCTGGCCAGCACCGCCAGTGGCACCAGCCAGAGCACGAACTGCTGCGACCACACCTTGTTCGTCAACAGGAACGTCGCGACGACCAGGAACGCCATCGCGCCCAGGCGGGGCCGACGCGGAGCGAACATGATCAGCGCGGCGATGCCGATGCAGCACAGGGCATAGAGCACCCACGCGGACGCGTTCAGCGCCGGGATGTGGTCACCGAGCCAGACGAACGGCGGCAGGCCGAGGTCCGGCTTGCCGTCCGCGGTACGTCCGACCGGGATGTGGGTGCCGATGTACCAGAACGTGCCCCAGTCGATCGGGCGCTCAGAGGAGAGCCGGAAGAACCTCGACCACCCGTTCGGCGCCATGATCGCGAACGGCACGTTGATCACGAGCCAGGTGAAGACACCGCTGCTGACGGTGACCAGTGCGGAGAGCCGCGCCTCCGTCGTCCGTCGGCGGAGACAGAGCAGCACCAACGGGCCCAGGATCAGCAGTGGATAGAACTTCGCCGCGGTCGCCAGACCGAAGAACACGCCGGCCCAACCCGGTCGCTGCCGTGACCAAGCGAGAATCGCCAGCGCCGTGAGGGCGATCGCCAGGTAGTCCCAGTTGACTGTCGCCGTGACGAAGACGGCAGGCGCCAGCGCGACGATCACGCCGTCCCAGGGCCGTCGTGCCCGGGATCGGACCACCGCCCAGGTCGTCACCAGGCCGAACGCGGCTAGTGCCAGGGCCGTGAGGTCGTAGAAGACCGTGCCTTCGTTCGGGTTGCCCGGCGTCAGGAAGTCCACCGCGCCGCTGGAGACCAGCGCGTGCACCGGCAGGCCGATGACGCCCATCATGATGCCGGTCAGCACCGGGTACTCGACCTCGTGATCGAGGTAGGGGATGTACCCCTTGTTGAGCTCCTCGGCGTAGTAGAGCGCGAGGACGTCGGTGTAGCAGGCGTTGCGGTACTGGTCGTAGTTCTCCCAGGCGCCGTCCCGGCACGGGGACTTCTGGACCCAGTTGAACGCGAAGACCAACGTGGTCAACAGCAGGGCGACCTGGAGCGGAGTCCAGAACCTCTTGCGCAGGCTCGCATGTCGACCCAGCGGGCCGCCGACCGCCTCGGACAGGCCGGCCACGACCCGATCGCTGTGGCTCGGGATCACGATGTCGACGTCGGTGCGCTCAGTCGTTTGCTGGGTCACGCACCGATCCTGCCGTACGAGGGGAAATCGCTCGGGCTCGACACCGGAACGTCCGACCGCAGGGGCGCAAAACCGAGCGGCACCGGTGGTTTCCACGCGGTGCCGCTCGGCCGAAGGGTGCGGCTACCTAACCGCCTTGGTTGTTGAAGTACCCACCGTCTCCGGTGTCCGGATTATCGGTCTGACCCTGGTCACCGTTGCCGTCGTCCGAGGGCAGGTCGGGGTTCGGCGTGCCACCCTCGTACCAGGGCGGCGTTTCGCCGTTGCCGCCGTCCGGGTTTTCGCCGTCCGGGTTCTCGCTCGGGGTGGGCGTCGGCTCCGCGGTCGGTGCGTTACCGGCCTTGTCACCGCGGTGCGGCGCCGACTCGAAGTCTTCCTTGTCCACCTTCTGGAGCGCGGTACTCATGTAGTCGCGCCAGATCTTGCCCGGAATGCCGGACCCGTAGACCCGTTTGCCGGTGGTCTTGTCGATCAGCCTGATGTCCTTGTCGGTACCACTACCGACCCAGACCGCGGTCGCCAGATTCGGCGTGTAGCCGCACATCCACGCGTGCGCGTTGTCGTCGGTCTCCCGGTACTGCTGCGTGCCGGTCTTGATCGCGGCTTCCCGACCGTCGGAGATCTTCTTGTCGGTCGAGTCGTAGACCTGCTGCATCACGTACGAGACGTCCTTGCCGACGTCCCGGGAGAACGCCTGAACCGTCTGACCGGCCTTCATCGAGCGGTCCCACATGACGGTGCCGTCGGAGTCCTTGACCTCCTCGATGAAGTACGGCTCGTGGTAGGTGCCGTAGTTGGCGAACGTCGCGTACCCGGCGGCCTGTTCGAGTACCGAAACCTGGTACTGACCGATACCGAGACCCGAGTTGAGCTCGGCGGCGATGTCGTCGACCTTCTTGCCGTCCAGCGTTTTCACGCCGGCTTTCTCGGCCAGCTTCGCGACGTTCTTCGCCCCGAGCTCGAGCGTGAGCGCCCAGTAGACCGTGTTGAGCGACTTGACCGTGGCGTTGATGAGCGAGCACTGCTTGCCGCAGCTGTTGTCGTCCTCGGAGTTCTTCAGCGGGCTGTCGCGGTCCTCGAACTTCTGCCCCGAGGTGCCGTCCCACAGCGAGTCGATGCTGTAGCCCTCTTCGATAGCCTTCGCCAGAACGTACGGCTTGTAGGACGACCCTGCCGGGTGCGGCGCCGCGGTGGAGGCCAGGTCGAGGTTTCCGTACCCCCGGTCACCGCCGTAGTACGCCTTGACCGCGCCGGTCTTCGGATCGATGGAGACCATCGCGGTCGCCATCTCCTTGCCCTGGGTTTGGTCGTTGACGTACTTCTCGGACGCCTTCTTCGCGGCTTGCTGGGCCCGGCTGCTGATCGTCGTCTTCACGGTCAGGCCACCGGTGTTGATGTCCTGCTCTTTGATCCCGATCTTTTTCAGCTCGGCCTCGATCTTCTGGCCGAGGATGCCGGTCGAGCCGCTCCGCCAGGCGCCGGCGCGCTTGACGTCCTTCTTGTCGACGACCTTCGGATAAGTCATCGCATCGCGCTCGGACTGCCCGATGAAGTCCTTCTTGACCATCTGGTCGAGGACGTAGCCCCATCGGCCCTGGGCGCTGGCCAGCTTGTTCGACGGGTCGAAGTTGGTCGGGTCCTTGATCACCGCGGCCAGCACCGCGCCCTCGGCAGGCGTCAGCTTGTCGACGTCCTTCCCGAAGTACGCCTGCGACGCGGACTGGATGCCCCACGCGCCACGGCCGAAGTAGATCGTGTTGAGGTAACCCTTGAGGATCTGCTCCTTCGACCAGCTGCTCGAGAGCTTCCGGGCGAGGATGATCTCCTTGACCTTCCGGGAGTAGCTGCGGCTCTTGGTGAGGTTCAGCGCGTTCCGGATGTACTGCTGGGTGATGGTCGAGCCACCACCGGCATCGTCGTCGCCCGAGACAAGACCCCAGACGGCACGGGCAGTACCCCGGAAGGAGACGCCGCTGTTCTCCTTGAAGTCCGGGTCCTCGACCGCGATGACCGCTTCCTGGACGTACTTCGGCACCTTGGCGAGCGGAACCTCCACTCGGTTCTCCAGCGCGAACGTCGCGAACGTGCCGCCGTCGGCGTACTGGATCTGCGTCGTGCCGCTGCTCTCCGGGAAGGAGGGCAGGTCGACGCTGGCGTAGGCGACGCCACCGCCGGTCAGGCCGAGCAGCATGCAGACCGCGGTCGCGACCCCGATGCCGATCAGAATCTTCTTCCGACGCCCCGGCCGCTTGACCTTCGGGTTGTTCGACGGGGAGCCGCCGATCTCGGGGTAGAGGTGGTCCTGGTCGTCCTCGAGCGCCGCCGCCCGGCTGCGCGGGCCCAGACCGGCTGGCCGGTCGCCCACGGCGGTGTTGCTGCCGTAGGTGGTGCCGGTGGCGGCTGAGGAGCCGTAGGTCGTGCCGGAGGAGACCGGGGCGGACGCGGCACTCGACCCGTAGGTGGTGCCCCCGCTGCCGTACGTCGTCCCGCGGCTACCGCTGGACGCGGCGCCGGACCCGTAAGTGGTGCCCCGGCTCGCCGAGGAGCCGTAGGTGGTGCCGGACGAGGCGGCACCCGACCCGTAGGTGGTGCCGCCGGTGCCCGACGACGAGCCGCCGTAGACGGTCCCGCCCTCGCGAGGCGTCGACGATCCGCCGTACACCGTTCCACCGCTCGACGGACGCGCAGGCACTTCTGGAGTCCCGTCACCGCCCGGGGTGTGGCCGTAACTCATGCGCCCACCATGCCCCGGAAGCACCAAGCGATCAAAACAGCCACCCGCTCCTGTGACATGCCGCTCACAGAGCAATCACCATTTCCCACGCCTTGCAGGGTTGGGGCCTCGTTGGTCACGAGCCCTCCTGGAACCGATCGGCCAGCCGCGTGACAGCTCACCGTCCGCGATCCTCTCCTATGGCATCGGCCTCATGGGCCAACCCGGTCACTTCCTTAACCAGCTTTAATCCAATCGTCAGCGACGGCGCCCACCGAAAGCGATTCAATCGCCCACTATCGGATCTAACGCGCACACGCCCTGCATCTGTCAGTACACCCTGTCATCGCAAGGAGCGAGCGGCGGGGGCCCGAAATCGAGCCGGACGGCGGATCAGTCGGCCGTACGCCGACGCCGGTTCGCGTCGTCGTGGGAGAGGCCGTCGCGGCCCAGGGTGAACTTCTCCACCAGGTGGTTCCAACCGCAGCCGCGGCAGACCTCGACCACGTAGACGTCGAACGCGCGGTACTCCATCGCGAGCATCGCCAGTTCGGCGCGCGGGCGAGCCTGCCCCGCGGACGCCCGGAGCTCGTCACCGTAGATGTAGTGGACGTGCCACACCGGTTCCCGCCGGCAGACCGGACACTGCGTCTCGGTGGCCTCGCCGAAGAATTTCGACGCCCTGATCAGGTACGGAGAGGCGTCGCAGACCTCCAGCGCGCCGACCCGGCCCGCGAAGACCTCACGCAGTAGCGCACGGCGCTTCAGCGTGTAGTCGACGACCTGCCGTTGGGTCCGCACACGCGAAGAGTACGCGCGCGAGGCGGCCCCGGCTGTGGGTTGCTTTCGGCGTCGGAGGCGCCTCCGACGGGATTACCTCCGTGTCCCTGTGCACCGAGGCGTCGGATCGATGTATCGTCTCGATACATCGGCGCGAGCCAACGCCAGGTGGACGAAAGGAGGCCCGGCGGTGCTCGAGTTCGCGATCCTGGGACTCCTGCACGAAGGTCCGATGCACGGGTACGAGCTGCGGAAGCGGCTCACGACCCTGCTCGGGGCGTTTCGTGCAGCCATTTCCTATGGATCGCTCTATCCGACCCTCCGGCGGCTCCAAGCGGGGGGCTGGATCACCGAGGTCGAGCCTGACCCCGACGACGTGGTCACCGCACCGCCGCTGACCGGGCGACGCGGTCGCGTGGTGTACAAACTGACCGCCGACGGCAAGGAGCGGTTCGCCGCCCTGCTCGCCGGATCAGGGCCGGAGACCTACGACGACGAGGGCTTCGGTGTCCACTTCGCGTTCTTCAGCCGCACCGACGCGGCCACCCGACTCCGGATCCTGGAAGGGCGCCGGCGACGGGTGGAGGAACGTCGGGACGGGTTGTCCCAGATGCTCACCAGGGCTGGTGAGCGGCTGGACGCCTACACGCTCGAACTCCAGCGCCATGGATTGGAATCAGCCGACCGGGAGGTCCGCTGGATCAACGAACTGATCGCCAAGGAGCAAGCGGGCCGCACGCCGTCACCACGTGTCGGGCGTCCCGCGACGTCGAACAGTTCAGTTGACTCCCCGCCGCCGGGTGACCGGCCGGACGAGGAGATCCCCGGCAGCCCGACGGCGGCCGGATAGCCAGGTGGCCCGCGTGATCGGCCCCCGGGGACCTCGTTTGGTCACCGGTCGCCTCCCGGAGCCGATCCGCGATCGCACACCTTTGAACCGTGAGTTGAAACACAGAGAGGGAGGCCCCTATGGGCTCCGTACGTGTCGCCATCGTCGGCGTCGGCAACTGCGCCGCGTCGCTCGTCCAGGGCGTGCACTACTACCGTGACGCTGACCCCACGACGCGGGTGCCCGGGCTCATGCACGTCCAGTTCGGTGACTACCACGTGCGTGACGTCGAGTTCGTCGCCGCGTTCGACGTGGACGCCAAGAAGGTCGGCCGTGACCTCTCCGAGGCGATCGTGGCCAGCGAGAACAACACCATCCAGATCTGCGAGGTGCCGCCGACCGGCGTCACCGTGCAGCGTGGCCACACGTTCGACGGTCTGGGCGAGTTCTACCGCGACACGATCACCGAGTCCGACGACGAGCCGGTCGACGTCGTCCAGGTGCTGAAGGACGCGAAGGTCGACGTCCTGGTCTCGTACCTGCCGGTGGGCTCCGAAGATGCCGACCGCTTCTACGCCCAGGCCGCGATCGACGCCAAGGTCGCGTTCGTCAACGCGCTGCCGGTGTTCATCGCCTCCGACCCGGAGTGGGCGCAGAAGTTCACCGACGCCGGCGTGCCGATCGTCGGTGACGACATCAAGTCGCAGGTGGGCGCCACCATCACCCACCGCGTGATGGCCAAGCTCTTCGAGGACCGCGGGGTCGAGCTGCTGCGTACGTACCAGCTCAACTTCGGCGGCAACATGGACTTCATGAACATGCTGGAGCGCAAGCGCCTCCAGTCGAAGAAGATCTCGAAGACCCAGTCGGTCACCTCGCAGATCCCGCACGAGATGGAGAAGGCCGACGTCCACATCGGCCCGTCCGACTACGTGCCGTGGCTCGACGACCGCAAGTGGGCCTACGTGCGGCTCGAGGGCAAGGCGTTCGGTGACGTCCCGCTGAACCTGGAGTACAAGCTCGAGGTCTGGGACTCCCCGAACTCCGCCGGCGTCATCATCGACGCGGTCCGCGCCGCGAAGATCGCGAAGGACCGCGGTATCGGCGGCCCGATCCTGTCGGCGTCGTCCTACCTGATGAAGTCCCCGCCGGAGCAGTACAGCGACGACCAGGCCCGCGACGCGGTCGAAGCCTTCATCCGAGGCGACGTCGAGCGCTGAGGTGCACGACCCGCGTTAGAGCAAGAACAGCGCGCCTGGCGGCGCTTTCGCCGCCGGGCGCGCTTGTCATGTCTGTAGACGCTGGGCGAGCAGCACTTGGTCGTAGCGGAACGGGCCTACCGCGACGAAGCCTCGGCGGCGGCCGTACTCGGTGAAGCCGAGCCGCTCGTACAGCCGGATCGCACCGGCGTTGTCCCCTCGCACGTCCAGCGTGAGCGTCTCGATCCCGGACTGTCTCGCGGACTCCGTGAGCAGGCTGACCAGCCGTCCACCGACTCCGGTGCCGCGATCGGCCGGCGCGACGAACACCTTCTCCAGATCCGCGTTCACCCGCAGCGTGGGCCGCTCGTACCGCCGCCAGTACCCGAACCCGGCGACCGCGCCACCCGCCGCTCCCGCCAGGACGGCGACGGCGTCACCGGAGCGCGCGGCCGCCACGACGTCGTCCAGCCACTCGTCGAACTCGGCCCGACTCGGCGGCTTCACCCACCCGATCGCGCCACCCCCGCTCACCACCGCAACCACGACGCTGTACAGGTTTCCGGCGATTCGCTCGGCCAGCGGTCCCGTCACCTGCACATACGTCGCCGGTGCGGTCAGTGCGGTAGGTAACCGCTGCGATTTCGCCATAGTTCCACGTGGAACGGTGCGGCCGGCTGGTCACGGACCGGCCACCATCGGTCGAGGACTCGCTGGGTGAGCGGGCCGAGCTCACCCTCGCCCAGAGAGAGCGGATCGAGCCAGCCGGCCTCGACGATGCCCTCGTCGAGCTGCGGAACCGGGAGAGCGTCCGGCTCAGCGGCCGTTCCGAGGTAGAAAGCCCCGAGGACCACCGTGCCGGTGTGCAGCCGGTAGGACGCGTACGTGCAGATCAGGCGGTCGACGGAGACCTCCAGGCCGGCTTCCTCGCGGGCTTCCCGGACGGCGGCCGCTTCGAGGGTTTCGCCGGCCTCCTGCCCACCTCCGGGGACCTCCCAGCGAACGCCGCTGCGGCGCTCCTGCCGGATCATCAGTAGTCGGTCGTGGTGGAGAACGAGGACCGCGGCACCGGCAGTGGTGCGGGTCGGGGCAATGGGTGACACACCGGCCACAGAGCCTCCCTGAAACGGTCCTTTCATGCTTCCACATCGGCCCGGCCAGGCCGGAACCGAACATTGCTCACCTACCCTTGCGGCGTGAGCACACCGTCCTCGAGTGCCTGGCGGGAACTCGGAGGACTGCTGCGGCGAGCGGACTTCCGGCGGCTGTTCGGCGTCCGTCTCGCCGGTCAGTTCGGCGACGGCGTCTTTCAGGCCGCCCTCGCGGGCTCGGTGTTGTTCAACCCCGACCGGCAGACCGAACCGGTAGCGATCGCGCTGGGCTTCGCGATCCTGCTGCTGCCGTACTCACTGCTCGGCCCGTTCACCGGAATCCTCATCGACCGCCATCCGCGCCGGAACGTACTGCTCTGGGCCAACATCACCCGAGCCGCGGTGTTGGTCGGCGTCAGCATCGTGCTCTGGACCGGCGGCCGCACCTGGCCGTTCCTCCTGCTCGCGCTGGTCGCCGTCGCGGTCAACCGGTTCATCCTCGGCGGACTCTCCGCCGGGCTGCCGCACGTCGCACGCGACCGCGAGCTGGTGACGGCCAACGCGCTGTCCCCCACCGCCGGGACGGTCGTCCTCACGATCGGCGTCGGCGCCGCCGTGGGACTTCGCACGATCGTTGACTCGGGAGACGTCGGCTACGCCGTGATCGTCCTCGTCGCCGCCGGCGCGTACCTCGTCTCCGGCGTGCTGGCGGGCCGCTTCCCGGTGCCCGCCCTGGGCCCGGACCACGACGATCCGACCGCACGGCTGGAGACACTCCGGTCGGTGGTGCGCGGGATGGTCGCCGGCGCACAGCACCTCGCCGAGCGTCGGGCGGCGGGCTACGCGCTGCTCACCGTCGGCCTGGGACGTATCGCGTTCGGCGTCACCACGATGGCGCTGCTCCTGCTGTACCGGAACACCCTGGACGGCTCGGACCTGTTTCCCGGCGGCGACACCGGGCTCGGCCAGGTCGTGCTCGCCACCGGGTTCGGGGCGTTCCTGGCCGCGGTGATCACTCCGGGAATCGTTCGCCGGATCTCCCGCCGCACGTGGATGACCGGCCTACTGGTCGTCAGCGCGGTCGCCTGGCCGGTCGTCGTCGCGGTGCCGGAGACGCCGGCCGTGGTCGCGGTCGCGCTGGTCGCCGGCCTCGCGAGCCAAGGCGTGAAGATCCTGGTGGACGCCGGTGTGCAGTCCGACGTCGACGACGTCTACCGAGGCCGGGTCTTCGCCCTCTACGACATGCTGTTCAACGTCTGCGTGGTCAGCGGGCTGCTGATCGGAGCCTTCGGGCTGCCCACCTCCGGACGCTCCTGGCCGGTCTTCCTCGGCGTCGCAGCCGGGCACCTGCTGCTCGCCGCCTGGGTCGCCCGGTGGACGACGCGCTACGGCTGGGCCGTGGTCAGCGTCGCGACGCCGTCGAGCGGAAAGCCGGACTCCGGTCCCCGCCACGATCTGAGCGCGTCGCACTGACCCGGAGGCCTCAGCGTTGTTCTGGGCGAGCCGCATCAATCCCGTTCTCGGCGGCCCAGCGGAAGAGCTCGGCTTCGGCGTCTTCGCGGCTGAGCTGACCACGGTCGAGGCGCACCTCCTTGAGGTGCTTCCACGCCTTCCCCACGATCGGGCCGGGCGGGACGCCGAGCAGCTCCATGATCGCGTTGCCGTCCAGGTCCGGACGGATCCGCGCGAGATCCTCCTCGGCCTGCAGCCGGGCGATCCGCTCCTCCAGCGTGTCGTAGGAGCGGGCCAGTGCGGCCGCCCGCCGCTTGTTCCGGGTCGTGCAGTCCGACCGGACCAGGCGGTGCAGGCGAGGGAGCAGGTCGCCGGCGTCGGTGACGTACCGCCGCACGGCCGAGTCGGTCCACTCGCCGCGTCCGTAGCCGTGGAATCGCAGGTGCAGGAAGACCAGGGTCGCGACCTGCTCGGTGACGTCCTTCGGGTACCGGAGCGCCTTCATCCGGCGGCGAGTCATCTTGGCACCCACCACCTCGTGGTGGTGGAAGCTGACTCCGCCGCCAGCCTGGATCTCCCGGGTCGCGGGCTTGCCGATGTCGTGCAGGAGCGCGGCCATCCGCAGCACGAAGTCCGGCCCGTCCGTCTCCAGGTCGATCGCCTGCCGCAGCACGGTCAGCGTGTGCTCGTAGACGTCCTTGTGCTGGGCGTGCTCGTCGATCTCCATCCGCATGTTCGGCAGCTCGGGCAGCACGTGCGTGGCCAACCCGGTATCGACGAGCAGCCGGAGCCCGGTGACCGGGTCGGCGCCGCAGATCAGCTTGGTGAGCTCGTCCCGGACCCGCTCGGCCGTGATCCGGGTGATCTGGTCGGCCATCTCGGTCATCGCGGCGACCACCTCGGGCGCCACCTCGAACTGCAACTGCGACGCGAACCGTGCCGCGCGCAGCATCCGCAGCGGATCGTCGGCGAACGAGTCCTGCGGCGTGCCGGGCGTCCGCAGTGTGCGGGAAGCCAGGTCTTCCAGACCGCCGTGCAGGTCGACGAACCGGTGGCCGGGCAGGCCGACCGCCATCGCGTTGACCGCGAAGTCACGCCGCACCAAGTCGTCGGCGAGCGTGTCGCCGTACTGGACCACCGGGTTGCGGCTCTGCCGGTCGTAGGCCTCGGCGCGGTAGGTGGTGATCTCCAGGCGGAGGCCGCGGCGGGCTGCCCCGACCGTGCCGAACTCGATCCCGGTCGTCCAGGTTGCCTCCGCCCAGCCCTTGAGGAGGTCCAGCACCTGCTGGGGGCGGGCGTCGGTGCAGAAGTCGAGGTCGTCCCCGAGTCGGCCGAGCAGGGCGTCCCGCACCGAGCCACCGACGAGGTACAGCTCGTGGCCGGCGGCTTGGAATCGGCGACCCAGGTCGTCGGCGACCGGGGAGACCCGGAGCAACTCGGCGACGGCGCTCTGCTGCGCGGCGGTCAGGGAAGTAGGTGCGATAGGAGACACAGTAAGACCAGTATCGGAGGCGACGGTTGGGGGATCGGTGGCCGCCCGCTCGTCTCCCGAGGATCCGGCAGTGGGTCGGTGGGCCACGGAGGTGAACCCTATCCACTGGTCGGTTGCGTTGGCGCACCCGTTTCCGGCGTCGATGGCCGCCTCTATCACACCCGCTCACCGAGTGTTGCACCGGCGCCAGGAGCAACAAACCGGTCCCTGGACGGCCTCACGGCGTTTACCCGACGCGGGCGCTATCGTCAGTTTCATGGCCCGCCGAAGCTCCCCGCGTCGGCCCGGGGGTCCCGGGCGGCTGCGACGGGTCGAAGAAGTCTCCGCAGGCGGGCTCGTCGTCCAGGGCGACGGCAGGCACCTCGAGGGTGCGCTGATCGGAAAGCTCGACCGTCGGGGTCGCCTGCTCTGGTCGCTGCCGAAGGGCCACGTCGAGGCCGGCGAGACGCTCGAGCAGACGGCAGCCCGCGAGGTGGCCGAGGAGACCGGCATCGTCGGCGACGTGCTGGCGGCACTCGGTACGGTCGACTACTGGTTCGTGTTCGAGGGCCGTCGCATTCACAAGACCGTGCATCACTTCCTCCTGGATGCGGTGGCCGGAGTGCTTTCCGACGCCGACGTGGAGGTGACCGAGGTGGCCTGGGTCCCGCTCAGCGAGATCCCCGACCGGCTGGCCTACCCGGACGAGCGGAAGCTCATCGCGCGGGTACCCGACCTGCTCGAGCACCCCGCGTGACCCGGCCCGAGCCGCCCGACTTCGAACACGGGCGCCCGCGCCCCCATCCCTCCGGGCCCCGGCCCGAGCAGCCTGACTTCGATCTGCGGCGTTCGCGCTCCGATCGCTTCGATCAGGACGCCACCGTGGTGATGCCGACCGACGACCCGACCGCGATGCTGCCTCCGGTCGGCGCTCCGGTCCTGGGGACGCCGACCGGCGGACCGAGCGTCCCGTCCTTCGACGACACCGGCTCGATCCCGTTCCCCGGCGGCCCCACGACGTCTCCGACGAACCTCCCGCCGCCCCGCGGCGTGGCGCGCGTCGGCGGGACGAATGGCCCCAGCGGTGTTCCCGGTGCCGACGCTGGTCCCGGCGGCCCGGCCGGACCCGGCGGGCCGCCGCCTCCCCCCGCGTCGAACGGGGACGACGGCGCACCGAGCGTCGCTCGCTCCAGCGGCGTCATGGCGATGTTCAGCCTGCTCTCACGGGCGACCGGCTTCATCCGCACCGCGGCGATCGGTGCCGCGATCGGCGGCGGCCTGGTCGGCAACGCGTACCAGGTCGCGAACACGCTGCCGAACATGCTGTACGAGCTCCTGCTCGGCGGCATCCTCACCAGCGTCGTCGTTCCGCTGCTCGTCGCCGCCAAGAAACGGGACGCCGACGGCGGCGAGGCGTTCACGCACCGGCTGCTGACCGCCGCGACCCTGCTACTGGCCGCGGCGACAGCGCTCGCGCTGCTCTCCGCGCCGTTGCTGACTGCGTTCTTCGCCGACGAGGAGACGACGTCCGCCAGCCGGCAGCTCACGACGACGCTGGCCTACCTTCTTCTCCCCGAGATCTTCTTCTACGGGCTGTCCGCGCTGCTGGGCGCGGTTCTCAACACCCGTAACGAGTTCGCGGCCCCGGCCTGGGCGCCGATCCTCAACAACATCACGGTGATCGTCACTGCCGCGGTGTTCCTGTTGCTGCCCGGTCCGGCGACGCTCACCCCGTCGACGATCACCGGCGCCCAGGTGGCCGTGCTCGGCATCGGCACGACCCTCGGCATCGTCCTGCAGGCCTTCGCGCTCTGGCCGTCGCTCCGCAAGGTCGGCTTCCGCTGGAAGTGGCGGTTCGATCTGCGCGGATCGGGCCTCGGGGAGGCCAGGCGGCTCGGGGCCTGGATGTTCGTCTACGTCGGCGTCAGCCAGCTGGGCCTGATCCCGGTGATCAAGATCGCCAACTGGGCCGGTAACCGCGGCGGCCCGGGACCGATCATCCACAACAACGCTTTCCTGCTCTTCATGATGGTGCACGGCATCGTCGCGGTGAGCATCCTGACCGCCCTGCTGCCCCGGATGAGCGCGGCGGCCGCCGACCGGGACTTCGGCGAGGTGACCCGGAACCTCTCGCTCGGTGCCCGGCTCTCCTCGGTGGTCCTGGTGCCGGCGACCGCGGCGTACCTGGTGCTCGGTATCCCGCTGGCGGTGACCGCGTTCCGCTGGGGCAACTTCACCCAGGACGAGGCGATCAGCACCGGCTACGCGACGATGGCCGCAGGGATCGGCCTGGTGCCGTTCGCGATCAGCCAGATGCAGATCTTCGCGTTCTACGCGCTGCGCGACACGAAGACGCCGGCCCTGCTGAACATCCCGGTCGTCGTCGCGAAGCTGCTGTTCGACCTGGGCGTATTCCTCTGGGTGCCGACCGAGTGGATCGTCGTCGGACTGCAGTGCGGCAACACGGTCTCGTACATCGTCGCCGTACTGATCTCCGGGCGCCTGCTCAAGCGACGCCTGGGCGGGCTCGACACGCTCTCGGTGACCCGGACGATCACTCGACTGGGCGTAGCCGCGGTGGTGGCCGGTCTGCTCAGCTGGGCGGTCGCCTACGGCATTCAGAGCGTGCTGGGCATCGGTAAGGCCGGCGCGTTCGTCTCGCTCGTCGTCGGCGGCCTGGTGCTGGTCGGTGTCTACGCCGTGGTGGCACTCCGCTTGCGCGTCCCCGAGGTCGTCGAGTTCGCGAACACCGTCAAGCGCCGCCTACCCGGCCGCTGACCGCCCCGCATCCCACGGATTTCGGGAAGACCACCTCATACGAGCCCCGCGCAGGCGGTTTTTCGGGAAGACCACGTCGCCCGGCCCTCGCACGGGCTCCGCAGCGGCGATCTTCCCGAAAATGCGCTCGACGGCCAATCACGCAGGGTTATCCACATCCGCCGAGGAATAACGTGAGAAAGGCCACGCCGCAGGTACGGTCGATCCACGGTCACTCCACACCCCGAAAGCGCGACTACGCCAAGTGAGGTTGTCGGCTGTTCGTCCAGTTCAATTTCCCAACCCGCAACACCCTGAACATCTGGATGTGACCGACTCACGACGCGCCGAGGAACCCACCCGGTCGTGCGTGAAAACGGTGTGAAGTGGTAAAAACTTCTCACTTTGACTGTGATGCACGTCGCAAAGCACTGGCAACTCCCACGGAGCGCAGGTTCAGTTCTTCGCGGCAACTGTCGCGGCAGCCACGCCGCGCACACCGCAGGATTCGCCACGCCGAGCCCTGTCCACGACATCCGCGGTGTCCCTCCGAGTAGCCAACCAATTGGACAGGGGCGGGGGACCCACAGGTACGTGGGGTCGCCGGAGATCAGATCCGGCGCGATCCCTTGGGGTGAAGCCGCGCAGCGCGCGGCCGGGCACTAAACCTTCCCGCCCGAACCCGACAGCTCACCTCGTAGGCGTGCATGGAAGGACTCTCCTTGCATACGGTGCATTCCCCTCGGTGTGCCCTGCCCGCGAACCAGTACGAACGTACTGAGACAACGTCTCAAAACGGTTCGTACGCGAGCAAAAACACCGGCGGTGCTCGCCACCGCGCAACCTCAACTCCGAAGCACCGCGCTGTCACCCGACGCGCGACGCTGCGGACCACCGCACTGGCCGGCGTCCTCGCAGGGTCGCTCGGCGCCGGACTGATCGGTGTCGCCGCTCCGGCAGCAGCCGCTGTTCCCGCAGCTGCCAAGCTCTCCGGCGCCACCTCGGTCACCACCGGATCGAAGGCCACGCTGCACGCGATCGGTTCGGTGAACGGCAAGCCCGCCGCCTACAAGTCGTTCTCCCTGCAGTACCAGTCCAGCAAGGGCTGGCGGACGGTGAGCACGAAGAAGGCGCGGCCCTCCGGTCAGTTGGAGTGGCGCGTCACGATCGGCGGGACCTCCAACTGGCGCGTCGTGCTCTACGTGAACGGCACGCAGAAGACGCTCTCGCCCAACCACCACATCCGTGCCAAGTCCAACGGGTCAGCGGTCGTCAGGGCCGCCTCCCGGCAGGCAGGCAAGCCGTACCGCTTCGGTGCGGCCGGTCCGAACTCGTTCGACTGCTCGGGCCTCACGCAGTACGTCTACCGTCAGTTCGGCAAGAGCCTGCCGCACAGCGCGACGCAGCAGGCGCGCTACGGCCGGGGGGTCAGCAAGTCGGCCAAGCAGCCCGGCGACCTGATCCTGTTCGGCGGCGGTGGCCGCTACTCGCACGCCGGCATCTACGCCGGCGGGAACTACATGTGGGACGCGTCGACCGCCGGGCAGCCGGTGGCGAAGCGGAAGATCTGGAGCAACCGGTACGTCGTCCGCCGTCTCGTCTGAGTCGGATGACACGCTGAATCTCGGATCGACTACGAGGGACGGTTGGGTGCGCCGCACCTGACCGTCCCTCGTCGGTTCCCCACAACTACTTCTTCGGACGCCGGGCAGCCGCACAAAACCTTCGTGAACTGCTGCGACACCCGGTTGGCGAACGCCAGGCACAGGTGCGCCGAACGTGCGCCGCCGCGATACCTTGACGCCCGAGACCACTAGCTCCCTATGAGAGCTGTTCATCCAGTGGCGTCCGACGCGCCGGAACAGGCAGGATGGACCTGTCCCCAGTAGCCGCCGCACGGCCTACCCTGAGGACGGAGCGGTCGATACTGCGGGAGGGCGGGTTGTGACACAGGTCGGCGCGCCCGTTCAGGGTGAAGTGCTGGCGGGCCGGTATCGGCTGGAAGAAGCGCTGTACGCCGATGCGGCGTCCGGTCACGCGCTCTGGCGAGGCACCGACAATCTGCTCAACCGCACGGTCTCGATCGAGCTGCGGGTCCCCGGCGGGGAAGCAGCCGAGCAGATGATCGCCGAGGCGGTCGCCGCGGGCCGCATCGTCCACCCGTCCGTGATCGGGGTCTACGACGCCGTCGACGAAGGGCCGCGCGCCTACGTCGTCCGGGAGTGGGTCAACGGACAGACTCTCTACGACACGCTGGCCCAGGGTCCGCTGCACCCGGCGCGAGCCGCCGCGCTCGTCCGGAACACCGCCGACGCGCTCGCCGGTATCCACGCCACCGGTCACGCCCACGGCAACCTCACGCCGTCGACGGTCCTGATCGGCAACGACGACGGGGTGACGCTCGTCGATCTGCACCTGGGCGGGCCCGGCCAGCAGCCGGCCGACATCCGGGCGCTCGGTGGCCTGCTCTACGCGGGCCTGACCGGTCAGTGGCCCGACGTCCTGCCGCCCCACCGCACCGGTCTGCCGGACGCCACCCGGGTCGACGGGCGGATGTGCTCCCCGCGGCAGGTCAGGGCCGGGATACCCGGCTACCTCGACGCGCTGACCATGGACCTGCTCGACCCCGCGGTTCCGCCGCCCACGGCCGCGGATCTCGCGAGCGAACTGCGCCGCTACGACGTCGCCGACCCGGCGCTGAGCGCGCTGGCCGTACTCGCGCCGGAACCGGCCACCAGCGGCCCGCGGTGGACGCGGATCGGCGTGCTGGTCGTCGGCGTGCTGGTCGTCCTCGGCGTGGTCATCGGCGTCGCAGCGCTGGGCCTGCCCGACTTCGGCGGCGGCGGCGACGCCGGCCCGTCGTCCGGCCCGTCCTCGTCTGCCCCCGCCCAGCAGGCCGGTCCGGTGAAGGTCGTCCGCGCGACGTTGCTCGACCCGCCGAACGGCGACTTCGCCGAGGACCGAAACGTCGACAACGCGATCGACGGCAAAGCGGACACGATCTGGAAGACCGACCAATACAACGGGACGCAGTTCGCCCAGCTCAAGCCCGGTCTGGGTCTCGTTCTCGACCTGGGTGGCGCCCAGCAGGTCTCCAGCGTCACGATCGCGTTCGATCACCCGGGGGCGACGTTCGAGCTGCGGGCCGGCACCGACCAGCCTTCCTCCCAGCCGCGGGACATCAACCCGTACAAGGTGGTCAGCCCGTCGCAGACCGCGTCGTCCGACGCCACCACGGTGACCTTCGACAAGCCGGTGAACACGCCGTTCCTCGTGCTCTGGCTGACCGACACCGGGACGAACTCGAGCGGCAAGTACCAGGTCGCGATCTCGGAGATCAGCGTCAAGGGCTGAGTCCTCCCGGCGCCAGGTGGCGGGAAGCATCTACTCTCTCGGTCCATGCGACCGCCGCTCGGCCAGCTCGACGACCGTGGCCTTCTGCGTGCGCACGTAGCTGGTGAGGCGGATGCGTTCGCCGAGCTGGTGCGCAGGCACCGCGACCGCCTGTGGGCCGTCGCGGTGCGGACGATCGGCAACTCCGAGGACGCCGCCGACGCACTGCAGGACGCGCTGCTCTCCGCGTATCGCTCGGCCGGGTCCTACCGAGGCGATGCCGCGGTGACGACCTGGCTGCACCGAATCGTCGTCAACGCGTGCCTCGACCGGGTCCGCCGCCGACAAGCGCGTCCCACCGTGCCGCTCCCCGACGACGACGGGCGAGCACCGGCCGCACCGACCGATCTGATCGCCGCCCGCGAGACCGCGCTCGACGTCCGTGCAGCGCTCGCCGAGCTGCCGGTGGAGCAGCGGGCTGCGCTGATCCTGGTGGACGTGCAGGGTCATCCCGTGGCCGACGCGGCCGAGATGCTCGGTGTGGCGGTGGGCACGGTGAAGAGCAGGTGCGCACGGGGAAGGGCCCGGTTGGCCGTGATGCTCGGGCATCTGCGGAACCCCGACGCGGACCAGGACGTCGAAGCCACAGAAGGAGGTGCCCGGTGAAACCGTCTGATCTGGATCAGCTCGCGGATTACGCGGAGGGCCTCCTCGACGGCACCCCGGACGCCGACGCGATCGCGGCACGAATCGCGACCGACCAGGAATGGGCCGACGCGTACCGCCAGCTCGCCGCGGTCCTCCCGGGTATCAGCGCTGACCTCGGTGCGCTGCCGGAGATCCCGATGCCCGCCGACGTCGCCGCCGCGCTCGACCGGACCCTCGCCGAGCAGCCACCGCTGGCAGCGACCCGTCCGTCCGACGGCGACGACAACGGCGCCGCGCAGCCCTGGGTGGCTCCGCAGCCCACCGACGACCTCGACCGCCTCCGTAGCGAACGGGCCGCCCGTAAATCTCGTACCGCACGGGCCGGCGGCTGGGCGGTGGCCGCCGCGGCCGCGGCGGTCGTCGCGATCGCCGGGGTAGGCGTGTTCCAATCGTTCGACCTGCAGGGCAGTGACGACTCGGCGGAGACGTCGGCCGTCGGCAACTCCACGCCGAAAGTCATGAGCGGGCCGGGGGTGCCGAGCATTCACGTCTCGGGGACGTCGTACTCGTCCGCTGAACTCGGAACCCAGAGCCGTGCCCTGCTGGAGAACCGCGACGAATCCGCGCCGCGGCAAGAGGCCAGCTCCTCTGCCGACCGACCAGCTGCGGGCACGCCCAAGGCGGCGGTGCCGGCCGCGCTCCGGCGCCTGCTCGGCCCGGCCGACCTCCAGAACTGCCTCACCGCTCTGGGCCTGGGCGCGCCGGTGGTAGCCGTCGACTACGCGACGCTGGACGGCGCACCCGCGATCATCGTGGTCGCGGACAACCCCGGTTCCGACCGGCTCACCATCGTCGCCGCTGGCCCGGACTGCGGCGCCCAAGGCTTCGGGGACGAGCGCACACGCACCACGGTCAGCCGCTGAGCGTGACGTCCGGCACCCGCCCCCGGGCGGGAATGTCGGCACCTACCATGGCGTTTGCGTGACTGTCCCGTGAGAAAGCCTCGCCGGCGGTGGGCCACCCACCCGGACCGGGCGAACCTGGAGGAAAGACGTGGCTAGCGAAGACATCCGGAACGTGATCATCATCGGGTCCGGTCCGGCGGGCTACACCGCTGCCGTCTACACCGCTCGGGCGTCGCTCAAGCCGCTGGTGTTCGAGGGCGTGCAGTCCGGCGGTGCGCTCATGACCACCACCGAGGTGGAGAACTTCCCCGGTTTCCCCGGTGGCATCGATGGTCCGGACCTGATGGACAACATGCGCAAGCAGGCCGAGACGTTCGGCGCCGAGCTGGTCACCGACGACGTCACCGAGGTCGACCTCTCCGGGCCGGTCAAGATCGTCAAGGTCGGGCAGAAAGAGTACAAGGCGCGCGCGGTCATCCTCGCCACCGGATCGGCCTGGCGTCCGCTGGGCATCCCGGGCGAGCAGGAGCTGCTGGGACACGGCGTCTCGTCCTGCGCGACCTGTGACGGCTTCTTCTTCCGGAACAAGAAGATCGCGGTCATCGGCGGTGGCGACTCCGCGATGGAGGAGGCCACGTTCCTCACCCGCTTCGGCGACACCGTGACGATCGTCCACCGCCGGGACGAGTTCCGCGCGTCGCAGATCATGGTGGACCGGGCGAAGTCCAACGAGAAGATCGACTTCCGGCTCAACAACGTCCCGGTCGAGATCCTCGGCAAGGACGGCAAGGTGGCCGGCGTCCGATTGAAGGACACCGTCACCGGCGAGGAGTCGGTGCTCGACGCCGAAGGCGTCTTCATCGCGATCGGGCACGACCCGCGGAGCGGGTTGTTCAAGGGCCAGGTCGAGGTGGACCCCGAGGGTTACGTCCGGGTCGACGCGCCGAGTAGCCGCACCAACGTGCCAGGGGTGTTCGCCTGTGGTGACCTCGTCGACCACACCTACCGGCAGGCCATCACCGCGGCCGGCACCGGCTGTGTCGCCGCGCTCGACGCCGAGCGTTACGTCGCCGCGCTGACCGAGTAAGTCGCCCCCACCCCCTAACATCCCTTTTGCAGTAAACAGCCCGGTTCGCCGGGCTGGACCGCCCCTGAAGAAGGAGAAACCATGGGCGCCAACACCAAGGCCGTCACCGACGCCAGCTGGACCAGCGACGTCCTGCAGAACGACAAGCCGGTCGTCGTCGACTTCTGGGCCGAGTGGTGCGGGCCGTGCCGCAAGGTCTCGCCCGTGCTCGACGAGATCGCTGCGGAGATGGGCGACAAGATCCAGGTCGTCAAGCTCAACATCGACGAGAACCCGAACACCGCGCGCGACTACGGTGTGATGTCGATTCCGACGATCACGGTCTTCAAGGGCGGCGAGCAGGTGAACACCATCATCGGCGCTCAGCCGAAGGGTCAGATCGTGAAGATGATCGAGAGCGCGCTGTAAGTTACCCGCGCCGCTGAACACTCGACGGAGCTCCGGGCCACTGTGCCCGGAGCTCCGTTCGATGTTTTCGCCCTCTTCGTAACGGCGATCATGTTCGTCAGGCGCGCTCGGCGTGCGCCGGTGTGACTGGCGCATTCGCTCGGCGGGCTCGGTTCATGAGACCGTTTCGCTGAGAGGGTCGAGCCTCGATCAAGAGGCACATACCCGACACGCGACGCGCCCGGGCACGCTACGGTGCGCTGTCGTGGCCGCGACGCGTTACGGTCGATGATCGCGGCCTCAACGCCGGTCCGGAGGCTCTCCGGCCGGTTCCCCTTTCGGTTCCCCCGACCGAAGGGTCGCGGATGGAAGGAGCGAGCTGACCCCATGCAGTTCATCAAGCGTGGCACCACCGGACCGGCAGCCGCCGAGGTCAAGTCGACGCTGGTGACCCTGGGGTTGATCGCTGATACCACCGCTCCTGAATCCGCCGAAGACGTCCTCTTCGATGCGGTCTGCGAACTCGCGCTACGCGAGTTCCAGCAGGCTCGCGGGCTGGTCGTCGACGGTGTCGTCGGCCCGGAGACCTGGCGCTCGCTGGTTGCGGCCCGCTGGCGTCTCGGTGACCGTGTGCTGCACCGATCGGTCAGTGAACCCATGCTCGGCGACGACGTCCGCGAACTGCAGGAGCGGCTGCTCGAGATGGGTTACGACGTAGGCCGGGCGGACGGAATCTTCGGTCAGCGCACCGAAACCGCGCTCCGGGGCTTCCAGCGAGAGGTCGGTCTGGCCGCCGACGGCACGGTCGGGCCGCTGACCATGCGGGCGTTGCGTCAGCTCGGTCGGAAGGTCGTCGGGGGACGGCCGCAACTACTCCGCGAGTCGGCGATGCTCTACCACGCGGGGCCGGCGCTGTCCGGCAAGCGGGTCGTGATCGACCCGGGTCACGGCGGCTCCGACACCGGGGTCATCGCCCAGGACGGTCTGCTGACCTGGACTGAGTCACACCTCGCCTATGACCTCGCGAGCCGCCTCGAAGGCCGGTTCTCCGCGATCGGTGTCCGCGCCGACCTCACCCGCGGTCGCGACCACGAGCGCTCCGCGGCCGAGCGCGCAGCGCTGGCCAACACGATCGGCGCCGACCTGCTGATCAGCCTGCACATCGACAGCAACCCCAACCCGCTGGCGAACGGCGTGGCCACCTATCACTTCGGCACCGGATCGGGCGTCAGCTCGACGGTGGGCGAGCGGCTAGCCAGCCTGGTGCAGCGGGAGATCGTCGCGCGTACCGGGATGCTCGACTGCCACACCCACGCGAAGACCTGGGAGATGCTGCGGCTGACCCGCATGCCTGCGGTCCAGGTCGAGCTCGGCTACTTGAGCTCGCCGATCGACCGCCCGCGGCTGATCGATCCCGCGTTCCGCGACACCGTGGCCGAGGGGATCCTGATCGCGGTGCAGCGGGTGTTCCTGCCGACCGAGGCGGACGTGAAGACCGGGTCGCTGGACCTGTCCGCGCTCCAGGCGATGCAGTTCAGCTAACCGTTCAGCTGGCCGCAGGCGTCAGCTGAAGCAGAAGCTCAGCTGACGCCGGAGCGGTGGGCGGGCCCGAGCGCGAGGGACGGGCTCATCGAGCCGAGCAACTTCTCCAGCGCGTACTCGACGTCGGACTTCCACGACAGCGCCGTCCGTAGATCCAGACGGAGCCGGGGCCACCGCGGGTGCGGCCGGACGGTCTTGAAACCGACGGCGAGCAGATAGTCGGCCGGGACCAGGCACTGCGGCTGGTCCCACCGCGCGTCCGCGAACGCCTCGATCGCCTTCACACCGCGTTTCGTGAGGTCTTTGGCCACGCCCTGCACGAGCATGCGTCCCAGGCCGCCTCCGACGAACTGAGGCACGATGTACGCGGTCATTAGCAACGCCGCGTCGGAGCTGACCGGGCTGGTCGGGAAGGCCACCGAGCGAGGCACGTACGCCGGCGGCGCGAACAGCACGTATCCCGCGGGCACCCCGTCGACGTAGACCAACTTGCCGCAGGAGCCCCACTCCAGCAGCGTCGAGGAGATCCAGGCTTCCTTCTCCAGCGCGGGGTCACCGCACTCGATCGCGCGATCCTGACTCACCGGGTCCAGTTCCCAGAAGACGCAGGAGCGGCACCGGGTCGGAAGATCTTCCAGGGTGTCGAGAGTGAGGCTGACCAGTCGACGGGACATCAGCGAATCGACCTTCGCTGAGACACGGGTCGACTCCGTCGCTGAGACACGGGTCGACTCCGTCGCTGAGACACGGGTCGACTCCGTCGCTGAGACACGGGTCGACTCCGTCGACGCGGCCCGACCGACACCCGGCCTCCCTCGCACCTCACAGAAACACCCGAAGATGCCCCTCGGCACCGACGCCGGTGCTCCACTGGTTACCACCGCACTGCGCAGCCCTGCGTTGGGCAGCAATGCATCGGACAGGCCCGGAACCGGCCGCCCGGCATTGGCAACCCCGGCCGAACCCGATCCGGCGCAAAGCAAGGGGCTGCTGATTTCCACCCGAATGACCATGGTAAGGGCGCGCTCGGTGGCGCGAAAGGGTTCGACTCGCCGGTCGCTATCCTGGAAGGTGAACCACCGCACGACGCATCGGCCCACTGTGCAGCGATTTCGGACGCCGACAACTCGCCAGTGGGCCAGGAATTGGCTTGGTCACGCGGGGCATCTTCGCCGGACAATGCAGTGCGGCGGCATGGACACCGATGACCGCTGAACCCGAATGGCGGCCGCGTTGCAGAGCAACGCCCACCGCGAGAGGCGAGCGTATGAGCGGCACGACCCTGGACGACTACACCGATCGTTATGCCCGGCGGATGCGTGGGATGACCGTTTCTGAGGTCCGCGCACTTTTCGCCATGGCAAGCCGGCCGGAGATCGTTTCGCTCGCAGGTGGGTCGCCGTTCGTGTCCGCACTCCCGCTCGACGAGATCGCCGAGATGACCGCCGAGCTCATTCGCGATCGTGGCGCGGAGGCCCTGCAGTACGGCACCGGCCAGGGTGATCTGCGGCTCCGTGAGCTGGTGTGCGACGTGATGGCGGTCGAGGGCGTGATCGGCTCGGCCGAGGACGTCGTCGTCACCGTCGGTTCCCAGCAGGGCCTCGACCTGATCGCGCACCTGTTCCTCGACCCGGGCGACGTCGTACTGGCCGAAGGCCCGTCGTACGTCGGTGCGCTGGGGACGTTCGCCGCGGCGGAGGCCGAGGTCGTCCACGTCCCGATGGACAGCGAAGGCCTGATCCCGGCCGAGTTGGACGCGACGCTACGGCGGCTGTCCGCCGAGGGACGCACGGTGAAGTTCCTCTACACGGTGCCGAACTTCCAGAACCCGACCGGCGTCACGCTCACCGAACCGCGCCGGGACGCGATCGTGGAGCTCGCCGAGCGCTACGACCTGCTGATCATCGAGGACAACCCGTACGGCCTGCTGGGATTCGAGGAGGGGCCGGGTCAGGCGCTCCGAGCCCGCTCGAAAGACCGGGTGATCTACCTCGGTTCGTGCTCGAAGATGTTCGGCGCGGGGCTGCGCACCGGCTGGGTACTCGCGCCGCCGGCCGTCCGCGAGAAGCTCGTACTGGTCAACGAGTCGCAGTTGCTCAGCCCGGCGATGCTCACCCAGATGATCGCCTCGGAGTACCTCGGCAAGTACCCGTGGCGCGAGCAGCTGAAGGTGTTCCGGGAGATCTACCGCGAGCGTCGTGACGTCATGCTGGACGCGCTCTCGACGATGATGCCGAGCGGCGTCACCTGGACGCATCCGCGCGGCGGGTTCTTCGTCTGGGCCACCGTCGGCGACGGGCTGGACACCAAGGCCATGCAGCCGCGGGCGCTCGCGCACAAGGTCGCCTACGTGCCCGGGATCGGGTTCTACGCCGACGGCACCGGTCGCCAGAACATGCGGCTGTGCTTCTCGTCCGCTTCGCCGGATCGGATCCGGGAAGGCATCCGACGCCTGGCGAGCGTCGTCGAGGAGGAGACCGAGCTGCGTCAGGTCTTCAACACGCCGTCCGCCACACGTCCTGGCCCGCACGGCGGCCCGGCGTCCCGTACCTCGTTCACACCCGGACCGGAGTTGGCATGAGTAGGCACGTCCTCGTCCTGGCCGGTGGCCTGTCGTACGAGCGCGAGGTTTCGCTGCGCTCGGGCCGCCGCGTCGCCGACGCTCTGCGGCGCAGCGGCGTGGACGCCACGATTCGCGACGTCGACGCGGGGCTGCTGACCGTGCTGGAGACGGAGCGGCCGGACGCGGTGTTCATCGCGTTGCACGGCGCCAGCGGTGAGGACGGTTCGCTCCGCGGAGTGCTCGACCTGCTCGGCATCCCGTACGTCGGCGCGGGCGCCGACCCGTCCCGCGTCGCGTGGGACAAGGCGGCAGCGAAGGCGACGCTGCAGAAGGTCGGGCTGCCGACGCCGGACTGGATCGCCCTGCCGCACGAGACGTTCCGCGAGTTGGGCGCCCAGGCGCTGCTCGACCGCATCGTCGAGCGGCTCGGCATGCCGCTGATGGTCAAGCCGGCCGAGGGCGGATCCGGGCTCGGCGCGCAGGCAGTGCGGACGGTGGACGAACTTCCCAGCGCGATGGTGGGCTGCTTCGGTTACTGCGACACCGCGTTGATCGAGCGGTTCGCGAGCGGAGCCGACATCGCGGTCAGCGTGGTCGAGTCACCGGACGGGCCCACCGCGCTGCCAGCGGTAGAGATCGTCCCGGCGGACGGGGTCTACGACTACACCGCGCGGTACACGGCTGGGACGACCACGTGGCACGCACCGGCTCGGCTCGACCCGGAGACCGCGGAACGAGTCGCGGAGACGGCGGTCGCGGCCCACGACGCCCTGGAACTGCGTGACCTGTCGCGGGTCGACCTGCTCGTCGACGAGGCGGGGGCCATCCAGGTGCTGGAGGTCAACGTGTCACCCGGCATGACCGAGACCAGTCTGCTGCCGATCGCGGTGCAGGCGGCCGGCCTCGATTTCGGCACGGTCCTCGCCGACATGGTGGAACAAGCAATCAAGCGCGCCAACTGACGTCTTAGCCACGAACGGCCCCGCGCGAGCGCGGGGCCGTTCGACTTTTCAGCGCCGGCAGGCGCTGTTGCTCTGACATGGAGCCCGCCGAGGGCGGCGCTGGCAGTCGAGCGGACCGCAAACCCCAGTCCTAACTGGTCGCGGACATGTCCCGCGAGCGGATCCATTCCGTTTGCGTCGTGACATTAGGGGCCCGTCATAAGGAGGTCCGCTCGCCTGCCAGCGTCGTTCTCGGCGGGCCGTGCACTAAAGATCGAGCCAGAAGTGCACTTCGTCGCGGTTGTCGTTGGGGCCGACGCGAATCGCTCCAGGGATCCGACCGACCTCGCGGTAGCCGCACCGCTTGTAGAACCGCTCCGCTCCGGTGCCGCTGCGCGTCATCAGTGTCAGCGCCTCCAGCCCGAGTACCTCTTTGGCGTAGGTCGCCGCCGCCGCCATCAACGAGGTCCCGAGTCCGACCCCCTGCCACTCCGGATCGACCTGCACGCGGTACACCGTCCGCCAGTGCCGGCGGAGAAGGCTCTCGCTCTGGGCGAGCAGCAACCACGCCACGACGCGTTCGTCCGCTAGCGGCCCTGAGATGCCCCTAGACGAGAGATTGTCCGAATCGGTACCCGGGACACCAACCCTCTCGTACTGGGCGCTCTCCGTCGATCCGAGACGGTCGTCGGTTCGGACTGATTCGCGGTTTTTTTCATGATTCGGGGCGACGAGGCAGATCAACGCGTCCGCGCCTTGGCGCACCCGCTCGAACGACCGGTCCGCCGTCGGACGAATGTCGTCGGCGGTCACCGGTGGCACGAACCCGACCGCCCCACCCTCGTTGGTGACGCGGGCCCACATGTCGACGAGGTGCGCGCGGAGCTCCTCGGTCAACGTCGGATTCACCACCACCCGCGGAACGGTTACCGCGGCCGACTGCCCTACTTCGTGGTGCACGGTCTCTCCAGGCTTCGTGTGCTCGATGCTTCGTTCGGCGCGCTGTGCGGCGTCCGGTCCAACGACGAGGTCGGTCCGGTCGCTACGCCTCGATCACGCCGCTCCTCTGTTGTTCGCTCTCCGCTGGCTGGCCGAGCCGGTGCGGGCCCTTCCCGGGTCGGGCCGGTCGCTCCGAGAGCGAAGCTGTCCGGCACGGCCCACGGCTTGCCGTGGGTACCCCGTGTCGCGCTCGATCGCGCCCGGACGGTCGGACCGCCATTCGATTCGGGCGATGGTCGGCATCCGTGCCGAGCGTCGCGATGACCGAACCGGAGGTCGCCGGCTCCGACCCGACGCTCATCCGCGCCACCGCCCGCCTGGACGGCGACGAGTGGGTTGCGGGTGCCGGGTCGGGGCAGCGCTGCCCCGCTGCCGACGATCACTCGCCGGTCTCGCGACGCTCAACGGAGGTGCGCGCACCTTCGTCGTCGGACGCGGTCCTCGCGACGACGACTGGCAGGCCTGCGGAGCGCCAACGGACACCGTCTCTCGATCCACGCCGTAGCCCGCACGTCGGGCATCTCCGCTCACCTCTCTGTCGGTCGCCCACCGGCAACCTGGAGCCGGTGGGCGGTCCGCTCGGCGCGACTCCGCTTCGATCAGATAATCAGGTCCGCACGTCGGCGCGCGCTGCCGGGGTGGGTAGTACCGCGCCGCAGCGGTGACGTACCCGGCTCTCGGCGGTGGACTCGCCGTGCGTCAAGTGGGGCGGGGCTCCGAGGCGCCCGTGGGTCGTCGACGCCGGTTCTCGCTCAAGCCCGCGCCCGGATCGCCCGGTGCCAGGCGACGGTCCCCGCCCGAGCCTCAGCGTCGGGTCGCGCGGCGTCGTCGGGCGGCGCGCAGGGCGCGGACACCGAGCCGACGGACGCAGGGGAGAGACGTACCCATGTCCGTCATCCTGCCCGACCGCCTCCACCGTGCCCACCTCTTTCGCGCCCACTGGCCCGCGCCAGCGACGCGAAACGGCCCCGCACGTTCGCCGGGGCCGTTTCGGTGGAGCCAGGGAACGCGGATGCGTCCGGAGATCAGCTGGGATCGGCCGGAGCACTCACTCCCATCGCGTCGGCGATGCGCTCGAGGTCGTCGATCGTCGCGAACTCGATCGTGATGCGCCCCTTCCGCTTACCCAGGTCCACCTTCACGCGGGTGTCGAACCGGTCGGACAGCCGCCCGGCCAACTCCTCCAACCCGGGGGAGCGCATCCGGGATCGTCGCGCCGGAGCGTCCCGCGTCGGCGGCTCCGGGTCACCGCCCAACGCGACGATCTCCTCGGTGGCCCGCACCGAGAGCCCTTCCGCGACGATCCGGGTTGCCAGCCGCTCTTGAGCGTCGTTGTCGTCCAGCGAGAGAAGCGCTCGGGCGTGACCCGCGCTGAGGACGCCGGCCGCGACGCGTCGCTGCACGGCCGACGGCAGGTTCAGCAGCCGAATGGTGTTGGAGATCTGCGGACGGCTCCGCCCGATGCGCTTGCTGAGCTCTTCCTGCGTGACGCCGAACTCGGCGAGCAGCTGCTGATAGGCCGCCGCTTCCTCGAGCGGGTTCAGGTCGGAGCGGTGGATGTTCTCGAGCAGCGCGTCCCGTAGGAGGTGGTCGTCACTGGTGTCCCGGATGATCGCGGGGATGGTCTCCCGGCCGATCGCTTTCGAGGCGCGCCAGCGGCGCTCCCCCATGATCAGCTCGTAGCTCCCCGGCCCTTTCTCCCGCACGACGACCGGTTGGAGTACACCGACTTCACTGATGGAGGTCTTGAGCTCCTCCATCAGTTCCTCGTCGAACTCGCCCTTGCGCGGCTGCTTGGGGTTGGGCGCGATCGCGTCGACCGGAACCTCGCGGAACTGCGCCCCGGGAACCGGCGCCAACTCGGACTGGCCGCCGGCCCCGTTCGCCGCACCGGTGGCGAACGGCGTCCGCTGCACGACGACCGGGGCGCCGTCCTCCTCGTCACCCGGCAGCGGTGCCGCCGGAATCAGCGCACCGAGGCCTCGCCCCAGTCCGCGTCGGTTCTTCACTGGTGTCCTCCCCTAGTGCGGCACGTCGCAAGTTGTCCGACGCAGAAGCGTGCTGCCTGCGCAGTGATCACGGGCACGAGCTCTGACGGATTCAATGGCCCGGGACCGCGGCCCCGCGCTCCGCGATCTCCCGAGCCGCCTGAAGGTAACTCGTCGATCCGCGCGAACCAGGATCGTAAGTGATCACCGACTGCCCGAAGCCGGGCGCCTCCGAGACGCGAACACTCCGCGGGATCACGGCCTCCAGCACCGTGTCGCCGAAGTGCCCCCGGACCTCCGCGGCGACCTGGTCGGCGAGCTTGGTCCGGCCGTCGTACATCGTCAGCAGGATCGTGGTGATCTGGACGTCGTTGTTGAGGTGCGCCTTGACGAGCTCGACGTTGCGGAGCAGCTGCCCAAGCCCTTCCAGCGCGTAGTACTCGCACTGGATCGGGATGAGGACCTCCCGTGCCGCGACGAGCGCGTTGACGGTCAACAGGCCGAGGGATGGCGGGCAGTCGATGAAGATGTAGTCGATGTCGGCAGGGAAGGCGTCGATGGCTCGCCGCAGGCGGTTCTCGCGGGCGACCACCGACACCAACTCGATCTCCGCGCCGGCGAGGTCGATCGTCGCCGGCACGCAGTAGAGGTTCGGCACCCCGTCGACGGCCACCGTGGCCTCGGCGAGCGGAATGCCGTCGACAAGGACGTCGTAGGTGCTGGGGACGCCGGCCCGGTGGTCGACACTCAGCCCCGTCGACGCATTCCCCTGCGGGTCGAGGTCGATCACCATGACGCGGCTGCCGTGCAGCGCGAGCGCCACCGCCAGGTTGACCGTCGTAGTGGTCTTGCCGACGCCACCCTTCTGGTTGGCCACACACATGACGCGCCGCTTCGCGGGGCGGGGGAACGTGTTGTGCCCGGGGTTGAGTACCTGGACGGCGCGGCGGGCTTCGATGGCGATCGGAAGATCGTCGTCCTCTGTTTCACGTGAAACGTCGCCCGGCAGGACGCGAGCGTCCATCGCCAACGGATCTGTTTCACGTGGAACGTCGAAGGGGGCGGGTGCCGTTTCACGTGGAACGGCGGTCGCGTCGTCCAACACCGCCCGAATGCGCTGCTGGCTCTCACCGGCCGCGCTCGTGAGGCTATGAGGGGCGGACTGAGCGGGGTCGCTCACGTCGATCTCCTGGACCTGTTCAGTACCGGACTCGGGGGAAGCTGACCCCATGGGCTCAGCAGTGTCCGCCGACGCTGCAATCGCTGCGCCTGCCTCGAAGCGAGAAACTTCGGCAAGGGTCGCGCCGGCACTTCCCGACGGTACCGCCCCGGCGTGACGATCCTCTGCCCGACTGACAACTCTGTGGATGAGATCGCGAAGCGAATCACTGACTCCTTCGCTCAGTTCGCCCGCGCGGCGTTCGCTGGCGGTGGTGCCGAGCAAATCCTCGATCGAGGGCGCCGAGACGATCTCCAGTCGCCCGCCCTCGACGTTGAGCCCTTCGCTCGGCCCCACCGACCGCAGCCGAGGGGTCGACTCAGGGTGCTCAGATGCCCCCGGAGTCCGGGCGTCCCCACCGCCGACTCCAGCAACCGAGGCACCGGCCACCGCACCGTCCCCGGCGGCCGCGGCACCCAGAGGAGCGGTAGCGCCGCCGTCGTCGGCAGCACGAGCGGCAGCCGGAGCGCGCACCTCGCCCCCGTCAGCATCGGCGCCTCCGGCGGAACGGAACGCATCAACTGCGTCCCCGCGAGCGACCGGGCCACCGACATCGGCGGCGGCATCACCGGAACCAGCAGCCGCGTCCCCGCCTCCCGACCGGACCTCGCCTCCCGACCGGACCTCACCTCCCGACCGGACCTCACCTCCCGACCGGACCTCACCTCCCGACCGGACCTCACCTCCCGACCGGACCTCACCTCCCGACCGGACCTCACCTCCCGACCGGACCTCACCTCCCGACCGGACCTCACCTCCCGGCGCGATCTCGTCTGCCGGCGCGATCTCGTCTGCCGGAAGGACCTCGCGACGGGACGCGTCGTCGCCCGCCGAAGCGCCGTTTTCACCCGGCACACTGTCACCCCTGGGCCCAGCCTCGCCGACGACCGCGCTCTCGATTCCGGCGGCCGCGCTCTCAGTCCGGGCAGCTGCAACCGAAGCGCCGTCCAGCGGACCGTCTGACCGGCCGCCCTGGGAATCACCCGCGGCGACTTCACCGTTCCCGGCGCCCACTCCGGCGCCGGAGGTCTCCCCCGAATAGCCGGCACGGGCGTCGGACGGCCCCGCCGCATCCCCGGCGGACGGCACGCCACCCGAATCCCCCCGGGGCTCCGCGTCCACCAAGCCTTCAACGCGGACCCACAGGTCCGCGGTCGCGTCATCGACCTCGTCGGAAGAGACCGAACCCGAGGCCGAATCCCCGGGCAGGGAAGTCCCGACCCCGCGGATCAACCGCAGCGGGGACGCCGAGTTGGCGATCCGGCGCAGCCGCCGGATCGGCTCAGCGGTCCGGGTCGAATGACGACGGGCGCGGCGTCTGATCAGACCCCGCGCCCCGACGTCCTCAACTGCTTCGTCGACCGGTGTGAGCTCGGGCCAGCCGAGGTCCGAGCTCCCGCGTCCCGGAAGGTGAATCACCGCGGACTCCGCCGGTTTCGAGTCCGGCCATCCCACTGCGGTGGGCTTCCGAGATGCGCTGTCGGTCATGGGCCGTGTGGTCCTCTCCGTCGCCGGCGACTCGCAGCAGCCGTATTCGGCCGCCGTCGACGGGACGGATCACCGCCGTTCCTGACGTCTCGCGCGCCGGGACGCCGAGGGCCGGTGGCCACGGAGCCACCACGGAGAATCTCGACCACGGTCGTCGGAGGGTCGACGACACCGCCTCCGCACTCGACGATACGAGGGGAGACGCCTCCAACCCGTGCTACTGCGGCGGCGTGTTCGCTGATCTCCTCGGCCGCGGACGATCCTTTGAGCGCGAGCATGCGTCCGTCGGCCTCGCAGAGCGGCAGACACCAGGTCGCCAGCCGATCCAGTGGCGCCACCGCACGTGCCGTCACGATCGATGCCGCCACTCGCCCGGCTACCTCCTCGGCCCGTCCGCGCAACACCGTCACCGACGACAGTTCCAGCGCCGCGACGGTCTCCTCGAGGAACGCCACCCGTCGAGAGAGCGGCTCCAGCAGCGTGATCCGCAGGTCCGGCCGGACGATCGCGAGGACGAGGCCGGGCAGCCCGGCGCCGCTCCCCACGTCCACGACCGAGGCGTCGGCCGGGAACAGCTCCGAGACCACTGCGCAGTTGAGTAGGTGGCGCTCCCACAGCCGAGGTGCCTCGCGCGGACCGATCAGCCCGCGTTCGACACCCGCGGTGCCGAGCAGCTCCGCGTACTGGATCGCCACCGGAAGACGCTCACCGAAAATCTGGGCCGCAACAGCAGCGAGCCCCGCCGGCGGACCGGCGGGGCTCGCGGGAAGTGTGCCGCTCACGACAGCTCCTCGGCACCCTTAGCGGCGACCTCGCGCAAGCGCTCGGTCACGCGTTCTGCAGATGGACGACCACGCGGCGCTCCGGCTCTTCGCCCTCGGACTCGCTCCGGACGTCGCCGATCGCGCTGATCGCGTCGTGCACGACCTTGCGCTCGAACGGGTTCATCGGACTGAGCTTCACCGGCTCGCCCAGCGACCGAGCCTGCTCGACCGCGTTCTTCGCGATCGCCACGAGCTCCTGCCGCCGCTTGGCGCGGTACCCGCCCACGTCCAGCATCAGCCGACTGCGGACGCCGGTCTGCTGGACCACCGCCAACCGGGTCAGCTCCTGCAGCGCGTCGAGCGTGGTGCCGCGCGGACCGATCAGGGCGTCGAGCTCATCACCGATGACCGCGACGACCGCCCGGTCGCCCTCGACGTCCATGTCGATGTCCCCGTCGAAGTCGAGGATGTCGAGCAGCCGCTCGATGTAGTCACCGGCGATGTCGCCCTCGCGCACCAAAAGGTCGGTACCCGTCTCCTCCACAGACTCCGTATCCGTGGAACGCGTCTCCGTCATCGTTACTCCCTGGCTTGCGGCGCCGCCGCGATGGGGCGCCAATGGTCCGTCGGGGCCGGGTGCCTGAACTGCTGGCTCAGCGCCGGCCGCCCTTCCGCTTGCGATTGCGGTTGTCCTGCGGACGTCTTCCGCCACTACCGCGGGGAGGGGTCGGGCGACGCGCCGGTGCGGGTTGGTCGGCGCTGCCCGTGCCGTCGTCCCCGCTGTCGGCCGCAGCGTCCGACTTCGCCTTCTCCGCGCGCTCGGCCCGGGCTTGAGCCGTGTCGAACTTGACCGAGCCGCCGGTCGACGACTGGCGGACGGTCGCGCCTCGGCCGCCCTTCTTCGGGTTGACCGGCTTGACGCCCGGCTTCGGCGCCATCGCACGCGCGGTCTCGGGGTCGACCTTCGGACCCCCGATCGGCGGCATCTTGCTCAGCACCCAGAACTGCTGGCCCATCGAGAAGAAGTTCTGCGTCACCCAGTAGATGACGACACCGATCGGGAAGATGGCGCCGGAGATCAGCAGCGAGGCGGGGATGCCGTAGAGCATCAGCTTCTGCACCATCGCCTGCGTCGGGTCGGCGGCGGGGCCGTTCCGGGCGATCATCTGGCGCTGGGTGATGTAGGTCGTCACGACCATCGTCAGGATCAAGATGCCGGAGACCAGCGTGACCGCGAGTCGGCTCGCGTCGAGCTGCTCGAGCTGCTCGGCGGTGTTCCGGAAGGCAGCCGCGATCGGCGCGCCGAAGATCCGCGCCTCGGACGCGCTGTTGAACTGCTCCTCGGTCCAGCCGTACTCAGTCGTCATCGCGCGGAACGCGGATTCCGACTCCGGGTTGATCAGCCGCAGCACGTGGAACAGACCGAGGAACACCGGGATCTGCAGGAAGATCGGAAGGCAGCCCATCAGCGGGTTGGCCTTCTCCCGCCGGTAGAGCTCCATCATCTCCTGCTGGAGCTTCTGCTGGTCGTTCTTGTACTTGTCGCGCAGTTCCTTCATCTGCGGCTGGAGCGCCTGCATGGCTCGCTGCGACTTGATCTGCTTGACGAAGACCGGGAACAGCACGACCCGGACGGTCAGCACGAGGAAGACGATCGAGAGCACCCAGGCGAGGCCGGACGGCATGTTGAGGAGGCCGCCCCACAGGTCGTGCCAGCGCAGCAGGATCCACGAGATGCCCGTGTAGATCCAGTTCAGATTCACCGAGAAGCTCCAGACGACAGACGGCGGTTACGGGCACGACGGAGGCGGAGGGCCCAACGGGGCCGCGCCGAGGGGACCGGGTCGTACCCGCCGGGGTGGAACGGGTGGCAGCGCATCACGCGCCAGCCTGCCAGCAGGATCCCCGCCACCGGACCGTGAGTCCGCAAAGCCTCGAGAGCGTAGGCGCTGCAGCTGGGGTGGAATCGACAGCGAGGCGGAAGAGCCGGGCTGATCCACCGGCGGTAGAACTGGATCGGCGCGATCAGCACCGCGAGCAGTAGCCGCGACATCCGACCGGCCGGTTTTTCCGCCGCTTCCGTCGCGCTGTCGCGCTCACGATCTGCGGCGGCCGAGCCCGCGTCGAGTTCGGCGGGCGCGGACGTGTCCGGGACCGTCTCATCGGAGACGTCCCGTACACGGCGGGGAGCCACGCTCATCGTCGGGCCTTCAAGATGCGTCGGAACGCGCCGTCGAGGTCGCGGCCCAGGGTCTCGGATGACTGGTCCGCTGCGGCCGGCAGCGCACGGACGACTACCGCGCTACCCGGGGGTAGCTGCGGCAGCCGGTCGCGAACGAGGTGGCGGAGCTGTCGTGCGACGCGATGCCGCACGACAGCGTTGCCGACCGCTTTGGAGACGACGAAACCGGCCCGGACGGAGCTCTCCGTCGGGCCGGCGTCGTTCGTCAGACTGCCGGTGCGTGCCGGGTCGGCCGGAACCGTCGGCCCCAACGCCGCGTGGACGACGAGCGTGCTACGACCTGCGCGATTGCCCGAGCGCAGCACCCTGGTGAAGTCCTCGCGCCGCCGCAGCCGCGCGTGCGCCGGCAGCACGCCGCGCTCCTGCCGGATCAGGCGGAGAGGCGCGCGCGCCCCTTGAGGCGCCGGGCGGCGATGATGGCCCGCCCCGCACGCGTGCGCATGCGCAGCCGGAAGCCGTGGGTCTTCGCGCGGCGGCGGTTGTTCGGCTGGTAGGTGCGCTTGCTCACGTCGAGGTCTCCGATGCGTACTATCAGGTCGAACTGCGGGCGGCTCGGCTAATCCGGTGGCCGACTTCTCGCCGGTCACCGGTCCGTCCTCGCGGCACGGACATAGCCATAGATGCTTCCAGCGTACGTGAGCCATCACAGGCCCAGCAAATGCGGTCGGCCTCATCCACAACCAGTGACCGACATCGCTCGGAGCGTTCTGCCGCGGACAGCCTCTTCCGTCCCGTATTCAACGTGGCACATCAGGCATGCCCGCAGGCCACGGCCCTGCGCGGGACAACCGGCCGACCTGGCCTGTGGACAACGCCTTGTTGGGTGCTCAACGACGCTGTTAGCCTGCCCGTTTGCCGGTCCTGGTTGATCTCGTCGGATCCCCGTCAGAGCAGTCGGGGGCGTTCGGCCTGGTAGGTCCGCCGAAGGGCAGCCGTCCGACACGCCGTCGGAGCCGGGGCGCGAAATGTCCGGTTCACGTCTGGGCCCGCGCACTATACACAGGGTGTGGAAACCGGTGTGGACAGTGCATCGGGTGCCCGAGAGCGACGCTATCTACCAGGGGGAACGGTGACCGACGAGAGCGTCAATCTCGAAGGCATCTGGTCTGCGGCCACGGAGAGCCTGGCCGACCAGGACCTCAGTCCCCAACAGCGCGCCTGGCTGAGACTGACCCGGCCGCTCGCGCTGGTGGAAGACACCGCGTTGTTGGCGGCGCCCAACCAGTTCGCGAAGGACGCCTTCGAGAGTCGGCTACGCGGTGTCATCACCGATGCGATCTCGCGCCAGCTCGGCCGAACGGTCAACGTGGCGGTCACGGTTCGCGTCCCGGTCGAGCAGCAGACCATGGAGCTCCGAGTCGTGGAACTGCCGTCGGTCGACAACTGGCGGCCGGAGAACTATCCACCTGGTCGCTTCGAGGGCGACCGCGGAGGCATCCGTCCGCACTCCGGCCAGGATCAGTTGCCGTTCGACCGCGGCACCGACGGCGACTACCGGACAGGTGTCCGGGGTGGCGACTATCCCGCGGCACCGGGACACCCCGAGTACCCCGCGCAGCCGGCCGCCGGCTACCGGCCGGAGGCGTTCCGCCCGTACGGCGAGAGCGCACCGCCGGCTCCGATCTCGCCCGCCCAACCGACCACCTACGGCGTCGGCCCCGACCGGTACCGCCCGGACGACGAGCCGGAGCCGGCCGACGCTCCAGCGGCCGGGACGGCGGATCCGGGCGACCCGCTGGCGGCGGGTGAGCGCGGACGCGGTCGGCACGCCGCCACCGACCCGAACGCCGGAGCGGACGTACCCGACGCGGCCGCTCCGCCGACGCTGGGCACCGGAGCGCCACCCGCGAGCGGGGCCGCGAGCGTCGTCGGTACGGCCGGCGTGCCCGCTTACCCGCCGCCCGCCTACCGCGCCCCGGGCCCGTACGGCGCCGCACGGCCCGGCGGCTACGAGCCGTACGACGGAACCGCCTACTCGTCCGGTTTCGACAACCGCGGGCGGCACCATCCGGAGTCGCCGCTTCACGGCGAGCCGGCCAACCGCGGCATCCGACGGAGCGAGCCACCCCGGCCGACCGAACCGGCCCGGCTGAACCCGAAGTACACCTTCGAGACGTTCGTCATCGGCTCGTCGAACCGGTTCGCCCACGCGGCCGCGGTCGCGGTGGCCGAAGCGCCGGCGAAGGCGTACAACCCGCTGTTCGTCTACGGCGGATCCGGGCTGGGCAAGACCCACCTGCTGCACGCGATCGGCCACTACGCCCAGTCGCTCGGCAACGCCCGCGCGGTGCGGTACGTGTCGACCGAAGAGTTCACCAACGACTTCATCAACTCGCTGAGGGACGACAAGACGCAGGCGTTCCAGCGCCGCTACCGCGACGTCGACATCCTGCTCGTCGACGACATCCAGTTCTTGGAGAGCCGGGAGCGGACGCAGGAGGAGTTCTTCCACACCTTCAACACGCTCCACAACGCGAACAAGCAGATCGTGATCAGCTCCGACCGCTCGCCCAAGCAGCTGTCGACGCTGGAGGAGCGGCTGCGTACGCGCTTCGAGTGGGGGTTGCTCACTGACATCCAGCCGCCGGACCTGGAGACGCGGATCGCGATCCTCCGGAAGAAGGCGGCCCAGGAGCGGTTGGCGGCGCCGCCGGAGGTGCTGGAGTTCATCGCCAGCAAGATCCAGTCCAACATCCGCGAGCTCGAGGGTGCGCTGATCCGGGTCACCGCGTTCGCCAGCCTGAACCGACAGCCGGTCGACTTGGGCCTCGCCGAGGTGGTGCTGAAGGACCTGATCCCCGAGGGCGGCGGTCCCGAGATCACCGCGGCGACGATCATGGCCGCGACGGCCGAGTACTTCAGCGTCTCGATGGACGACCTCTGCGGCTCCTCGCGCTCCCGGGTACTGGTGAACGCTCGCCAGGTGGCCATGTACCTGTGCCGCGAGCTGACTGACCTGTCGTTGCCCCGGATCGGCCAGGCATTCGGCGGCCGCGATCACACGACGGTCATGCACGCCGACCGCAAGATCCGCCAGATGATGGCCGAGCGGAGATCCCTCTACAACCAGATCGCCGAGCTGACCAACCGAATCAAGCAGCGCGCACAGCAGTAACCGCCGCCGTTTCCGGCCCGCGCCGTCCCGAAGGGAGGCGCGGGCCGTTGTCGTTCGCGCGCGGAAGCCGGCGCTCTGCGGTTTTAGCCACTCACCAAATGCACCATTTGCGAGCTACGCGTATTCGGACCGAGTCTCGCGATCCACAGGCCGTGCACCCAGGTGGTCCACACCATGTGGACGTTCTTTACCCACAGGTGGGTACGAGTGAGATCGCTGGCTGGAGCCGTGACCTCATCGCCCATCCACCGCACTGCCCCCAGGACTATCCACCGTTTCATCTGCGCTCATGCACAGGCTGGGGATAACTCTGTGGAAAGGGCTTCGGAATGTGGGGAACCTGTGGGCCCAGATGTGGGTGCGCTGTGGGTAGCCGGGGACAACTGCGCGGCATCCACAACCGGCCTTCCGTCATCCCCAATGTCCCCACTGCCTTTCCACACCCCCATTCACGTCGCACGCTGCGAAAACGTTCGATTCCCACAGTTCCCACAGCCCCTACTACGACGATGAATCAGTTATCTAGAGAGATCTCACATGCTCTTAGGTGCTGGGGACTGTGGGGAAAACTCCGATCCGAGCCTCCGAACACCAACGGCACCGAAGAAGGAAGCTGCAGACGCGCCTTCGCCGCCCGGCGCACCGTTTCGTCGCACGGTCGGGGTACGGTCGGCTCCCCAGCACGGCGAAGGACGGCATCACATCGACGGTGCTGCCACCATCGACGTCGGATGCACCGAGGCCCATCCCGAGAAGCAACAGGGCCTGCCCTACCCGCAGCAGGGCCAGCGTTTTGATGGAGGCGAGGAATGAAGTTCCGGGTCGAGCGCGAGTCGCTTGCCGACGCCGTCGCGTGGACGGCGAAAAGCCTGCCGGCGCGGCCGCCGGTGCCGGTGCTGGCCGGCGTTCTGCTGGAGACTGACAACGACCGGTTGACCGTCTCGGGCTTCGACTACGAGGTCTCCAGCCAGATGGGCGTGGACGTCCAGACCGACACGCCCGGCCGCGTCCTGGTCTCCGGCCGTCTACTCGCCGAGATCACCCGGGCGCTCCCGAACCACCCGGTCGAGCTCGACGCCGACGAGGCGCGCGCTGAGATCGTCTGCGGCACCGCCCGGTTCACGCTGCCGACCATGCCGGTGGAGGACTACCCGACGCTGCCGGAGATGCCCACGGTCGCCGGTGCCGTCGATGCCGACGAGTTCGCCAGCGCGGTCTCCCAGGTCGTCGTCGCGGCAGGCAAGGACGACACCCTCCCGGTCCTCACCGGCGTCCGGCTGGAGTTCGAAGGCGACCGGCTGACGATGCTCGCCACCGACCGGTATCGATTGGCGGTGCGCGAACTCACCTGGCGTCCCGGCGCTCCGGACGTCAGCCAGCACGCGCTGGTGCCGGCCCGCACGCTCTCCGACACCGCACGCGCGATGTCGTCGGGCACCGAAGTCACGCTCGCGCTGAGCCAGGGCACCACCGGCGAGGGTCTGATCGGGTTCTCCGGCGCTGGGCGGCGAACCACCACCCGCCTGCTCGACGGTCAGTTCCCGCCGGTCCGGTCGCTCTTCCCCGACACCCACGCGATCCAGGCCAAGGTCCCGACCGCCACGATGATCGAGGTCGTCAAGCGGGTGTCGCTGGTCGCCGAGCGGAACACCCCGGTGCGGCTCGCGTTCACCACGGGGACGCTCACCGTCGAGGCGGGCGGCACCGAGGACGCGCGGGCGTCCGAGTCCACCGATGCGGTGTTCGACGGCGAGGACATCGAGATCGCGTTCAACCCGCAGTTCCTGCTCGACGGCTTGAACGCGCTCGGCACCGAGGTCGCCGTGCTCTCCTGCACCACCCCGCTCAAGCCGGCCGTGCTGACCGGCGAAGAGGCCGACGCCGAGTCCAAGCCGGTCAACGAGAGCGCCTACCGGTACTTGCTGATGCCTGTCCGGGTCTCCCAGTAACGGCGGCGTTTCCCAGTAGCAGCGGCCCGCGGCAGGGGTCGTTCCGTGTCGGTTCCCCGGCCCGTCGACAGATAGCCGGGGACCGGTTGACATCTGCCTGCCGGGCACGGGGAAGAATCGATCATGAAGCGTCCGGTGTGTGGAGACGGTCTGGCCGGGGCACGGCTGTCGAACTGGGCGCCTGCGGCACCTAGGCCACGACCGGTCGCTTCGTGGAACACCGACCCGGCCGGCAACCGCCACGCGAAGACTGGGCCATCAGAACGCAGGGGAGAGCAGCATGGAGATCGGCCTCATCGGGCTCGGCAAAATGGGCGGCAACATGCGCGAGCGCCTGCGCCGCGCTGGTCACACCGTCATCGGTTACGACCGCAACCACGAGATCGCCGACGTCGGCAGCCTGACCGAGCTCGTGGACGCGTTCACGAGCTCGCCGCGGGTCGTCTGGGTCATGGTGCCCGCGGGCGAGCCCACCCGGGACACCGTCAAGGAGCTGGGCCAGCTGCTTTCGGCCGGTGACGTGGTCGTCGACGGTGGTAACTCCCGCTTCACCGACGACAAGATCAATGCCGACCTGCTCGCCGAGAAGGGCATCGGCTACGTCGACGCCGGCGTCTCCGGCGGTGTCTGGGGCCTGCAGAACGGCTACGCACTGATGGTCGGCGGCTCCGCCGAGCACGTCGCGGTCGTCCAGCCGTTCTTCGATGCGCTCAAGCCGGAGGGCGAATCGGGGTTCGTGCACGCCGGCCCGATCGGTGCAGGCCACTTCTCGAAGATGGTTCACAACGGCATCGAGTACGGCATGATGCAGGCCTACGCGGAGGGCTACGAGCTGCTGGCCGCCACCGACGTCGTCGAGGACGTGCCGGGCGTGCTGAAGAGCTGGACGCAGGGCACCGTGGTCCGCTCCTGGCTGCTCGACCTGCTGGTCAACGCGCTGGAGGAAGACCCCGACCTCGACGAGATCAAGGGCTACGTCAACGACTCCGGCGAGGGACGGTGGACCGTCGAAGAGGCGATCAACCACTCGGTGCCGATGCCCGTGATCACCGCCGCGCTGTTCGCTCGGTTCAGCTCCCGGCAGGACGACTCGCCGGCGATGAAGGCCGTCGCGGCGCTGCGGAACCAGTTCGGTGGCCACGCGGTCACCAAGGCGGCCAAGGTGGCGGCCGAGGCCGGCGCCGGTGGCCCTGGCGGAACCGTCGACTCCTGATCGCACCGGCCGTTCTCACTGTATGAAGGGGAAATGAACACGGATCGGGCCGGGGACCCCCACCGGTTGGGCGGCACCCACGTCCGCCACCTGTCTCTGGTCGACTACCGCAGCTATCCCGCGGTGTCGGTCGATCTCGAGCCCGGCCCGAACGTGTTCGTCGGCCCGAACGGCCAAGGCAAGACCAACCTGGTCGAGGCGATCGGCTACGTCTCGACCCTGGGGAGTCACCGGGTGGCGACGGACGCACCGCTGGTGCGGGCGGGCGCCACCCGGGCGGTGATCCGCGCGGCCGTCGTCCGGGACGCCCGCGAGCTGCTCGTCGAGCTGGAGATCGTGCCGGGCAAGGCCAACCGCGCCCGTCTCAATCGATCGCCGGTCGCCCGGCCACGGGACGTTCTCGGGGCGCTGCGGACCGTGCTGTTCGCCCCCGAAGACCTCGCACTCGTGCGTGGCGACCCGGCCGAGCGTCGTCGGTTCATCGACGAACTGCTGGTCGCCCGTTCGCCCCGCTACGCCGCGGTCCGCGCCGACTACGACCGGGTTCTGAGACAACGCAACGCGCTGCTCCGCACGGCCGCGTCCGCGCGTCGCGCCGCCAAGGGAGCCGGCGACCTCCGGACCCTGGAGGTCTGGGACGGGCACCTGGCCGCGCACGGCGCCGAGCTGCTGGCCGGTCGGCTCGAGGTACTCAGCGCGCTGGAGCCGTACGTCGCGAAGGCCTACGACGCGGTCAGCGCGGGCAAGGGCCGCACCCGCCTCGCTTACCGGTCGTCCACGCACGGCGATTCAGCCACCGACCTGCCCGAGCCGGTCACCGACCGTCCGGAGTTCAACGTCGACGTCGCCGACCTGACCCACCGGATCCTGGAGTCGCTGGCCGCGTCGCGGAGCCAGGAGATCGAGCGGGGCATCACCCTGGTCGGCCCGCACCGCGACGACGTCGTGCTCTGGCTCGGTGACCTGCCGGCGAAGGGTTACGCCAGCCACGGCGAGGGCTGGTCCTACGCGCTCGCCCTCCAGCTGGGCAGCTACGACCTGCTCAGCGCGGACGGTGGTGAGCCGGTCCTCATCCTCGACGACGTCTTCGCCGAACTCGACACCCAACGCCGTGATCGCCTGGCGGGACTGGTCCGGGATGCGTCCCAGGTGCTGGTGACCGCGGCTGTCGCCGCGGACGTTCCGTCAGCGCTGCAGGGTGTACGGTTCGATGTCGCGGCGGGGGAGGTCACTCGTGTCTGACGAAGCAGCGGACGCTACGCCGGCAGCGCCCGGCGGCGGAACGAAGCCGCTCGCCGGTGCACAGCTGGCACGGGCCGCTCTGGACGCTGCCCGTGCGGCGGGCCGCACGTACACCACCCGTCCCGGGGCACCGGCGCGCCAGCCCGGCGACGGTCAGAGCCCCAAGCGACGTCGCTGGAGCGGCGCCGGCCCGGACCCGCGCGATCCCCAGCCGCTGGGCCGCCTGGTGCGTCGGATGGTGGCCGAGCGCGGTTGGGACCGCGCTACGGCCGAAGCGCGGGTGCTGGGGGACTGGCCCACCCTCGTCGGCCCGGAGATCGCGGCGAAATCCCGCCCGGTCGGACTGCGTGACGGGGAGCTGACCCTCCAGGCGGAGTCCACAGCCTGGGCGACCCAGCTGCGCCTGCTCTCCGGCAAACTGCTCGGGCTGCTCTCCGCCGAGGTGGGGCCCGACATCGTCCGGAAGATCCGGGTGCACGGGCCGTCCTCGCCGAGCTGGAAGCGGGGACCGCTCTCCGTCCGCGGCCGTGGGCCGCGCGACACCTACGGCTGACCCAGCCCCTGGCGCAGCGCCCGGACGTGGCCCCGAGGCCACCCGCGGCTGCGGAGGCCACCCGCGGCTCAGGGCCGCAGACGGGACCGCCGCTGCGTCTCGGCGGACGGCCGGAACCGGTCCGGCTCCTCCGCGTACTCCTCGAGCGTGTGCGCGACCCATCCCGCACACCGCGCGACCGCGAGGATGGCCAGCCCGGCGTCGGCGGGCATCCCGGCGGTGAACGTCAGCGCCGCCACTCCGAAGTCGATCGTCGGAGCCAGCGGCCGACCGCGCTGACCGGTCGCGAGGAACTGCTCCACGGCTTCCCACCGGCCGCGGTGCGGCGGTTCGGCGGCGAGCACGTCGATGAGCGTCCGGCCGCGGGGGTCGCCGTCCGGGTAGAGCGGGTGGCCGAATCCCGGCAGCTGGTTCGCCTGGTCGAGCAGGCGCGCGACCACCGCGACGCTGCCGTCCCGTTCGGCCTCGACCAGTGTCCGGTGCACCAGCGCGGTCGTTCCGCTCTCCACCGGGCCGTCCAGGCTGTAGAGCGCGGCTCCGATCGCCGCGTACGGGTGCGCGCGGGCCGACGCGGCGACCCGAGCCGCGAGCGTCGACGCGGTCACCGCGTGGTCGGCGAGCAGACCGAGTGCGGTGTTCAGGGATGCCACGGTGGTCGGCTCGGCGGGGAGCGAGGTCAGGACGCCCCACAGCCGCTGCGCCACGGATTCGGCGTCCGCGTCCCTCTCCCGCCTGCGCGGTAGACCGTCCACCAGCGCACCGATCAGCGTGGCGGCCGTGACCATCACGGCCTCGGGCCGGAGGTCGGCGCGCAACGGGTCGACCGCGCCGACCGCTGCGACGATCGCCCGGATGCGGTCCAGGAGCCGGGCGCCGTCCGGAAGCGCATCGGCGGCCGCACGGCCGGCCTCGACGAACTCAGCGGGCCCGGCGAACGGCGGCATCGGCCGACCGGCCGACCACAGCCAGCCGGCGACGGCCTCGAACGACTCGGTGCGCGCCATCTCGCAGGCGTCCCGTCCGCGATACCAGAGCCGCTGGTCACGGATCTCGCTCACCGCGGTGCGGACCACGACCCCGTTGCCTGCGGCCGCAACCGGGGTCCTCGGCTGCTGCGCCATCGAGTCGAGCTCGGCCGGATCGAAGAAGCTCGTGCGGCCGTCGGCGCCTCGAACCCGGGACAGCAGGCCGCGGCTCACGTACGCGTAGAGCGTTGCCGGTTTGACGCCGAGCCGGCGGGCGGCTTCCGCGGTGGACAGCAAGGAGACCTCGTCGGTCATCCTTCACCTCCCCGCTCGCCCGGCCTGCCCACATTGATCAATGTATCGATGCGCCGGGCCAGCGGGCTGGCGGTATCCACAGGTGTCTTGTGGATATGTGGATCAACATCGATCGACCCGAGTTGTCGGGCAGGTCGGCAGGGCGGAATCAGGCGAGCGTGCGGGCGATTTCGGTGCCGAGTCGGTGGCCGGACAGCCAGGCGGTCTCGATGCGGGGAGATCCCCACGCGTCTCCGCACAAGCCGATCCGTGCCTCGCCGTAGTGGTACGGCGTCGCGCGTGGCTCGACCGGGCGTGCCCGCGCCCACGGCTCGACGTAGATCCAGCTCGGCGGCTCGGGGATGTCGAGGACGCTGCGCACGGTGTCGATCACGGCGACGGCGGCCTGGTGCGGGTCGTCGAGGTGCGCCGCTGCGAACTCGGCCGTGGAGTGGGCGACCAGCACCGGTGCGGAGTCCCCTCGTCGCCGGCCGTCGTCCGCGATCCACTCCACGACCTGATCGTCGTGCACGAAGACCCCGTCCACGTCCCAGCGCCTGCTCGACCAGCCCGCAGCGACCGCGATCACCGGTGACCAGGGGGTATCCGCGGTGAGATCCCGCTCTTCCGTGCAGGCCGGGTCGAGCAGCCGGTGCGCCTCCGGGTCGGGTACCGCGAGCACGACCGCGTCGGCGGGCCAGCCATTGACGCGTGGACCGGGCTCGACGCTGGTCACCGGATCGCCGAGCGACACCATCAGCCCGCTCGCGAGGTCCTCGACGAGCGTGCGGAGGCCGCCGCGGCTGCCGTAGCGCACGGGTCCGTCCTCGCCGGGGGTGGTTCCGTGCGGCGTGTGGACGGCGAACGCGCTGGTCCAGGGGTGGGCGAGCCCGCGCCGTACCCAGTCGTCGACGACGGTGCGGAAAGCCTCGTCGCGGCAGGTGAAGTACGACGCGCCGAGGTCCACCGGCCGACCGTCCAGCCGACGGGTCGCCATCCGCCCACCAACGGATTCGGATAGTTCCCGGACCACTACTCGGTGACCGGCGCCGACGAGCGCTCTCGCACACGCGAGACCCGCGATCCCGGCTCCGATGATCTGCACGTCAGCCGCCATGCATCCATCGTCACAGTTCGTCCCGCAGCGCGCGCTGCAGCCCACCGTGATCCAGGTGGATCTATGTTGATCAACATAGATCAGCACGGATCGCGCGACCGAGAAGCGGCCGAAGGAAGCAGCGGTCACCGGCCTGCGGCGGGCGGGCCGACCACGCCCCTCCTGCGGTGACGAGAGTTATCCACAGGCTTCCTGTGGATATGTGGATCAAGCCCAATCGACATTGATCGACAAAGATCATCTGCGAATCGCGAAACCCACGGAGCACACCGTTCTCGGTCGCTTCACCGTCCAACTCGGCCACCGGCGCGGCCGCTAAAGTCATTCGGCATGGCGACTTCGGCGGCCGAGAAGCGACGGCTCCTCGAGCGATTGGGTCAAGTCGAGCGCCAAGCCGCGAGCCTCACTCAGCTGAAACAACAGATCCACGAGGCGGTCTCGCAGGTCGACTCGGCGATCGCCGGCACCGCCACCGGTTACGACCGGAAGGTCCTCGACCAGCTCCAGATGAACCTCGACGAGTTGGACCGATCGATCGAGCTGATGCGGAACGCGGTCATCGAAGGGCGCCGGTTCGTCGCGACGGTGCCTGAGTGACGGGCCTGAGTGATCCCGACATCGGCAGCTATTCATCCTCAGGCGATGTGAGAATGGATACGCAGAGCAGGCGAGCCAGTACGGAAGGTTGTTCCGATGGCATCTGAGTTGGAGCGGATCGCCGGTCGACTCCGGTTCCTCTCCGACCAGGCCCAGCGGCAGCGGAGCCCCGTCGTGGAGGTCTCGCAGAAGCTCCGCGACGCCGCGAGCGTGGTGGCCACCATTCGGTTCGAGCAGCCCGAGGGGCCACCGATCACCGCACCGCCGAGTCTGGCCGCGCACCTCAACCAGGCCGCCGACCGCGCGCGGGACGCCGTGGCGCCGTTGACCCAGACGGCCGAGCTGCTTCGCACCTTCGCCGCGCGGCTGGCCGCGGGCGGCACCGCGTCCACTGCCGGTCCGGGCGGAAGTTACCCGGCGCCCCGCGCCCCGGTGAGCGATCCGCCGTCGGCCGGGAGCGGTCCGTCGGGCGCCGTCGCCGACCGCCCCGCCGGAGTGTCCTCGCCTCCGCCGGCGTCCAGGGGAGCCGGCTCGGTTGGGCCGTCGGGGTACGGTCGCTACCCGACTACCACGGCGTCGAGCCTCGCGCCGGGAAACCGGTCGTACGAAGTCGGCAGCCAGCCCCAGTAGGTACCCACGCGGATGGGGGCCGAAAGCGTCAGCTAGCCCACAGGACGCGCCGCTGCGACTTCCTGTCGGACCGGACGGCTAGACTGGCTCCGTACCCGCGCGTGTCAGGCTTGCGCCGCGCTGCACTCAGTTCGGTGCCCCCGCACCGGTCGGAGTGGCGTGGTGAGGAAAACGCCTGTGCGCCCGACGCCGCCGGACCGCCGGTGGAGAGAGCAGCCGAGGCCAGTCCGTGTCAGAAAAGAAGAAGTCCGGCTACAGCGCCAGCTCCATCACTGTTCTCGAAGGCCTCGAAGCAGTTCGCAAGCGGCCAGGTATGTACATCGGCTCCACCGGTGAGCGCGGCCTGCACCACATGGTGTGGGAGGTCGTGGACAACGCGGTCGACGAAGCGCTCGCCGGCTACTGCGACCGGGTCGAGGTGACGCTGCTCGACGACGGTGGCGTCCGGGTCGTCGACAACGGCCGTGGCATTCCGGTCGGCATGCACCCGGTCGAGAAGCGCCCGGCGGTCGAGGTCGTCCTTACCGTCCTGCACGCGGGCGGCAAGTTCGACGGCAAGTCGTACGCGGTCTCCGGCGGTCTGCACGGCGTCGGCGTCTCGGTCGTGAACGCGCTGTCGCACAAGCTCGAGGTCGAGATCAAGACCGACGGCTACGTCTGGTACCAGCCGTACGTGAACACCCAGCCGGCCGCCAAGCTCGAGAGGCGCGGCGCGACCAGCGAGCACGGCACGTCGATCACGTTCTGGGCCGATCCGACGATTTTCGAGGAGACGGTCTACAACCTCGAGACGATCCGTCGCCGCATGCAGGAGATGGCGTTCCTCAACCGAGGGCTGACGCTGATCCTGCGGGACGAGCGCGACCCGGACGGCGACCGGGGCGAGAAGCCCCGCGAGTACACCTACCAGTACAAGGGCGGCATCGCCGACTACGTGCGGTTCCTGAACGACAAGAACACGCCGATCCACAAGAGCGTCATCGAGTTCGCCGGCGAGGGTCAGGGTCTCTCCGTCGAGGTCGCGATGCAGTGGAACGAGAGCTACCGCGAGTCGATCCATTCGTTCGCCAACACGATCAACACCCACGAGGGCGGCACGCACGACGAGGGCTTCCGCACCTCGCTGACGAGCATCGTCAACCGGTACGCGAAGGAGAAGAAGCTCCTCCGCGGCAGCGACGACAACCTCACCGGCGACGACATCCGCGAGGGTCTCGCGGCGATCATCAGCGTGAAAATCGCCGACCCGCAGTTCGAGGGCCAGACGAAGACGAAGCTCGGCAACACCGAGGTGAAGTCGTTCGTCCAGAAGATCTGCAACGAGTGGCTCAACGACTGGTTCGAGCGCAACCCCAGCGAGGCGCGGTCGATCATCCAGAAGGCCTCCGCGGCGTCCCGGGCGCGGATCGCCGCCCAGCAGGCCAGGAAGCTGGCTCGCCGGAAGAGCGCGCTCGACTCGAACGCGATGCCCGGCAAGCTGTCGGACTGCCAGTCCTCCGACCCGCGCGAGTGCGAGCTCTACATCGTGGAGGGTGACTCGGCCGGCGGTTCGGCGAAGCAGGGCCGCGACCCGAGGTTCCAGGCCATCCTGCCGATCCGCGGCAAGATCCTGAACGTGGAGAAGGCCCGGATCGACCGGGTGCTCAAGAACAACGAGGTCCAGTCGCTGATCACCGCGCTGGGCACCGGCATCCACGACGAGTTCGACATCGAGAAGCTCCGCTACCACAAGATCGTGCTGATGGCCGACGCCGACGTCGACGGCCAGCACATCCGGACGCTGCTGCTGACGCTGCTGTTCCGCTTCATGAAGCCGCTCGTCGAGCTCGGCCACGTCTACCTGGCCCAGCCGCCGCTGTACAAGGTGAAGTGGAACAAGAAGGGCGACGACGCCCAGTACGCGTTCTCCGACCGTGAGCGCGACGGCCTGATCCGGCTACGTCAGGAGAAGAACCCCAAGGCCAAGCCGGACGACATCCAGCGGTTCAAGGGTCTCGGCGAGATGAACTACCCCGAGCTCTGGGAGACCACGATGAACCCGGCGACCCGGACGTTGCTCCAGGTGACGCTCGACGATGCGGCGGTCGCCGATGAGTTGTTCAGCGTCCTGATGGGGGAGGACGTCGAGGCGCGCCGCTCGTTCATCCAGCAGAACGCCAAGGATGTCCGTTTCTTGGACATCTAACGAGATTGTTGTCCGTGGTGTGGAAACGCCGGTAAGGGACTGCAAATGCGCCGAAGCGCACATGGTATCCGCCGGGAGTTGTCCACACTGTTCACAGCCTCATCCACACCGTAAAACGGCATATCGTACATAACTCCCGCTCGTGGGAACGATATCCACACCGGAAGGCAGTTCGTGACCGAGACGACGACCCCGCCACCCTCCGGCGACCGCGTCGAGCCAGTCGGGCTCGAAGTGGAGATGCAGCGCAGCTACCTCGACTACGCGATGAGCGTCATCGTCGGGCGTGCGCTGCCGGACGTGCGGGACGGCCTCAAGCCCGTGCACCGCAAGGTCCTGTACGGGATGTACGACGGCGGCTACCGACCGGAACGTGGGTACGTGAAGTGTTCCCGCGTCGTCGGCGACGTGATGGGGCAGTTCCACCCCCACGGCGACACCTCGATCTACGACACCCTGGTCCGGATGGCGCAGCCCTGGTCGCTGCGCCATCCGCTGATCGACGGCAACGGCAACTTCGGATCGCCGGGTAACGACCCGGCCGCCGCCATGCGGTACACCGAGTGCCGGCTCGATCCGCTGGCCATGGAGATGGTTCGGGACATCGACGAAGACACCGTCGATATGGTCGCGAACTACGACGGCCGGGCCACCGAGCCGGCGATCCTGCCTGCGCGGTTCCCGAACCTGCTGGTCAACGGCTCGGCCGGGATCGCGGTCGGGATGGCTACGAACATCCCGCCGCACAACCTCCGCGAGGTCGCCTCCGGTGTCCAGTGGTGCCTGGACAACCCGGAGGCCTCCGAAGAAGAGACGATCGTCGCGCTCGCGGCGCGGATCAAGGGCCCGGACTTCCCGACCGGCGCGCTGATCGTCGGCGCCGAGGGCATCGCGGACGCCTACCGAACCGGTCGTGGGCTGGTCCGGATGCGTTCGGTCGTCGAGGTGGAGGAAGACCGCCGCGGTCGGCAGATGCTCGTCGTCACCGAGCTGCCGTACCAGGTCAACCCCGACAACCTGGCCGAGCGCATCGCCGAGCTGGTGAAGGAAGGCAAGCTCGGTGGCATCGCCGACATCCGCGACGAGTCGTCCGGCCGGACCGGGCAGCGCCTGGTGCTGGTGCTCAAGCGGGACGCCGTCGCCAAGGTCGTGCTGAACAACCTGTACAAGCACACCCAGCTGCAGGACTCGTTCGGCGTCAACATGCTCGCGATCGTCGACGGTGTCCCCCGGACCCTGAACATCGCGCAGATGCTCCGGTACTACGTCGCCCACCAGGTCGAGGTCATCGTCCGGCGCACCCGCTACCGCCTCCGCAAGAAGGAGGAGCGGGCCCACATCCTGCGCGGTTACCTCAAGGCGCTGGACGCGCTCGACGAGGTCATCGCGCTGATCCGGGCTTCGGATACCGTCGATATCGCGCGCACCGGCCTGATGCAGCTTCTGGAGATCGACGAGCTGCAGGCCACCGCCATCCTGGACATGCAGCTGCGTCGACTGGCCGCTCTCGAGCGCCAGAAAATCATCGACGAGTACAACCAGTTGATGGAGGACATCGCCGAGCTCGAGTCGATCCTCGCCAGCGACGAGAAGCAGCGCCAGATAATCGGCGACGAGCTCGCCGCGATCGTCGACAAGTACGGCGACGACCGGCGGACCAAGATCCTGCCGTACGACGGCGACGTTTCGATGGAAGACCTGATCGCCGAGGAGCCGGTGGTCGTCACGATCACCCGCACCGGCTACGCCAAGCGCACCAAGGTCGACCTCTACCGGTCGCAGCGGCGTGGCGGCAAGGGCGTGCAGGGGGCGGCGCTCAAGCAGGACGACATCGTCGCGCACTTCTTCGTCTGCTCGACCCACGACTGGATCCTGTTCTTCACGAACAAGGGCCGCGTCTACCGGGTGAAGGCGTACGAGCTGCCGGAGGCGAGTCGCACGGCCCGCGGCCAGCACGTGGCGAACCTGCTCGCCTTCCAGCCCGACGAACAAATCGCCGAAGTCATCGAGATCCGCACGTACGAGGACGCGCCGCACCTCGTGCTGGCCACTCGGAACGGGCTGGTCAAGAAGACCAAGCTCACCGAGTTCGACTCGAACCGGCAGGGCGGCGTCATCGCGATCAACCTGCGCGACGGCGACGAGCTGGTGGGCGCGGAGCTGATCAACGAGAGCGACAACCTGCTGCTGGTCAGCAAGCAGGCTCAGGCGATCTGCTTCAAGGCGGACGACGAGTCGCTGCGCCCGATGGGCCGGGCTACCTCGGGTGTCATCGGGATGCGGTTCACCGGCGAGGACGAACTTCTCTCCATGCACGTGGCTCGCGAGGGTATGGACGTCCTTGTCGCCACCGAAGGTGGTTTCGCCAAGCGGACACCAATTGAGGAGTATCCGGTCCAAGGTCGTGGTGGTAAGGGGGTAGTCACTGCCAGGATCGTGTCCAAGCGCGGACGGCTCATCGCAGCTCTTGCGGTAACCACCGATGATGAGCTCTTCGCTATCACGTCTAACGGTGGCGTGATCCGGACGCCGGTGCGGCAGGTTCGCCGTACTCGTGACCGGAACACGATGGGGGTGAAGCTCATGGAGCTCCCTGCCGGGGTGACACTGGTGGCGATCGCGCGCAACGAGGACGAACCTGACGGACAGGACGGCTGATGACTGACTCCGAGAGCACGGACGGTCCGGGCGCTCAGAACTCGAGCGGCCCGGCCCGGGCGTCCGCCGCGGTGGGAAAGGCCACCGTCGGCCGTGCCACCGTGGGAGGCGCCGCTACGCCGTCGCGTGACACCGGTCGGAGCGGCACCGCCGCGCCGTCGGCCAAGCCGGCGGCGCCGAAGCAGCCCGCGAAACCGGGGGCGACCGACGCCTCGTCCGCGACGACGAAGCCGGCCGGTGCTCCGGCGTCGGCCACCGGCTCGCCGGCCGGCACGGGGAGCGGGGGCGCCAAGCCGGCCACCGCCGGGCCCACGACGCCGTCCGCGGCCGCCGGGGCGTCCACGCCGACTAAGGCCTCCAACCCGACGAAGCCAGCGGCTGCCAAGAGCACGCCGTCGCCCGCGTCGACGACTCCGGCGTCCGGTGGCTCGGCGAACGGAGCCACCCGCCCGGCGACGAAGAGCCAGGGCACCACGTACGGCAAGCCGGTGGCGAACCCTGCTCCGGCCGCCGCGTCCGGTTCGCCGGCGTCCCCGACGTCCGGGAGCGGAGCCGGCAGCGCCACCGCCCGCACCGCGGCGGCGGCGAAGCCGCCGACGTCCTCCCCGCCGGCGGCGGCCACCGCGTCGATGCCGTCGTTCGATCGGGACACCAGCGTGTCGCAGGCCGCCCGGCCTGCGGCCGCGTCGGTCAGCCCGCCGGCTGCCCACGCGGTGGGCAGCCCGGCCGGGAGCGGGGCCACGCCGACCAGTGCGGCGCCCGTCTCCGGCGGCTCAGCGGGCCAGTCGAGCGGCGCTGCGGCCCCTCCCCGGGTTCAGGTCGGGGAGGCCGTCCGATCGGCGCGACAGACCGTGTCGGCGGCCGCGAGTCGGGGCCCGCGCCGGGCTCGGCTGCAGCTGAAGAAGGTCGACCCGTGGTCGGTGATGAAGTTCTCGTTCGCGGTGTCGCTGGTGCTGTTCATCGCGTCGGTGGTGGCCACGTCGATCCTGTACATGGTCCTCGGCGCCCTCGGCGTGTGGGACAGCCTGAACGAGACGATCAGCACGGTCACCGCGGGGCAGGACGGTAGCCAGGGAATCGACCTGGCGATCACGGCGAAGATGGTGATCGGTGGGTCCGCGCTGCTCGGAGCCGTCAACATGGTGCTGTTCACGGCGCTGGCGACGCTCGGCGCGTTCATCTACAACGTGTGTGCGGACCTGGTCGGCGGTGTCGAGCTGACGCTCGCCGAGCGGAACCAGTAAGGCTGGGAAGTCCGCTCCTAGCGGAGCCCGCTGCCCGACGGGGGTAGCGGGTTTGGGGCGGGGCGGACGGGTAGGGTAATCTTTCGTCCGCGTCGGGGGCTATAGCTCAGTCGGTTAGAGCGCATCGCTGATAACGATGAGGTCGCTGGTTCGATTCCAGCTAGCCCCACCAGCGCCCGCAATGGCGGGTGCGGAGAAGGGAGCATTCTCCATGTGGAAGAAGGCGCTCGTGCTCGCGGCTGTCGCGGGTATCGCCGTTCTGGCTGCCAAGAAATTCAAGGAAGCCAGCGACGAGCGTGAGCTCTGGCACGAAGCCACCACGGCGCCCGACCACCGCTGAATAGCTCCCGCCGCTACGGCGTCCTGCGGTCCGCCGACGGCGCGCGCGGGGACGTAGCTCAATTGGCAGAGCACCGCCTTTGCAAGGCGGGGGTTAGGGGTTCGATTCCCCTCGTCTCCACTCCTTCGGGCAGGTCCTCCCTCCCGTAAAGCTTCATCAGGACGCTGGATCCGGGCCGTGCGAACACTCGCACGGTCCGCTTCGTTTTCCCGGCGGCCGCAGACGAGACCTCGCCCAGGGCTGTGGCGGCGGCGCTACGGTCGCGGACGCGCCGGAAAGCCCCATTCGCGCAACCCTCGCTCGTAATGAGTCACCCGTTCCCTATCCCCGCAATAACGGAAAATGCCTCCTTGTTGGCACCGGGGAGGCTATTTAGGCTCGGCGGCAAGGTCTCCGACCTGCCACTATGCCCGAAATCAATCACGCCAAGTGACGAGAGAATGCGCACAGTAACAACGCACTCATCTCTTCGGACGGAACAATCCACAGACTTCTGATCGCTGGGTCGATTCTTCATCTCCTTGGCTATGCTCCTGTCGACTGGTCGCGATGTACCTGCCAAAGCGCCGAAATGCGCTGGTAGAGAGACGCGAATCAGGCGATCGACCGGAAGTCGCCGGACTGACGGTCGGCCGGGAGTAGGGCCGCTGCACACCGTGGTGCGGCGGGGGTCGAGTACTCCATCGCCGCCCGCCGTTGCGGGTTGAGTGCGACGGAGGACTGGCGCCCATACACTTCTGGCTGTTCTTCGCGCTACCCCGGGCGGCGGCGCGACTGACGCTAGGGAGCGTGATGGCAGTAGGCCTGCAGGAGGCCCGGTCGGCCACGCCGGCCGAACCGCCGAGTCCGGCCACGTTCCGCTCCCCGGTGCCGCCGAAGAAGCCGAAGTCCCCGCCGTGGGCCAAGGTCTGTGTGGTGCTCGGTGCGGTCCTGGTCGTGCTGGCTGGCGGTACCCTCACCGCCGCCTACGGGCTGAACCACCGCTACGAGAGCAAGCTGAAGCGCGCGGACATTCTGGGCGACCTCTCGGACGAACAGTCCACCTACACCGAGGGTCCGCTGAACTTCCTGATCCTCGGTTCGGACGACCGGGCGAACGACCCGGACTTCGCCGCGTCCGAGGGCACGCGTTCGGACACGATCATGATGGCCCATATCGACAAGACGCTGAGCAAGGCGTACATCGTGTCGATCCCGCGGGACAGCTACGTCGACATTCCCGCGTCCGGGGACGGCAAGTGGGAGGGCGGCAAGAACAAGATCAACGCCGCCTACCAGTACGGCGGCCCGGCGTTGACCGCGAAGACCGTCCAGCAGCTGACCGGCGTCTCGCTCAACGGCGCGTTCCTGCTCGACTTCAACAGCGTCCGGAAACTCGTCGGCATCGTCGGCGGCGTCGAGGTCTGCATTCCGTTCTCGATGTCCTCGATCCACACCGACCGGACGTGGAAAAAGGGCTGCAACTTCCTCACCGCCGACGGCGCGCAGGACTTCATGCGTCAGCGCAAGACCGTTCCGGGTGGGGACTTCGGTCGCATGCAGAACCAGCAGCGCGTCGTCCTCGCGGTCGCGAAGAAGATGACGACGAAGGGCGTGCTGACCGACCCGGGCAAGCTCGACAGGCTGCTGACCACGGTCGCCGAGTCGGTGACCGTCGACGAGAACGTTGACCTGCCCGACCTCGCGCTCGGCATGAAGAAGCTGCGTCCCACGAACCTGCGGTGCACGACGCTCCCGTTCATCACCGACGACCTGTCGACGCCCTACGGAAGCTCGGTGGAGCTCGACCCGGTGAAGGGTGAGGAACTCTTCGCGGCGATGCGCAACGACACGATGGACCAGTACCTGGCTGCCAACCCGCCGAAGCCCGCCGGTGGCGTGACGCCGTCCGCGGGGACGTGCTCGTAAAGACCCGGCGGCGGGACGAGATCCTCACGATCGCGGTCGAGCTCTTCGCCCGCCGCGGGTACCACGGTGTCTCGATGGACGACATCGGTGCGGCGGCCGGGGTCACCGGCCCGGCGCTGTACCACCATTTCGCCGGTAAGGAGGCGATGCTCGCCGCGGCGTTCACGCCGGTGTGCGAGCACCTCCTGGCCGAAGGGCGGCAGCGGGCCTCGGCCGCGCCCGATGCGATCACCGCACTCGGCTCGTTGGTCGACTTCCACGTGTCGTTCGCGCTCGGCAACCCCGCGGTGATCAGCCTCTACCTGCACGAGATCGACCGCTTACCGCAGGACAGCCGACGAACGATCCGCCGCCTCCAACGCGAGTACGTCGAGGAGTGGGTCGCGGTACTGGGCAAGGTTCGACCGGAGTGGGACCCTGCCCGCGCGCGGGCGGCCGCCCATGCGGCGTTCGGCTTGATGAACGCCACGCCGTTCCTGGACGACGAGCTCGACCGGTCGGACGCCGCGACGTTGCTGGGCCGCCTCGCGCTGGACGCCCTGCTCCCCCGCTGACCGGCTGTTCGGTCGGGACTAGCCACCTGCATCGATCCGCACGTACACCGGTACCTCACCCCACGATTCACCCGCTATACCACGGGGTATCAAGCCCACCGCTGGGCCGCGAAGCCGCACCCACGGAGCGTCCTCGGCCCGTCCTCAGCGGAAAGGGGTGGGTCGCGTGACGACCGAATTAGCAGCGAAACTCGACGTCAACGGGATCGACTACACGATCCTCGGCATCTACTTCGTCATCGTCATCGCGATCGGACTGCTCGCCCGGCGTGCGGTGGCAACCAGCGAGGACTTCTTTCTCTCCGGCCGTGCCCTGCCGGCCTGGGTGACCGGGTTAGCGTTCGTCGCGGCGAACCTCGGTGCGCTGGAGATCCTCGGCATGGCCGCCAACGGTGCCGAGTACGGCATCTCGACGGTGCACTTCTACTGGATCGGCGCGGTCCCGGCCATGGTCTTCCTCGGCCTGGTCCTGATGCCGTTCTACTACAGCACGCGCGTCCACAGCGTCCCCGAGTACCTGCGCCGGCGGTTCAACCGGCCGACGCACGCGTTCAACGCGCTGACGTTCGCCGTGGCGTCCGTGCTCACCGCGGGCGTCAACCTGTACGCGCTCGGCCTGATCATCCAGAGCTTGCTCGGCTGGCCTCTGTGGCTGGCCATCTTCATCTCGGCGTTCTTCGTCCTCGTCTACATCACGCTCGGCGGCCTCTCCGGCGCGATCTACACCGAGGTGCTCCAGTTCTTCGTCATCCTCGCCGGTCTGATCCCGCTGGTGGTCGTGGGTCTGTCCGCGGTCGGCGGCTGGGATGGCCTGCAGGACCAGGTCAGCCAGAACACCGAGATCGGCGGTGCGGCGTTCAGCCAGTGGGGCGGTACGGCTCCAGGGGACGCCACCAACCCGCTCGGCGACTGGATCGGCATCGTCTTCGGTCTCGGCTTCGTGCTCTCGTTCGGTTACTGGACGACGAACTTCGCCGAGGTGCAGCGCTGCCTCTCGGCCAAGGACCTCTCGGCCGCTCAGCGCACGCCGCTGATCGGGGCGTTCCCGAAGATCTTCATCCCGGCGCTGACGATCATTCCGGGTCTCGTGGCGCTCGTTCTCATCCCCAAGCTCGGTCAGCAGGGCGGCCCGACGTACAACGACGCGATTCCGGAGCTGATGGCGAGGTTCCTGCCGAACGGCGTACTCGGGATCGCGCTGACCGGTCTGCTGGCCGCGTTCATGGCCGGTATGGCGGCGAACGTCAGCTCGTTCAACACGGTCTTCACCTACGACCTGTGGCGGCCGTACGTCGTCAAGAACCGACCGGACCGGTACTACCTGCAGGTCGGCCGCATCATCACGGTCATCGGCATCCTGATCGGCATCGGCACCGCGTTCATCGCGGCCGGCTACGAGAACATCATGAACTACGTCCAGGCGCTGTTCTCGTTCTTCAACGCGCCGCTGTTCGCGACGTTCATCGTCGGTGTGTTCTGGAAGCGGATGACTCCGTGGGCCGGTTTCGCCGGCCTCGTCTCCGGCACCGTCGCGGCGGTCGCCTCCTGGATCACGCTGAACGGCAAGTTCGGCGTTCCGGAGATCGTCTACATCGAGTCGGTGCAGAGCCGGAACTTCTACGGCGCGATCGCCGCCTTCGTGGTCGACGTCGTCGTGACCCTCATCGTCACGATGGTCACCAAGCCGAAGCCGCTCGACGAGGTCAAGGGTCTGATCTGGGGCGTTCCCGACCCCGACAACCCGGACGCCGCCGACGCGCAGAAGGTCCGTCGTTGGTGGGAGTCGCCGAAGCTGCTCGGCTTCTCCGCCCTCGGTATCACAGCCGTTCTGTCCGTGATCTTCCTCTGAGATAGGAGACGATCTCATGTCCGAGACCGACGAGGAAGTACACGCCAAGTCCGCGTCCCGCAGCCTGTTCGACCTGCGGTGGTTGATCGCCGGCCTGTTCGTCGTCTACGGCGGCTTACTGATCGTGCTCGGGATCTTCGACTCCGAGGCCGAGGTGCAGAAGGCCGACGGGATCCGGATCAACCTCTGGACCGGCGTCGGGATGTTCATCCTGGGAGCTCTGTTCGGGCTGTGGTCCTGGTTGCGGCCGCTCCGCCCGGATGCGCCCGCGTCGGTGGCCGCCCAGTCCGAGGAACGCCAGCCGGAGGCCTGAACGCAGAAGCCCGGGGTGGCCGTGAAGGCTACCCCGGGCTTCCGGTGTCAGCTGTCAGTGGGTCCGCGGTGGGACGTCGGCGTTGAACGCGCGCAGCGTCCACTCGTCGAACCGTCGCGCCACGAGTGCGGCCCCGTTGCGAATCATGCTGACCGTGAGTCGGCTGGGAGCCAACAGAACGGGCATCGACCTCTCCTCTTCGCGGTTCACTCGGTGTTCCAGGACGCTTCCCAGCCTACTGGATCGATACAGACACCCAACGGGTTCGCCCGGTGTACCGAGTCACACCGATGCGCGGACGTCATCCGTAAGACAGGGGTCCGACTTCCTACCGGCCTATTCTTGAGCGGTTGGTCCGCGGTAGGTAACTCCGAGCGGGAGGTGACGGCATGGTCAACAGTGAAATCCGGCCCACAGAGGTGCACTCCTCTGATCGGCAGCGATCGCGGCCGATGGCGCGTGCATTGGCCGCGCCGGTCCGGACGCTCGGCAAGGTCCTGCCCCGCCCGTTGACCGGATCGCCCTCGGCGGCCGCCTCACACCCGTCCCGCGATCCCGGCTCGGCGATCGTGGACTGCGGCCTCTACATCGACGGCGTCCGCCGGCCCGGACGGATGGACTACGTCGCCGCGCTGGAGGCCGCGAAGCGCAACGACAACGCGTTCGTCTGGCTCGGGCTGCACGACGCGACGTCCGACGAATTCGCCGACATCGCGAAGACGTTCGGCCTGCACGAACTCGCGGTCGAGGACACGATCGTGGCGTTCGCCCGGCCCAAGCTCGAGCGCTACGCCGACGTCACGTTCGTCGTGATCAAGACCGCGCGCTACATCCGCAACGGCGCGCTCACCGCCACCAGCGAGGTCGTCGAGACCGGCGACGTGATGCTGTTCCTCGGTGAGCGCTTCGCGATCACCGTGCGGCACGGCGACGCCTGCCGCCTCCGCGGCGTCCGGGCGAACCTGGAGCAGCGCGAAGACCTCGTGCGGCAAGGGCCGTGGGCGGTGTTCCACGCCGTGGTCGACCAGATCGTCGACCGGTACGTCGAGGTCGTCGACGCGATCGAGGACGACATCGACGAGTTGGAGGCCAGCGTCTTCGACAACTCGAACGTCGACATCCCACGGATCTACAAACTCAAGCGGGAGGTCGTGGAGCTCAAGCGGGCCGTGCTGCCGCTCGCGCGACCGTTGGAGAGCCTGGTCAGCGGTGCGGTGATGAGCGTTCCCCAGGAGATCCGGCGGTACATCCGGGACGTCGCGGACCACCACAGCCGCGTGGTCGACCAGATCGCCAGCTTCGACGACCTGCTGAACTCGATCCTGCAGGCGAGCCTCGCGCAGGCCGGTATCCAGCAGAACAACGACATGCGGAAGATCTCGGCGTATGCGGCGATCGGCGTCGTGCCCACCGCGGTCGCCGGCATCTACGGGATGAACTTCGAGTACATGCCCGAGTTGGGCTGGCGCTTCGGCTACCCGATGATCTTGTTCATCATCTTCGTCATCTGTTTCGGCCTGTACCGATTGTTCAAAAAGTCCGAATGGCTTTGACCGGGCAGCGAGGGGCCCGCGACCGGATCGGTCGCGGGCCCCTCGCTACTCGGGGGAACTACAGGTCAGCTACGCCGGCTGTTGGCCTCGGCAGCGTCCTTGACCGACGACGCGGTCGTCTCGGTCGTGGGCTCGACGGCTCCGGGGATCGGGGTCGTCTTGTCCTTCGCCGTCTTGTCGCCCGTGCTGCTCACGGCTTCCTTGGCGGACGTCGCAGCGCTGGACACGCGCTCGGCAACCTGGTCGGCCTTCTCCTTCACCGTGCTACGGGTGTCGGGCTCGACCAGGTCGTACTCCTCCCACTCCGGCTGCCGGTTGCGCCGGGCGGCGAGCGCCGCACCAGCACCGACGGCGGTGCCGGCCGCCAGCGCACCGAGCATCCACGGCCACCGGCGACGCCGCTGACCACGGAGGGCGAGAGAAGTTTCCTTCGCCCGCTTGGCGGCTTCCCGCCGCTGGCTGCGAGTCTGCTTCTCGAACTTCTTCGCCGACTTCTTGACCTGCTTCTTGGAGGTCTGCTGAGCGTCGATCGCCGCCGCGACCAGCGGGGCGAGCGCGACCAGCAGTTGGTCGACCTTGGGCTTGGCGGTGCTGACCACGGAGTCGCGCGCGGACTCGACCCGCGGCGAAACGGCCTCCCTCGCCTGCTCGAGCGCGGACTCCAGCTTCGGAGCCACGACAACCCGAGCTGCCTCCACCTTCGGGGCGACGGCTACCCGCGCGGCGTCGACCTTCGGTCCGAGCGCATCACGCGCGCTGCCGACCGCCGGCTTGACCGCGTCCCGTGCCGCCCCGGCGGTCGCCACAGCGGCGTTGCGGAAGTGCTCGACCCCCGCCCCGACCTCTGTGCCGATCTCCTTGGCCTTGGCCGACGCCAGATCACGCGTCGAGGCCTTCTTGCGACGGAACACCATCTTGCCCCCTCTGTGTGGGTCCTCGATGTCCCTATCCTGCACGTCGGTCCAAGCTCGTACCAGCGTGGCAGGATAGGGCCTACACGATAGAGAGGAACTACCCCGTGGCCGACGATCTTTACGCCACTCTGCACACGAATTTCGGGCCGATCGCGATCAAGCTGTTCCCGAACCACGCGCCGAAGACCGTGCGCAACTTCGTGGGCCTGGCTGAAGGCAGCATCGACTGGACCCACCCGCGCACCGGCGAGCGTGGCCAGCGGAAGCTCTACGACGGCACGATCTTCCACCGGGTCATCGACGGATTCATGATCCAGGGCGGCGACCCGATCGGCACCGGCACCGGTGGTCCCGGTTACCAGTTCGCCGACGAGTTCCACCCCGACCTTGTGTTCAACAAGCCCTACCTGCTGGCGATGGCGAACGCCGGGCCGGGCACGAACGGCTCCCAGTTCTTCATCACGGTCGCGCCGACGCCGCACCTCAACCGGCGCCACACGATCTTCGGTGAGGTCGTCGACGCCGAGAGCCAGAAGGTCGTCGCCGCGATCGCGCAGGCGCCGACCGGCCGCGGCGACCGTCCGGTGCAGGACGTCGTGATCGAGAGCGTCACGATCGAGCAGCGTCCCTCCTGAGCCGACGTGGGTGACGCGCCCGGGAACTTCGTTCCCGGGCGCGGCGTTCGGCGTGTCAGTACGCCTCCGGGGCGCTTTCAGGCAAGCAGAGGATGGGCAGTGACCGAGGACAGCGCGCGGACCACCGCGACGCCGGTGTGTTACCGGCACCCGGACCGCAGCACCTACGTGTCGTGTGTCCGGTGCGACCGGCCGATCTGCCCCGACTGCATGCAGCCGGCCTCGGTCGGCTTCCAGTGCCCGGAGTGTGTCAGCGAGGGGCGCAAGACGACGATCCCGGCGCGCACCGTTTTCGGTGGTGGGCTCTCGGGCGAGCAGGGAACCGTCACCCGCACGTTGATCGGCATCAACGTCGCGGCCTGGCTGTTCACTATCGTCGCCGCTGTGCTCACCGGCGAGGTGGCGCTTCGCGAACTCGGCCGGTTCGTGCTCTTCGGCGGCATCACCGGCGTCACCGAGTGGGGCGCGGCGGTGCCCGCCTACTCGTGCGGTTTCGGCGGTGAGGTCTGCGGTGGCATCGCGTCCGGGGAGTTCTATCGGCTGCTGACCGCTGACTTCCTGCACTACGGGCTGATCCACCTGGCGTTCAACATGTACGCGCTGTGGATACTCGGCCGCGAGTGCGAGCGGCTGCTCGGCCGCGCGCGATTCCTCGCGCTCTACCTGTTCAGCGGCATCGGCGGCTCGGTGGCCGTTTATCTCTTCTCGCCGCTCAACCAGGCCTCCGCCGGGGCGTCCGCCTCGGTCTTCGGCCTGCTCGGCGCGATGTTCTTCTTCCTCCGCCGGCTGCGGGCAGACCCGCGCGGGCTGGTGTTCCTGATCGTCCTGAACTTCAGCCTGGGCTTCGTGGTCGCCAACATCAGCATCTGGGGCCACATCGGCGGCTTCGTCGTCGGCGCGGCGGTGGGAGCTCTGATGTCCTACCTGCCGGCCGGACCCAACCGGGCGCGGTTGCAATGGATCGCGCTGGGAGGGGTGGGGCTGGCGCTGGTGATCCTGGTCGCCTTGCGCACGGCGTCGTTCGGGATCCTGTAGTCCCGGGCGCTCAGCGCCCGGTCCGTAGCGCCGCCAGCTCCTCGACCACCTGCGCCGGCGGCGCGCCCAGCTCGTACTGGGTGAGGAAGTACAGGTCGCTGTCGGCGTCGATCTCGAGCATCGTGGAGCGACCCAGCAGGCGCCGCCGCTGGTCCAGTCGGATTCGCTCGATCTTCGCCCACGGGTAGTGCTTCCGACGGCCGGGCAGCCCGGTCAGCACCGTGACGCCCTCGCCGTCGGCCTCCAGCCGGACCGGCATGAGGACGTCGCGCAGGCCCGAGAGTCCCAGACCCACCGCGACCAGGAGGCCGAGGAGCGCGCTGACCAGATCGCGGGCCACCGTCACGGTAGCCACCACCAACACCGCGGCGAGAGCGAACTTGACGAGCGCGACCGCGACCGGCACACGCCACCGACGGGCTGTGCCCTCGGTCACAGCCTCGTCCACGGTTTTCCACAGGCTCGCACCGCGGCTACCCAGAGTCCGGGGTAGTTATCCACAGTATCCACAGGCTACGCCGCCGTTCAGAGGGCTACCTGTGGATGACGGGCCCGTCATCGCCACTGGGTGAAGACGCCCAGACTGGCGACGAGCATCCCGAAGCCGATCGCGAGATTCCACGCGGACAACTCCGCGACCGGGTACTCGCCCTGGGTCATGTAATAGGTCACCAGCCACGCGATCCCGGCGACGATGAGGGCGACGGCAAGGCCGGGCACCCACCGTGGGCTGGGTTTCGCCCGCTTCGCGGTGGTGGCTGCAGCCGGCCGGACATCCGTCGGCGGCGTGTAGACCTTCTTCTTGCGTACGCGTGACTTCGGCACGGGTTTCTCCTGATACGGGGTTCCCGGGTTAGCGTAGTCGTCGAAGGCTCTCGACGAGGAGGCGATGTGGCGGCGATCCGGCCGACCGGGACGGATTCCGGTAGCCAGCGCCCCCGCAGCTCCGGCCGACGCTCGGGGTGGCGTCGGCTCGGTGGTCGACCTCCGCGTCACCGAGCTGGTCGATCGCGTGCGGGGTCGGCCCAGCACGCGCTGGGTTGGCGCCTCGCGCTGCCCGGTGTCCTGGTGCTGGCGGGCGTGTTGTTCGCCACCAGTGCGGAGACCTCCCAAGGCTCCGATCTCCGAGGCGGTCGACGCGATCAGCTCGCAGAGTTGATCCGACGTGGTAATTCTGATGTTGCGGCTGCTGAACGCCGCGCGGCCGAGCTGCGTCGTTCAGTTGATGAAGCCACGCGGTCCTACACGCGCACCGACGCCCGGCTGGAACGTCCACAGCAGGAAGTCGACGCACTTACCGGGCCGGCCGGGCTCGGAAAGGTTCGCGGACCGTCGCTCACGGTCAAGCTCGACGACGCCCCGCGTCGCCCCGGCGGTGTACTACCGGCCGGCGCTAACGCGGACGACGTGGTCGTGCACCAACAGGATGTGCAGGCGGTGGTGAACGCACTATGGGCGGGCGGCGCGGAGGCTATGACGATTATGGGAATCAGGGTGATTTCTACCAGCGCCGTCCGGTGCGTGGGCAACACCCTCCTCCTACACGGGAGAACGTTCTCGCCGGCATTCGTGATCACCGCGATTGGCAACGTCTCGTCGATGCGGGCCGCCCTCGACGCGTCGCCAGGGGTGTCGCTGTTCCGCCAAGCGGCTCGCGCATGGAACCTGGGGTATACGGTCGGCGAACCCCAGGTCGTCACGTTGCCGGCGTACGACGGTCCCACCGGGTTGACGCACGCAACGAACCCGAATCGCTGATCCGCAGCTCGATCCGGACCTTCGGCGAGATCCTGATCACGTTCGGGCTCATCGTGATCCTGTTTGCCTGCTACGAGGTCTACGGCAAGGCGTATCAGGTCAACGCCGAACGGGACCGGCTCAACGCCCAGCTCGACCAGCAGTGGGCCGCCGCGCCGCCGCCGACCTCGTCCGGGCAGCCCGCCGAACCACTCCCCGGCGAAGGCATCGCGCGGCTCTACATCCCGAAGTTCGACCAGAAGTGGGTGGTCGTCGAGGGCGTCGAACCCGACGACATCGAGCTGGCCCCCGGCCACTACCCGGACAGCCAGATGCCGAACGAACCCGGCAACTTCGCCGTCGCCGGTCACCGACTCAAGGCGATGTTCTGGGACCTGGACAAGCTGAAGACCGGTGACACGATCGTCGTCGAGACCCAGACCGACTGGTACGTGTACACGGTGACGAAGAACTTCATCACGCTGCCCACGCAGGTGTCGGTGGTCGCTGCGAACCCGGAGAACCCCGGGCAGGAACCCACCGAGAAGATGCTGACGCTGACGACCTGCAACCCGAAGTTGGACAACTACGAGCGGCTGATCGTCTGGGCGAAGCAGACCAAGTCCCAACCGCAGTCGGCCGGACGCCCGGCCGAGGTGCAGTAGGCAGGCAGTAGGAAGGACGCTCGGCGTGTACGGCTGGATCTGGGACCGCCTACCCGGCAACGTGGCGCTCAAGTCGCTCTGCGCGCTCGTCTTGGTCGGTGCGGTGGGCTGGCTGCTCTGGTTCAAGATCTTCCCCTGGGCAGAGCCGTTGCTCCCGTTCGGGGACGTAACCGTCGACGGCACCACCACCGGCGGCAGCGACACCGTCGACGAGAGCAACCCCGCGAGTCCCCCCGCCAGCGAGGCCCCCACGACCGCGGGTGGTTAAAGGCTTGTCCTCCAGGTGTCACAATCGACGGGTGAGCGTGCGCATCCTGGTCGTCGACAACTACGACTCGTTCGTCTACAACCTGGTGCAGTACCTGGGCCAGCTCGGTGCCGAGTGCGTCGTCCGACGCAACGACGCGGTGCAACCCGCCGAGGTGCTCGCCGGTGACGTCGACGGCGCCCCGGTCGACGGGGTGCTGCTCTCGCCCGGCCCGGGCGCACCGGAGGACGCCGGCGTGTGCATCCCGATGGTCGAGCACCTGGCCGGCCAGGTACCGCTGTTCGGGGTCTGCCTCGGGCACCAGGCGATCGGCGTGGCCTACGGGGCCACCGTGAACCGTGCGCCGGAACTCCTGCACGGAAAGACCAGCGAGGTCCACCACGACGACGTGGGCGTCCTGGCCGGGCTCCCGGACCCGTTCACCGCTACCCGCTACCACTCGCTGGCCGTCGTGGAGGACACGCTGCCGGCCGAGATCGAGATCACCGGACGCACGCCCTCGGGTGTGGTGATGGCGATGCGTCACCGGGAACTGGCTATCGAGGGTGTGCAGTTCCACCCCGAGTCGGTGCTCACCCAAGGTGGCCACCGCATGCTGGCGAACTGGCTCGGCGCCTGTGGAGACCCCGCGGCCGTCGACCGGTCCACCCCTCTGGTCGAGCAGGTCGAGGAGCGCCGGCTCGCCGCCTACGCCTGAACACGGCCTGGAACGGACGAAGGGCCCGACCTCTCGGTCGGGCCCTTCGTCGTCGCGTCAGCGCACCAGCGAGTTGGTTCCCCGCTGTGGCGTAGCTCCCGGGGTACCAGTGGTGTCCGTGCTCTCGGTCGGCTCGGTCGGCTCAGTCGGATCCGGATCGTCGCTCGTTGTCGGGGAAGGGTCGGGAGACTCCGACGCCGGGCCGGTGGACACCGTCAGCGTGATCGTCGTGCCGCGGCTCTGCGGGGTGGCCTGTCCCGGCGACTGGCTGATCACGGTGTCCGCCGCCTGGTCAGACGCCGTCTCCTGCCTACGCACCCGGAAGCCTGCTTGCTCGAGCTTGCTCTTGGCCTCGGCGTACGTCAGGCCCTTCACGTCCGGCACCAGCACCCGATTGGCCTTCGACACGTAAACGGTGACCTCGGTCCCCTGCGGCACCTTCGAGCCCGCTTTCGGGTTCTGCCTGGTGACGCTGCCCTCCGGGGCGTCGCTGTCCTCGTCGTCCTCGACCTTCATCTCCAGCTTGAGCTGCTCGAGGCGGACGCGGGCGCCGTCCTCGTTCGTCTGGGTCAGGTCCGGTACGGTCACCTCCTCCGGCCCGCCACCGACCGAGATGACGACCGTGTCGCCTTCCTTGGCAGTCGCGCCGCCGGCCGGGGTCTGCTCGACGACCTTGCCCTTCTGCTCGGCGGTGCTCCGGACCGTCTTGGACTGGACCTCGAGGTTCTGGGCCTCCAAGTTCTTCCGTGCCAACGCTTCGAGCGTGCCGACGACGTTCTCCACCGTCACGTTCTTGCCGCCGCCGCCCCCGAATTGGCTGGCGGCGAAAGCGACCACAGCGACGAGCGCCACTACCGCCAGGATGCCGACCGCGATCGTCGCACTGCGCCGCTTCCCGGCGGCGCTGTCCGGAACGGCTCCACCGGTCGTCGTCGGGTACCCGCCGCCGGCCGCGGCACCAGGCACGACCCGGGTGGCCGCGCCGCCGCCGAGCACCGCGGTCCGCTCGTTGCTCCCCATCACCGGCGTTGCTGCGACCGGACGCCCAGCGGCGGCCCGGAGCAGGTCGGCACGCATCTCTCCGGCGCTCTGGTAACGAGCCGCCGGGTTCTTCGCCATCGCCTTCAAGACGATCGAGTCGATCGTCGCGCTGACCTCCGGGTTCCGCTGGCTCGGCGGTATCGGGTCTTCGCGGACGTGCTGGTAGGCGACCGACACCGGGTTGTCACCCGTGAACGGGGGCTCGCCGACCAGGAGTTCGTAGAGCAGGCAACCGGTGGAGTACACGTCCGAGCGGGCGTCCACGGTCTCGCCGCGGGCCTGCTCCGGCGAGAGGTACTGAGCGGTGCCGATCACGGCCGACGTCGCCGTCATCTGCGACGACGCGCTGGTGATGGCCCTGGCGATGCCGAAGTCCATGACTTTGACCGCGCCCTGCGGGGTCAGCATCACGTTTCCGGGCTTGATGTCCCGGTGGATGATGTTGTGCCGGTGGCTGAAGTCGAGCGCGGCACACACGTCCGCGACGATCTCCAGGGCACGCTGGGGCATCAGGTGCCCTTCGGCGCCCAACACCTCCTTGAGCGTGAGGCCTTCGACGTACTCCATGACGATGAACGGCAGTGGAACGCCGTCCCGCCCGGAGTTGCCCTCACCGGTGTCGTAGACCGACACGATCGCCGGATGGTTCAGCGCCGCTGCGTTCTGCGCCTCCCGGCGGAACCGGGCCTGGAAGCCGGGGTCTCGGGCAAGGTCGGACCGCAGAACCTTGATCGCGACGTCCCGGCCGAGCCGGTGGTCGCGCCCCATGTGGACTTCGGCCATTCCGCCGTAGCCCAGCACGTTGCCGATCTCGTACCTGCCGCCAAACAGGCGGGCGTCCGTCATCGCCTAGTCCTCGGTATCGCGGGCCCTGTCGGGCCCTCGCTGCGGATCATCGGTTCGCTCGCTGTTCGATGATCGACTTCATAATGGTTCCGGCTATCGCCGCAGAGTTGCTGCTCGACGTGCCGGCGTTCTCGAGGACCACGGCCACCGCCGCGACTGGTTCGCCGTCGACGATCGCATAGCCGATGAACCACGCGTGGTCCTGCCGCTCGTTGCCGTCCTCGGCGGTACCGGTCTTGCCGCCGATCTCCGCCCCGTCGACCTGTGCCCGGGTACCGGTGCCGTTCTCGACGACGGCCCGCATCATCTTCTGCACTTCTTCGGCGCCGGATTCGGTCAGCGGCGTCGAGAGCGTCTTGTCCCGCGTCGTCGAGAGCGTCGTGTAGTCGGCCGATTCGACCTTCTTCACCAAGTACGGCGTCATGAGCTTGCCGTCGTTGGCGACTGCGGCCGCGATCATCGCACCCTCCAGCGGCGTCATCCGGACGTCACGCTGGCCGATGCTCGACTGGGCTTCCGCCGGCGGGTCCGGAATCTCACCGGTCTCGCTGGCCGCGACGTCGGTCGGGACCTTCATCTTCTCGCCGAACCCGAACTCCCCGGCCTTCTCCTTGATCTTCTCGGCGCCGAGCTTCTCGACCCCGAGCTGGGAGAAGACCGTGTTGCACGACTGCTGGAGCGCGTACTCGAGCGTCACCGACCCGTCGCCGCAGGCCGATCCGTTGTAGTTCTCGATGTGCTTGGTCGTCTGCGGCGCGGTGTACCGGAGCGGCGCGTCGACCTCGGTCTCGGCCGTGTACCCCTCGTCGACCAGCGCCGACGCGATGACCACCTTGAACGTCGATCCCGGCGGGTAGGTCTGGCGCAGTGCCCGGTTGAGCAGCGGCTTGTTGACGCTGTCGCCGTTGAGCTGCTTCCAGGCGTCCTTCTGGGGCTGATCGGTGTGCGACGCGAACGGGTTGGGGTCGTAGGCCGGGTTGGAGACCAGTGACAGGATCTCCCCGCTCTTCGGATCGAGCGCGATCGCGGCGCCCTTCTCCCCTTCCAGCGCGTCCGCGGTCGCCGCCTGGACTTCCTTGTCCAGCGTCAGGATGACGTTGGCGCCCTTGCTCTTCTTGCCGGTGATCATGTCGGTGATCCGGCGCACGAAGAGCTTGTCGGACTCTCCCGAAAGGTCCTCGTTCGCCGCGGCCTCGAGCTCGCTGTTGCTGTAAATCATCGACTGGTAGCCGGTGACGTGGGAGTACAGCTCACCCTGCGGGTACTTGCGCTGGTACTTGTAGCGGCCGTCGGTCTCGACGGACTGGGCGATCGCCTGGTCCTCCACCATGATCAGCCCGCGCGGCCGTTCGTAGCTGGAGATCCGGACCCGCTCGTTCAGGTCGCTCGTGCGGTAGTCGTCACCCTTGACCACCTGGACGTAGTTCAGGTTGACGAAGAGCAGCGCGAAGAGCACGAACACCGCGATCGCTACGCGTCGAAGCGGAGCGTTCATCGGTTCGGCACCTCCGGTCGACCCGTCGTGGACGGACTGCTCACAGCTTGACCACCTCGGTCGGCGCGTCCCGCAGTTGCAGCGGTGGCGCCTTCACCTTCGCTGGACGGCGCCCCGCATCCGAGATCCGGATCAGCAAGCCGATGATCAACCAGTTGGCGATCAGCGAAGAGCCGCCGTAGGACAGGAACGGCGTCGTCAGACCGGTCAGCGGGATCAGCTTGGTCACGCCGCCCACGATGACGAACACCTGCAAGCTGATCGAGAACGCCAACCCGCCGGCGAGCAGCTTGCCGTACGAGTCCCGGACGTCCAAGCCTGCTCGGATGCCCCGGGCGGCGATCAGCGTGTAGAGCATGAGCAACGCGGTCAGGCCGAACAGGCCGATCTCCTCGCCGATCGCGGCGATCACGAAGTCGGTGCTGGCGTAGAGGCTGAGCAGGTTCGGCGACCCGGCACCCGGTCCGGCGCCGAACAGTCCGCCGCTGCCCAGCGCCAGGAGCGATTGGACGATCTGGTAGCCGGCGTCGAACGGGTCGTCGAACGGGTGCAGCCAGATGTTGACCCGCAGCTGGACCCGGCTCACCACCAGGAACGCCGAGTACGCGCCCGCCATGAACAGCAAGAGCCCGATCACGAGCCAGCGCGCGCTGTTGGTGGCGATGTACATCATCACAAGGAACAGGCCGAAGTACAGCAGCGACGATCCGAGGTCCTTCTCGAACACCAAGACGCCGAGGCTGACCAGCCAGGCACCGATGATCGGGGCGTACGCACGGAAGAGGAAGCCCGGGGTGGCCTTCAGCGTCTGGTATTTGCCGACGATCTGCAGGAACTCCCGGTTGTCCACCAGGCTGCGCGCGAAGTACAGCAGCAGCGCGATCTTGGCGAACTCACCGGGCTGGATCTGGCCGATACCCGGGATGATGATCCACAGCTTCGCGCCGTTGATCTCGCTCAACGACGACGGCAGCACTGCGGGCAGCATCACCAGCACCAGGCCGGTGAAGAGCGCGATGTAGCCGAAGCGAGCGAGTGAGCGGTGGTCTCGGACCAGCCAGAGCAGTCCGACGAAGCCGAGGATCGCCACGGTCGCCCAGATGTACTGCTTCAGCGCCTCACTGCCCTCGCCGCCGAGGACGCCGGCGGCAAGCCGCTCGTCCGGGGTGAGTCGGCCGAGGTCGAGGCGCCGGATGAAGACGACGCTGAGGCCGTTGATCGTGGCCACGGCGGGCAGCAGCAGCGGATCGGCGTAGGGCGCCAGGAACCGCACGGCCACGTGAGCGCCGAAGAACAGCAGCGCGAGCAATGCGGGGAGCGCGAGTGCGCCGAGGTTGATCTCTCCCAGCACGGAGCCCTGGACCGCGACCGACATGCCGGTCACCACGACCAGCGAAAGGATCAGCAGGAACAGCTCGGTGTTGCGCTGGTTGTTGGCCAGGGGACGGTCCGGCCGCCCGATCACACTGGTGAGAGCGGGTTCGGCGCCGCCGGCGGGGCGGGGAGCGGCCGAAGCCGTCACCGGACCTCCCGACAGTTCACGCCGGGCTTGTCGACGTCGTTGGCGGGCAGCACCTTCCCGGCCGGCCGCGAGGCGGAGGGGGTGGCGCCGCTCGGAGAAGCCGAGGCGCTGCCCGACGGGGTCGCGCCGGGCGTGCCGCTGGGGCTGGCGCTCACGCTCGGGGTTGCCGAGGGAGTGCCCGTCGGCGTGGCGCCGGGTGACGTCGACGCGGAGGGCGAGGGATTCGCGGTGACGTCACCGTGGCACCACGGGAGGAGCTTGTCCTGCCGGAGGTTGTCCACGATCGTGTACGCGTCCTGACGGTTCTCGGCCGGAATGGTCTGCTGCACCGACTCGCGAGCGACCTGCTGCAGGTCGTTGACGCGAAGGTCCGTGTCGGACTGCAGCGTGGAGAACTCCAGGCCTGCAAGAGAGCCGGACACGCCGCGGTATATCGCAACGTGTCCGGCTTCGGTGGTTCCTACGTAGTACTGCTGCTGGGTGTAGTGCCAGGCGGCGTATCCGCCCGCGGCGAGCGCTGCTAGTGCCAGCACCGTCAGCAACGCCGTGGTTCGGCGGCGATGCTTCCCGCCGCGTTCGTCCGGCTCCGGCTCGTCCTCGACGCCGTAGTCGTCGTCGAGCGTCGCCGGCCGCGGTGGAGTCGCCAGCGCGGCTCGGCCCGCCGCGGTGTCGGCGGTCGCCGACGTGGTGCGGTCACGGGCGGCGGCGCCGCCGACGACCGGTGCGTTGTCGGCCAGCCGGTCGTCGAGGATGTCCGCGACGATCACCGTGATGTTGTCCGGCCCGCCACCTCGCAGCGCGAGCTGGATCAACCGGTTCGCCACCTGCGCCGGATCGTCGATCCGCATCGCGTCCGCGATCGTCTCCATCGAGACGACGCTGGAGAGACCGTCACTGCAGAGCAGGTAACGGTCGCCCGGCCGGGCCTCCCGGACGGAGAACTCCGGCTCGACCTCCCGACCGTCCAGCGCGCGGGTGAGTAGCGACCGCTGCGGGTGGGTGTTCGCCTCGTCGGCGGTGATCCGGCCCTCGTCGACGAGCATCTGGACGTAGGTGTCGTCGCGGGTGATCTGGTGCAGCTCGTTGTTGCGCAGCACGTACGCCCGGGAGTCACCGACGTGCGCCAGCGCGAGCCGGGACCCGCTGAACAGCAGCGCGGTGAGCGTGGTTCCCATGCCCTCCAGGGCCGGATTGGCGTCCACCGCGTCGCGCAGTTGCTGGTTCGCGTGCCCGATCGCGGCCCGGAGAGCGTCGACCAGGTCGCTCGACGAGACGTCTTCGTCCAACGGCTCCAGCGCCCGGACGACGATGTTCGACGCCACTTCACCAGCGGCCATGCCACCCATACCGTCGGCGACCGCCAGCAGCCGCGGGCCGGCGTAGACCGAGTCTTCGTTCCCTTCCCGGATGAGACCTCGGTCGGACTTTGCCGCGTAGCGCAGCGTGAGGCTCATTCGCGATCCTCACCAAGGAGGTGCCAAAACTGCATGCTTCGCTCGCTTCGCTGGCTCATGAGCGCAACTCGATCGACGTGCGCCCAATCCGGATCGGCGCGCCCAGGGGGACAGGGGTCGGGCCGGAAATCTTGGTCTGGCCAAGATACGTGCCGTTGGTGGACCCCAGGTCTTCGATCAGCCACTCTCCCGCACGCGGCACCAGACGTGCATGCTGCGCTGACGCATAGTCGTCGTTGATCACCAACGTCGAGTCATCCGCACGTCCGAGTGTGATCGGCAAATCACTTAGCGTGATTCGCGTCCCGGCCAGCGCGCCTTCGGTCACCACCAGCGTCCGGGGCATACCCGCGCCACCGCCGCTGCCGCCGCTACCGAAGAGCCCGCGCTTCGCCTTCGCCGGACGCCCGGGCGGCGCCAGCGGCACGCCACGGGGCGTCGCGACCAGCCGGGGCTGGCGAGCCCCGGTCAGGTCGCGACGGATCACTCCGACGACGGCGAACACGAACACCCAGAGCAGCGCGAGAAAGCCGAACCGGGCGACCGCGAGTACGACTTCTGGCATCAGCCATCCAGCCGGAACGTGAGCGACGTCGTTCCGAGCTGAACGACATCGCCGTGCTGGAGCGCCGCCGCGTTGATCCGGTTCCCGTTCACGGTGGTGCCGTTGGTGGAGCTGAGGTCGGTCAGCACCACCCGGGAGCCGTCGAAGTCGACGCGTGCGTGCTGACGAGAGATGCCGACGTCAGCCAGGCGTACCTGGGCACCCTCGCCACGGCCGATCACGGTCGAGCCGATCACGATCGTGAACTGGCGGCCGTCCGACGTGATCAGCCGTGCCTGCCGGGCGCCGTAGCCACCCTGCGGACCCGGAGCGCCGTACGGGGCCCCACTCGAGTGCATCGGTGGGCCGCTGACCGGGCCGCCCGGACCGCCGTATCCGGGCGGCCCGCTGACGGGCGGTAGGCCGCCACCCTGCGGGGGCATGTTGTACCCCTGCGGCGGCGGGTTCTGGTACGGGTTCGGGCTGTGCGCCGGTTCGACGCCACCGGTGTAAACCTCGGCGGCGATCCGGAACATGCCCGTGTCGAGGCCATCCCCACGCTCGATCTCGACGATCACGTCGCCGTACACAGTCCAACCCTGCTCGCCGATGTACTCGGCCTGAGCTTGGGCCAGCTCCTGGGCCAGCGGCGCCGCGTACTGCGCCAGCCGGTCGTGGTCGCTCGGACTCAGATCGATGATGTAGCGGTTGGGAACCAGTGTGCGCCCACCGCCCAAGATGGACTTGTGCGCATCCGCCTCGCGCTGCATTGCGCTAGCGATCTCCACCGGGTGTACGACACCCTTGAAGACCTTGGCGAACGCCCCCTCGACGAGGTTCTCCAACCTCTTCTCGAAGCGCTGCAGAACGCCCACCGGTTCCTCCTGTCCTCGGTTCGGCATGATCGTATCGGCCGCCGCGAACCCCCGAGTGGGGAGCATCCGGCACGTGTTAGAGTTCCCAAGTCTTCGCCGGGCAAGTGGCGGAATGGCAGACGCGCACGGTTCAGGTCCGTGTGTCCGAAAGGACGTGGGGGTTCAACTCCCCCCTTGCCCACAAAATCACCCGCTCGCCCCATCTGGGCGGGCGGGTTATGCCCTTTCCGGCCGAGCATGCGGCGAGGCACCCCTGTAGTCGGGTTGAGCGTCCGTGATCCGACACCAGCGACAGCTGCCCTGGTCACCGGCGAGACGGAACCACGGACGGCGGTAGCCGTCCCGGTCGCGCCGGCGGTCTCCATAGCATCCCCTCATCGCTCGCCCTCGGAGCGCGGAACGCTACTACCAGGGCCGTTCGGTGTCGAAATCGTTGCGCGCGAAACGCCCCGCCGCATCCCCTTCCAGCCTGGAAAACCCGTTAGGTACCTCGGCCCGCGCTCAGCGGCCTTGCCTGCCTAGACCGAATGGTCGATCTCCAATCCGACTCGGGGTGTCGTGTGCGCCACAGTGCGCGCCGGTCGGTCACGCGAAGCGGTCCCGGAGTGCGGGGAGGAGCTCCTTCTCCGACCAGTCCAGGTAGCCCTCCTGGTGGTCGCCGCCGATCTGAACCAGCGCGACGTGAGTGAACCCGGCCTCGACGTACGGCCGGACGGCCTCGGCCACCGCGTCCACGTCGGCACCGCACGGAATCGATTCAGCGACGTCTTCCGGTCGGACGAACTGGCTGGCCCCCGCGAACCCGGCCGGGCCGGGGAGTTCCGCGTTGACCTTCCAGCCGCTGCCGAACCAGCGGAACTGCTCGTGGGCACGGTTGATCGCCGCGTCCTTGTCCGGGTCGAAGCTGATCGGCAGCTGGCCGACCTTCGGCGCGTCCTTCTTCCGGCTCTCCCGGTCGAACTGGTCCACCAGGTCGCCCTTCGGCTCCACCGCGACCAGGAAGTCGGCGTTCTCGGCCGCCAGCTCCACCGACTGCCGTCCGGACACCGCAATGCCGATCGGCGGTGCCACGTCCGGGACGTCCCACAGCTTCGCCGAGTCGACTCGGAAGTGCTCGCCGACGTAGTTCACGTACTCGCCGGTGAAGAGCGCGGCGATGATGTCGACCGCCTCACTGAGCATCTCGTGCCGGACGTTCGCCGACGGCCACCCACGGCCCACCACGTGCTCGTTGAGGTTCTCGCCCGCGCCGAGCCCGAGCCAGAAGCGACCGCCGGTGAGCAGGCCCATGGTCGCGGCCTTCTGGGCGATCACCGCCGGGTGGTAGCGGACCGTCGGGCAGGTCACGTACGTCATCAGCGGGACCCGCTCGGTCACCTGGCTGACCGCTCCCAGCACCGACCACGCGTACGGGGCGTGGCCCTGCTCGTCCAGCCACGGGAAGTAGTGATCGCTGATCACCTCGAAATCGAAGCCGGTCTGCTCGGCTCGCCGGGCGTCCCGGACCAGCGCCGCCGGCCCGGCCTGTTCACACATGAGCGTGTAACCGAAATCCACCATGGGGCGGCGTTACCCGCGGAGCCACTCGGTACGCGAACGCGCGTCGATGAGGCGGATCGACGGACTCTGTGCAAGCGCCGGCTGAAGAACCCTCGCCGCGTGGCACTATCGGCGCCGATGCTTTTCACCGATGCCGAGCCGGTCTCGGACGACGCCCTGCTGGGCCTCGTCTACGAGGTGTGCCCCCGCTTCATGGCCGGCACCGTGCTGCATCGCAGCTCCACGTCGTTCGTGGTCGCGGGCACCGTCGACCTCAGCCCGGTGGTGGCGAAGGTCCTGGCCGGCGGCTCGCCGTTCTGGCGCGAGCACTTCCTCCGCGAGGTCGAGGCGTACCGGCTGTTCGAGACGCTGCCGCCGCCGGTACGGACGCCCCGGCTGCGGGACGCGGACGCCAACCGCGGGGTGCTGATCCTCGATCGGGTGTTCGGCCGCCCTCTCGCGTACGAGCGGCACCCCACGACGCCGATCCCGCCCGCCGAGCTCGCCGGTGCCCTCACCGAGTTACGGCAGCTCGGCAAGTGGCAGCCGCCGGTCGGCCAATCCTGGATCGTGAACTACGCGCCGCGGATCGACCGCGCCCGGCGGCAGGGAATGTTCGACGACGCCGACCGGGCCGCCGTCGCCGCGCTGGCCCGTCGAGCCGCCGGCCGGTGGGAGCTGGCGCACGGCGACGCGGTTCTCGACAACATCCACAAGACCCGCGAGGGCTTCGTCTTCCTCGACTGGGCCACCGCCGGGCTCTACCTGGCCGGGTTCGACCTCGCCCAGCTCTGGGTGTTGCTCGGTGAGCTGCACGGCCCCCGGCGCGTGATCGAAGACCTGATCGAGGACTCCGGGCCGGACGCCTCGCCACCGTTCCTGGTCAACCTCGCGCTACTGCTCGGCCGGGAACGCCGTGCCTACCAACACCGCATGGACCACGTCGGGGCCGCCCGCCGGGCTCGGCTCGCGGAAGCGTGGGACGACGTCCGGGAGCGAGTGCACCGAGCCGCCCGGTAGTGACCGGTTCGTGACTCTGCGGTTGACGGCGAATCCCCGCCTCCGATAGACGAGCGTCACACCCCCGAACGAAGGCCCCCTCGATGATCCGTTCGTCTCGGCGCTGCGCTGCGCTGTTGGTCGCTGCCGTGCTCGGTGGTACGAGTCTCGGCGTCCTGTTGCCCTCCACTGCCCAGGCCGCCGGCTGCACTCCGCGGACCGGGCCGGCTCAGCGTCAAGTGGAGAAGTACCTCGGTCGGCCGGTCGACGGCGTTGCGAGCGCCGCTGACTGCCTCGCCGTCCAGCGGTTCCAGCGCCGCATGGACATTCGCCCGGCGGCCGGTTACGCGGGTCCGCTGACTTCGAGGATCGTCTCCCGGCTCAGCGGGGCCTCGTTCGGTTCCTGCGGCTACTCGGCCGGCATCCGGGTCTGCGTCGACCTGACGCACCAGGTGATGTGGGTCACCCGGTCGGGGAAGCGCATCCACGGTCCGGCGCCGATCCGCACCGGCCGTAAGGGCCTCGCGACGCCTGCCGGGACGTTCAAGATCCACGACCGCAAGATCAGCACGGTGTCGACGATCTTCAAGGTCAAGCTTCCGTACTGGCAGCGCTTCTACCGGGACATGGGCTTCCACCAGACCACGACGTACCTGCACGACCCCGGTTCGCCGGGCTCGCACGGGTGCATCAACCTGCTCCCGGTGGACGCCAGGATGCTGTGGTCGTACACGAAGACCGGCACGCCGGTGAAGATCTTCGGCCGCAAGCCCGGCACCTAGACCGCTCCGCGGGGGTCCGTGCCCGTCACGGGCCTCCGCTGCCCTCACGGGCCGCCGGGCCGGACCAGCCCGCTCTCGTACGCGAACACCGTCGCCTGGACGCGGTCCCGCAGCCCGAGCTTGCCCAGGATCGCGTTCATGTGGGTCTTGACCGTGCTCGTCGTGACCACCAGCGCCGCCGCGATCTCGCCGTTTGAGAGCCCTTTGGCGACCAGCCGGAGTACGTCGCGCTCCCGCCGGGTGAGCTGACCGAGCCGGACGCTCGACCCCGGCTGCCGCGGCGGTGCCGCGAACGCGGACGCGAGCGTGCTCACCGCGACCCCCCCGGTCGGCACCGCCCCTTCGGCGGCGCGCACCATCACCTCGACGACGGTGGCTCGTCTGGCGTCTGCGCGGAGGAAGCCGATCGCACCGGCGCGCAGGACCGCGCGCAGCTCGGCGTCGGGTGCGGCGGCGGCCAGCGCGATCAACCGGCTCGGCCGCCCGGCGACGTCGGTGACCTCCCGTGCCATCAGCGCGGTCAGATCCGGTCGGCCGGGGAACCGGCCGACAAGTACGACGTCCGGCTGCGCCCGTTCCAACGACGCCAGTCGGTCACGGCCGGCCGAGTGGTCGGTCAGGACGTCGAATACCGGCTCCGACTCGAGCACCCCCGTCGCGCGGTGCAGGGCCGGATCCCGATCACCGCCGACCACCGCGATGCGGGCCCGATAGCGCTCCGCGGGCCGGGCGCGTGGCATCACGGGCGCAGCGATTGGGTCACCCCCGTCGAGTCGGTAGATCACGCGGCGGCGTCCCGCCGTCCGATGCGTACCATATTGGGGGAGGATCCGGCCGTACTTCCGGCCACTATCCGTAACTACTCGATCGTGTCGCGTTACTAACCGCCGAGTCGGCCGTTGGTTTGATCGTGTGGCGGACAAATGGGAGCACCCGACGAGCGACCAGGATGAGCGCGCTCGGCCTGCTCGCCGTGCCGGCGTTCCTGATCGGTGCCGGCCTCGCCGATTCGCCCCCGACCGGCCGCTACGGACCCACCGGAGCGCAGGCGCCCGGCCGCGCCGCGGTCGACCAGGCACCGGGTACCTCGCACAGCGTCTCCCCGGCCGGGGAGACCCGCGCGCGGGACGCCGCCGCGCTGACTCCCACGCCGGCTCCGGGGCGCACCACCGAGCGGCGCCCCGCCGGCTTGCGCGTCGAGGTGGTGGAACCGGCCGGTCCGCTGACCGCCGACGAACTGGTGCGTTTCCGAGTGCGGTGGTCGGACGGGAACGGCCGGTACGCCGGACTGGCCGAGGACTGGGGAGACGGCACCGCCGCCAGCTCGGTGGAGATCGTCGACTGCACGGGCCGGGCCGGATCGCACGGCGGAGAACTGTCCACCGCCCATCGCTTCCCGGTCGGTCGCTACCGCGTCCGCCTGACCGTGACGACGGAAGACTGCGACGGCCGGACCGAGGCACGGACCGGCGACGTCACGATCGACGTGCGTCCGCCCGGCGAGCCGGGCGGACGCGGGCGCCCGCCCGAGCCGTCGGCCGAGGCCGACGGCAGCGGTCCGCCGGTCGTGCCCGACGAGCCGACCCGGACGAGCGCGGCTCCGTCGCCAGGAATCACCACCCCGAGCAGCGCATCGGCGCTCCCGCTGCCGCCCGTGGAGTCGCTCGGGAACCCGTAACGAACGGACGCGAGGTCGCGCTCGCTCACCGACCACCACCTCATCCGTATCGCCGAGGCCCAGCGCACCGATTCGGACACGCCGTAGGGGTCCGCTCGCCGACGGTGGATTCGTCCGGGCAGACTGAAGGCGTGCCCGAGCTACCGGAGGTCGAGGCGCTCGCCGCCTACCTGCGCGAGCGTGCGGTCGACCACGCGATCGCGCGGATCGACGTCGCCGCGATCGGAGTGCTGAAGACCTACGACCCGACGCCGCTCGCGTTGCACGGGGCCCTGGTCACCGGTGCGACGCGGCACGGCAAATTCCTCGACCTCGACGTCGACGGCATCCACCTGGTCACCCATCTGGCACGAGCGGGCTGGCTGCACTACCGCGACTCGTTGCCGGCCGCACCGCCGAAGCCCGGCCGCGGGCCGATCGCGCTCCGCGTCCACCTCGACGACGAGTCCGGCTTCGACCTGACCGAGGCCGGCACGAAGAAGAGCCTCGCCGTTTACCTCGTCCGCGATCCGAGCGAGGTGCCGGGCATCGCCCGGCTGGGTCCGGACGCGCTCTCGATCTCCGACGCCGAGTTCGCCGAGCGGATCCGAGGACAGCGTGGGCAGATCAAGGGCGTACTGACCGACCAGACCGTGCTGGCCGGTGTCGGAAACGCGTACTCCGACGAGATCCTGCACGTCGCGAAGCTTTCGCCGTTCGCTCTGGCGTACCGGTTGAGTGACGAGGATGTCACGCGGTTGTACGGTGCTTTGCGGTCGGTGCTGACCGACGCGGTTGAGCGGAGCATCGGCCAGGGCGCCGCGACGCTCAAGGCCGAGAAGCGCTCCGGGCTCCGGGTCCACGCGCGGACCGGCCTACCGTGCCCGGTCTGTGGCGACCTCGTGCGAGAGGTGTCCTTCGCCGATCGGTCGCTGCAGTACTGCCCGACCTGCCAGACCGGCGGCAAGCCGCTCGCCGATCGCAGAATGTCCAAGTTGATCCGGTGAAGTCCATGCAGTCAGCGATCAGTCCCACCAGTCACCCGCGTCCCTGGTTTCGCACGGGGAGAAGGAGCGCTACCGTGCCCTATCCGACGCGTGCGCGGTCGGGGGTGGGCGTTCGCGAGTGCACCGATACGGCACCGTTCGGTCGCCGTCTCGACTGGGTCGCCGTCGGCGACCGGAGTGGGGAGTGGACCTTCGTGCGGTCGAGGCGACTGTCGTGACCCAACGCGCTGAACGGACAGGCGCAGCCACGTCCACGTCCCGGGCTTCCCAGCCCGCCGCCAACGGAGCGCCGGTGAACGGCGCCCCCGACAGAAGTGGCCGCATGCACGACCTCGCTGCACCACCGACCGCCGCACCCGCCCCCACCTCGGCCGGCGCACCGCCGACCACGGCCCCGCCTCCGGTGGGAGCGCCCGAAGCCACCGGAAGCGCGGCGAACGCGCTCGCGCCCGGCCTGGAGAGCACCCTGGTGATCGAGCCGGGCGGCGTGCAGCGCTCGCCGCGTACCCGCGGTGGCAACCGGCAGCACCGGTGGGCTCAGCGGTACCGGCTGCTCCTGCTCCTGCTGGACTTCCTGAGCTGCTCGGCCGCCGGTTGGGCGGTAATCCACATGTATCCCCAGGCGGAAGCCGGCTTCTTCGACCGCACGGTCTTGAACTGGACCGCGCTGCTGATCCTGCCGGCCGCCTGGATCTTCACGCTCTGGGTGCACGGCGCCTACGAAGGCCGCTACCTCGGCCTCGGGCCGGACGAGTTCAAGCGCGTGGTCAAGGCGATCATCACGCTCACCGCGGTGGTCTGTTTCCTCGCGTTCACCCAGAAGGCCGACCTCTCGCGTCTGTCGGTCGGCACGGTCCTGCCGCTGACCGCGACGGTGACGCTGCTCGTGCGCTTCGTGACGCGCAAGGTGCTGCACGTCGTCCGTAGGCGCGGCCGCGCGTCGCAGCGGATCCTGCTGGTCGGGACGCTCGGCGAGGCGCTCTCGGTGTACCGGATCACCACCCGCAACCCGAACGCCGGGCTGGTCCCGGTCGGGATCTGCCTCACCGAGCCCACCGGCGAGCAGACCTCGCTGCCGATTCCGGTGTTCAACGGCAAGGTCGAGCCACTCGACCGGGTCAAGCAGGTCGGCGCCGACACGATCGCGGTCTGCGGTGCGCGCGGGGTCTCCCCGGACGCACTCCGCCGGCTGGCGTGGCAGCTCGAGGGCAGCGGTGTCGATCTGGTCGTCGCACCGGCGCTCACCAACATCGCTGGCCCTCGGGTGCACATCCGCCCGGTCGAGGGTCTGCCGCTCCTGCACGTCGAGGAGCCGACGATCTCCGGTGTCGGCTGGCTGCTCAAGGGCCTGTTCGACCGGCTCGCCGCGCTCGTCGGCCTGGTGTTGATCTCGCCGATCCTCGGTATCGCCGCGCTGGCGATCAAGATCTCCGACCCCGGCCCGGTCTTCTTCCGCCAGGCGCGGGCCGGACGCGGTGGCTCGACGATCCGGGTCTGGAAGTTCCGGACGATGTACGTCGACGCCGAGGAACGCCTGGCCGAGCTGCTCGGCAGCAACGAGACCGACGGTCTGCTGTTCAAGATGTCCAACGACCCCCGGATCACCCGGGTCGGTCACTTCTTGCGGAAGACGTCGATCGACGAGCTGCCGCAGCTGATCAACGTGCTGCTGGGCGAGATGTCGCTGGTCGGGCCGCGCCCGCTGCCGGTGAAGAATGAGCAGTTCGCCGGCGACGTCCGGCGGCGGATGCTGGTCCGGCCCGGCATCACCGGGCTGTGGCAGGTGTCCGGCCGCTCGAACCTCTCCTGGGAGGACGCGGTCCGGCTCGACCTGTACTACGTCGACAACTGGTCGCTCGCGTTCGACTTCATGATTCTGTACAAAACGTTCTTCGCGGTCATGAAGCGGGACGGGGCGTACTGAGCGTTCCGCTCGCGTCGTTGAAGTACCAAGCCCCATCATGGGCGGATGAGCAGTGTGGCTCCTGTGCCGGCCGGTCTGGCGTCCGCCGCGGAGGGGCAACTGGTCTCCGCTCAGGACTTGTTGCCGGCGTCGCCGACCGCGGCCACCGTGGCCGCGGTCGTTCTCGGCGCGGTGCTGCTCGCGGTCGCCGTGGTCCTACGGTCGCGGAAGCGACGGGTGATCGCCACCCCGACCCAGCGCGCCACCTACCAGGTGCTGCACGTGGCGAGCCTGGCCGCTCCGCCGCTGCGGTCCGGTCTGACCGAGACCACCGCGGCCAAGGCGATCCGGCCACTCCACCAGCTGCTCGGTGGTCCGGCGCTCGGGCTCGTCGCCCCGGACCGCGTGCTGGCCTGGGAAGGCCCTGGTGAACACCACGCGCCCGCGGTGCTGGCGGCGCTCGCGGACTCCCGGCCGGAGGGTCTGCACGAGGGCACCGGACGTGTGATCGCGCTGCGCGCCGACGACCTGCCCTGCGACCTGCTCGAATGCCCGGTACGCGGTGCGGTGGTGGTGCCGCTCTCGACCGGGGAGGAAATGGTCGGCGCGCTGGTCGCGATCGTCGACACCGACCCGGTACCGGGGCTGGTCCGGGCCGCCGTGGAGACCGCCGAGTGGGTGTCCGCGCAGCTCGCGTTCGCCGAACTGGACGTCTCCCGGGAACGGCTGGCCGAGGCCCAGCTCCGGGCGCTGAGGGCCCAGATCAGCCCGCACTTCATCTACAACGCGCTCTCCGCGATCTCGGCGCTGGTACGAACCGATCCGGAGCGCGCCCGCGAGCTGATCGAGGAGTTCGCGGAGTTCGTGCGGTACAGCGTCCGGGCGCACGGCGAGTACACGACGCTGGCCGAGGAGCTCCGTTCGATCGACCGCTACCTGCTGATCGAGCGGGCTCGCTTCGGGGACCGGCTCCAAGTGCGGCTCCAGGTCGCGCCAGAGGTGCTGCCGGTCGTCGTTCCGTACCTGTGCCTGCAGCCGCTCGTCGAGAACGCGGTGCGGCACGGCCTGGCGGGGAAGGCAGGCACCGGCACGGTCAGCATCATCGCGTCGGACGCCGGCTCGGAGTGTCTGATCAGCGTCGAGGACGACGGGGTGGGGATGGACCCGGACCAGCTGCGTCGGCCGGCAGGCGGAGGGCGCGGCGAGACCCGCAGCGCGCACGTCGGATTGACCAACGTGGACGATCGGCTGCGCTCGGTCTTCGGACCGGGGTGCGGCTTGGTCGTCGAGACGGCGCCGGGCGCCGGTACCAAGGTGAGCATGCGAGTACCGAAATTCCAACCTGGAGTCCGGGTGGTGAGCGGATGGGCATCGTGAAAGCGCCGGGATTGCGGGTTTTGGCGGTCGACGACGAGCCGTTACAGCTCGACGAGCTGGCTTACCTGCTCCGCGGTGACGCCGGCGTCGCCGAGGTCGTCACGGCCGGGGACACCACTGAGGCGCTGCGTTGCCTGCGCGACCGCGGAGTCGACGTCGTGTTCCTCGACATCCGGATGCCGGGGCTGGACGGGATGGAGCTGGCCCGGGTGCTGGGCCGATTCGCCTCGCCGCCGGTGGTCGTGTTCGTCACCGCGCACGACGACCGAGCCGTCGACGCGTTCGACTTGGGCGCCGCCGACTACCTGCTCAAGCCGGTGCGCGCCGACCGACTGGCCGAAGCCGTCCGGCGGGCTGCACGGGCCCGAGCCGTCACCGCGGGCACCCGGCCCAGCCCGGAGCCGGTCCTCGACGACGTCATCCCGGTGGAGCTCGCCGGGACGACGCGGATGCTCCCGCGGTCGTCCGTGCGGTGGGTGGAGGCGCACGGTGACTACGCCCGGCTGCACACCGCCGACGGCAACCATCTGGTGCGGGTGCCGCTCTCGCTGCTCGCCGAGCGCTGGGCCGATGCCGGCTTCGTCCGGATCCACCGCTCCTACCTGGTCGCTCTGCGGGTGATCGGCGAGCTGCGGCTGGGCTCCAGTGGTTACGTCGTCGTGGTCGACGGGCAGGAGTTGCCGGTGAGTCGACGGCATACCCGGGAACTGAAGGACCGTCTGGTGCGCGCGGCCAAGACCGGCTGGCGCTAAGTTCACTAGCCTGCGCCCGGGAGGTGTGATGGACGACACCGATGCGACGACCCGCCCGCAACGCGTCCGGGTCGTCCTCGGCGAGATGCCGCAGGCCCGGCCGACGCCGCCGGTGAGGGCCGAGCTCGACCAGCAGACCGGCGTCGGTGAAGTTCTCGTCCGCGGGCTGGTCCGGGCGCAGTTGGGCCTCGCCGTGCGGATGGCGGCGCTGGTCGCTCTGTCGGTGGGCTCCCTCCCCCTGCTTTTCGCGCTCTTCCCGGGGCTGGCCGAGGTGACCGTGTTCGGGATCCGGTTACCGTGGCTGCTGCTCGGCGTCGCCGCTTACCCGCTGTTCGTCGTCGCCGGCTGGATCTACACCAGGGGCGCCGAGCGCAACGAGCGGGACTTCGTCGAGCTGGTCGAGCGCTCGTGACCGCCCGGTGAACCCGACGGGGTTGGTCGCCGTCGTCGCAGTGACGCTGGCGACGATCTCCCTCGGCCTCTACGGCGTCCGGCTGGCCCGGACCACGAGCGACTTCCTGGTCGCCAGCCGGGCGGTGAGCCCGACGTGGAACGCGGCAGCGATCAGCGGGGAGTACCTCTCGGCCGCCAGCTTCCTCGGCATCGCCGGTCTGGTGATGAAGAACGGCGTCGACATGCTCTGGTACCCGGTCGGCTTCGCCGCCGGTTACCTCGCGCTCCTGCTGTTCGTCGCCGCTCCGCTGCGCCGGTCCGGTGCCTACACGCTGCCGGACTTCGCCGAAGCGCGGCTGGCCTCGCCCCGCCTCCGGTCGCTGACGACGGCGTTCGTCGTCTTCATCGGCTGGTTCTACCTGGTTCCCCAGCTCCAAGGCGCCGGCCTGACGCTCGGCACCGTGACCGGCGCGCCCTACTGGGTGGGCGCGGTCGGGGTGGCGATCGTGGTCACCGCGAACGTCGCCGGCGGCGGCATGCGCTCGATCACGTTCGTCCAGGCGTTCCAGTACTGGTTGAAGCTGACCGCGATCGCCTTCCCGGTCGCGGTCCTGCTGCTGGCGTGGCAGGCCGATCAGCGCTCCGCGCTGGCGCCGCCGACCGCGCCGGAGTTCCGTGCGGCCACCGAGGTCGACGTCCGCACACCGGTTCGGGTCGAGGTCGCAGAGCCGGTGTCGGTACAGGTCGACGGTCGGCTCGACGGCGTCGGACTCGACGGCCCGGCCACCCTGTCGGTGGGCGAGCACGAGCTCGGACCCGGAACCGTCACGTTCCCCGCCGGAGCCGAGGTCCCGCACATGGTGGGGTTGGCGACCCGGGACGGCAGCGCCTGGCTCACCCCGTCGACCACCGGCGAGACCGCGCTGTTCGGGATCTACTCGCTGATCCTCGCCACGTTCCTCGGGACGATGGGGCTGCCCCACGTCCTCGTGCGCTTCTACACCAACCCCGACGGCGCCGCGGCCCGCCGCACCACGCTGGTCGTGCTCGGCCTGCTCGGCGCGTTCTACCTGTTCCCCGCGCTCTACGGAGCGCTCGGCCGGGTCTACACGCCCGAACTGTTCATGACCGGCAACACCGACGCGGTCGTGCTCGTGCTGCCCGCCGCGATGCTCGACGGCTTCGCCGCAGCGCTGGTGGGTGGCCTGGTCGCGGCCGGCGCGTTCGCGGCCTTCCTGTCCACCGCGTCCGGGCTCCTCGTCTCGGTCGCCGGTGTGCTCGCGACCGATGTGCTCGGGACCGGCGACGTCGGCCGGGGCACCGATTCGGTGACCGGGTTCCGATGGGCGGCGGTGCTGGCCGGTGCGGTGCCGACCGTGCTCGCGCTGCAACTGCACGGCCTGGACGTCTCGCAGGTGGTCGGGCTCGCCTTCGCCGTCGCTGCGTCGAGTTTCTGCCCGCTGCTGGTGCTCGGCATCTGGTGGCGCGGCCTGACCGACGTCGGTGCGGCCGCCGGGCTGCTGGTGGGGGGAGGTGCCGCCGCGGTGGCGGTGCTGCTGGCGGTCGCCGGCCCCGCCCTCACCGGCTGGCCGGCCGCGCTGGTCGCGCAACCCGCGGCTTGGACCGTGCCGTTAGCGTTCGCAGTGATGGTGGTCGTCTCGATGCTGACGCGTCGTCGCATTCCGCACGACGTCGGCGCGACGATGCTCCGTCTGCACGCTCCCGAGTCGCTTCGTCACTGAGAGTCGATATCTGGGTGTTCGATGTAAGCGCTGCCCGGCGCGGCCCCAAAATAGGGGTCTCAGTACGGTGGAACCTCTTCCGAACGGCAGTAAACAGACGCTATACCCGAGGCATTCACAAGTCGTGGCGAGCGCGCGACCCGGAGAGGACGGGACAATGCACCGTTTCCGCGATGCCACCCAGGGTGGATCCGTGCGGCGCACCGGCCGGTCCCACCTGTCCGCCGGTATGCGCGCGCACCACGACCCTGTGACGGCCGGGCTGCCGTGGTACGGCTGGCTCTTCGACCGCATCCTCGCCCACACGCCGGACGTCGCGGCGGTGCTGGAGGTCGGGGCCGGCGCCGGTCTGCTCTGGACCTACAACTACGACCGGCTACCGATGGCGTGGTGGGTCTGGCTGACCGACATCTCGCCGGACGTCGTGACCGAACTGCGCAATGCGGTCGACGGCGCCCCGCAGGTCACCGTCACCCAGGGCGAGTTCGCCGACCTGCCGCTCGGTGACTCGGCGTTCGACACGGTCGTGGCCAACCACCTGCTCGAGGTGCTCGACGACCCGGCACCGGCGCTAGAGGAGTTCGACCGGGTGCTGCGGCCGGGCGGCTCGATCGTGCTCGCCGCCGACGGCCCCACGCACCTGATCGAGCTCGATCGTCTGCTCGCCGGGCGGGTCGAGGGCTGGCGCCCGCTGGAGGTACCGCGGTTCCACCTCGGCAACGGTGCGCTCGTGCTGGCCGACCGATTCTCCGGGGTTCGCCTGGAGCGCTTCTCCGACGGCTTCCGGCTGCTCGACCCGGAAGCGGTGATGGGGCTGCTGACCGCGGTGTGCGGTACGCAGCTCTCGGAAGAGCACGCCGAAGAGATCCGCGCCGAGGTCGACGCCGTCATCGACCGCGACGGCGCCTTCCGCCTAACCACAGACACCGGCCTATTCGTCTGCACGGCCCGCTAGTTGGGCGGCCCGCTGAGAACGACGCTGACAGGCGAGTGCGAGGCCTTGAGGCCACACTAAGGTCGAGGCGGCCTCGCGCTCGACTGCCAGCCCCGCTCTCAGCGGGCTCCACAGTCAGAACAAAGCACGCGCCTGGCGGCGCTTTGAATGCTTATTGGGCGGGCATCATTCGGAGATGACACCGGTACGCTTCGCTGCCCGCTCGCTGCTGGGCTACACGTTCGTCCGTGGAGGCTACGCGGCGCTCCGCAACCCCGACGAGTCGGCGGACGCGGTCCGCCCCCTGGTCGAGCGGGTCTCCAACCAATTCCCGTCCATCCCCAAGGACCCGACCACCGTGGTCCGGGCGACCGCGGCCGTCCAGATCGTGGCGGGCATCGCGCTCGCCACCGGACGCGCTCCGCGGCTCTCCGCTCTGCTGCTGGCCGGCTCGCTGGTCCCGGCGGGCGGCATCCTGCCGCACAAGTCCGCCGACGCGACCCCCGAGACCGAGGCCCGCCAGCGCGCCGAGTTCGAGAAGAACCTCGCCGTGCTCGGCGGCCTGGTGCTCGCCGCGGTCGACACCGAGGGCCGTCCGAGCCTCTCCTGGCGCGCCCGGCGCGCCGCGAAGGACGCCCGCAAGGCGACCGAGCACGCCGCCAAGTCCGCTCGGAAGACGACCGAGCACGCGGCGAAATCCGCCCGGAAGTCCAGTGAGCACGCGGCCAAAGTCGCGCGGGAAAAGCTCCCCGTCTGACGTTCGCCGCTCGAGTCGCAGCGTCGGGCTTACCGCCCGGCGCTGTGACCAACGCCACTGAGCGCCGAGTCCCGACCGCTCGTCGCAGCGAGCGACCAGTACTGCGTCCGGACCGGTCAAGGATGCTTAGCGTGCGGGCACCCCAATGAGAGTCGTTCAGCCACCTGTGCCGTTCAGGATGGTGCGCACGGGCGGCTGACCCACTCTCACTCAACCACCGGGGAGGTGCCCGCATGTCCACCGATGTCCATCCCACGGACGCCGACGCCCCTGACGAACGCGCTGCGCGCGCGCTCGCGATGCAGGCCAGTCCGGAATTCGGCGAACTACGTCGCACGATGCGCCGCTTCATCTTCCCGATGACCGCGGCGTTCTTGACCTGGTACCTGCTCTACGTCGTGCTCTCCGCGTACGCGCGCGACTTCATGGACACCAAGGTCGTTGGCAACCTCAACATCGCGTTCTTCTTCGGCTTGTTGCAGTTCGTCTCGACGTTCCTGATCGCGGTGCTCTACTCGCGGTACGCCGCACGTCGATTCGACCCGATGGCCGAGAAGATCAAGGCCGAACTCGACGCAGAGGCGGCCAAATGAGCGCCGGCACGATCCTGGCCGCTGATTCGATCGCGCCGCTCGCGGCGGAAGCCAGCGGCACCAGTTCCGGTGCCCGCACGCTGACGATCGTCCTGTTCCTGCTGTTCGTGGCCGCGACGCTCGGCATCACGATCTGGGCGAGCAGGCAGACCAAGACCGCCACCGACTTCTACGCGGGTGGCCGCGGCTTCTCCGGCTTCCAGAACGGTCTGGCTATCGGCGGCGACTACATGTCGGCGGCGTCGTTCCTCGGCATCGCCGGCATCATCGCGCTCTACGGGTACGACGGCTTCCTGTACTCGATCGGCTTCCTGGTGGCCTGGCTGGTCGCGCTGCTGCTGGTAGCCGAGCCGCTGCGGAACTCCGGCCGCTTCACGATGGCCGACGTGCTCTCGTTCCGGATGCGGCAGCGCCCGGTCCGGACGGCCGCGTCGCTCTCCACGATCGTGGTGTCGATCTTCTACCTGCTCGCGCAGATGGTCGGCGCCGGCGCGCTGGTTGCGCTGCTGCTCGGCATCAAACCCGGGGAAACCTTCCTCGGGATGACTGCCGACACCGCCAAGGTCGTGACGATCATCCTGGTCGGCGCCCTGATGATCGTCTACGTCACGGTCGGCGGCATGAAGGGCACAACCTGGGTGCAGATCGTCAAGGCTGCGCTGTTGATGACCGGTGCCGCCCTGATGACGGTCCTGGTGCTGGCCAAGTTCAACTTCAACATCTCGACGATGTTGGGCGAGGCGGCCGAGGCATCCGGGAAGGGTACGGCGTTCCTCGAACCAGGGTTGCGCTACGGCGTGGAGACAGCCGGGGACGCCGGAAAGACGCTGACCAGCAAGCTCGACCTGATCAGCCTCGGCCTCGCCCTGGTGCTGGGCACCGCGGGTCTGCCGCACATCCTGATCCGCTTCTACACGGTGCCCACTGCCCGGGCCGCGCGGACGTCGGTGAACTGGGCGATCACGCTGATCGGTGCCTTCTACCTGATGACGCTCGCGCTCGGCTTCGGCGCGGCGGCACTGGTCGGCGGCGAGGCGATCGCTGCCCAGGACGCCGCCGGCAACACCGCCGCTCCACAGCTGGCCGAGGAACTCGGCCGGGATCTGGCGGGTGACGGCGGCGGCGCGGTGCTCCTCGCGATCATCGCAGCGGTCGCGTTCGCCACGATCCTCGCTGTGGTCGCCGGCCTGACGCTGGCGTCCAGCTCGTCGCTCGCCCACGACTTCTACGCCAACGTCATCAAACGTGGGCAGGTCGACGAGCGGCAGGAGGTCAACGTCGCGAAGATCGCCGCGTTCGTGATCGGCGCGATCTCGATCGTCCTCGCGATCTTCGCTCAGCAGCTCAACGTGGCGTTCCTCGTCGCGCTGGCGTTCGCGGTGGCGGCCTCGGCCAACCTGCCGGCGATCCTGCTCTCGCTGTTCTGGAAGCGGTTCAACACCGCCGGGGCGACGGCCGGCATCTACGGCGGTCTGATCGCCGCGGTCGTGCTGGTGTTCTTCTCGCCAGTGGTCTCCGGCAAGGGGGTCAACCCGGTCACCGGCAAGAGCCTGTCGCTCTTCCCGGCCGACGTCGACTTCCACTGGTTCCCGCTGGAGAACCCGGGTCTCGTTTCGATCCCGGTCGGCTTCGCCTGCGCGATCATCGGTACGTACCTCTCGAAGGAACGCGACCGGGAGAAGTGGGCCGAGCTCGAGGTTCGGTCGCTCACCGGGTCCGGAGCCGTCTGAGTCACGTCTTCCCCGCCCAGTGGCGGCGTCACACCCCTCGTCCGGGAGGGTGGGGCGCCGCCACTGTGGTTACTACCAGTAGTGATCTGTCACAAATGGGAAAGCGGTCAACTGCGGGCTGCGGGTCTACGCTCCGGCAGCGCTGGGTACCCTTGGCCAACCACAGCTGACACACCCGGGGCGGTCGCACGCAGATGGCACAGCGGTACGGAGCCGGTAACCGGATCTTGCTGACGGGCGGTGCCGGTTTCGTCGGTTCCCATCTCTGTGACGCGTTGCTCGCGCGCGGAGCGGAAGTCGTCGTCGTCGACAACTTTCTGACCGGAAGCCGCGCGAACATCGCGCACCTGGCCGACGAGCCACGCTTCACGCTGGTCGAGGCCGACGTGATCGACGGACTGCCGGTCACCGGCCGGTTCGACGGCGTGCTGCACTTCGCCTCGCCGGCGTCGCCGACCGACTTCGAGAAGCTCGCGTTCGAAGTCATGAAGGTCAACTCCGCCGGCACGTTCCACTGCCTCGAACTGGCGCGCGAGCAAGGCGCCCGGTTCGTTCTCGCGTCGACGTCGGAGGCGTACGGCGACCCGGAGGTCCATCCGCAGCCGGAGACCTACCGCGGCAACGTCAACCCGATCGGCCCGCGGGCGGTCTACGACGAGGCCAAGCGGTTCGCCGAAGCCGCGACCGCCGGTTATCGCCGTATTCACGGCGTTGATACCGGCATCGTACGGATCTTCAACACCTACGGTCCGCGGATGCGGCCGGACGACGGCCGGGCCATTCCGACGTTCGCCTCGCAGGCGCTGGTCGGCGCCCCGATCACCGTGCACGGCACCGGTGGACAGACCCGGTCGATCTGCTACGTCTCGGATCTGGTCGACGGCATCCTCGCGATGCTCGACTCGGACGAGCCGGGCCCGATCAACCTGGGCAGCGAGCACGAGCTGACGATGCGCGAGCTGGCCGAGACGATCGTGGCGTTGGCGGGCTCCCGCTCGACGATCAGCTTCCTTCCCCGGCCGACCGACGACCCGGAGCTGCGGCGCCCCGATCTGACGCGGGCGCGGGAACTGCTCGGGTTCGCGCCGTCGGTCAGCCCCGCGGAAGGGCTGCGGCGGACGCTCGAATGGTTCACGGCGCACGCCGCGGAGACGTCGGCGACCGCGTCGACGGCGGCCTCTGCGTCGTCTGCCTGACGCCTCTGCTGTCAGCTCCCCGACCCGGACGCCTGCCAGCGCGGTGCTTTAACCGCGTTGAGCTGCGGAAATACCCAGTTCGGGCCGTTTGGGCTGCGGAGTCGACCGTTGTCATGACAACAGTTCGGCTCGACGTCCGTCGATACGCTGAATCTCGTCCAGCACCGACGAGACGACGCACGACGACCCCCACAGCAAGGAGCGAACCCCGTGGCGCGCACCCAACCTCCCGCGACCAAACCCGGCAGCGCGGGCGGCACCGTGTACGGCACCCGGGGGACGACCTACACCGGAGGCGGTCCGCGTAAGACGAAGCCGCGCTGGGGTCGCATCGGACTCGTCATCGGCGCCGTCATCGTCCTGATCGTTCTGCTGGCGGGTGGTTGCGGGCTGGCCTACGTCACCAACCTGGACGAGAAGCTGAACCGCACCGACGCGTTCTCCGGCCTCGGAGAGCGGCCGGGCAAGTCGGTCGAGGGCACCAAGAACATCCTGATCCTGGGCTCCGACTCCCGGGACGGTGGCGCGTACGACCCGAACGCCAAGCCGAACACCGGCGAGGTCAAGAACGAGCGCGCCGACACGATCATGGTGCTGCACATCCCGGCCGATCACTCCAAGGCATACATCATCTCGATCCCCCGGGACACCTACGTCTCCGTGCCCGAGCTCAACGGCAACGGTGGCGCCCGGGCCAAGATCAACGCGGCGTTCGCCTGGGGCGGTATCCCGCTGACCGTGAAGACCGTCGAGAACTTCACCGGCGTCAAGATCGACCACGTCGCGAAGATCGACTTCAACGGCTTCAAGGCGATGACCGACGCGCTGGGCGGCGTCAAGGTCACGGTCGACAAGACGGTCTACGACCCGCGCAGCAAGCGGACGTTCAAGGCCGGCGTGAACGAGCTCGACGGGGACGCTGCCCTGGACTACGTCCGCCAGCGCTACAACCTCCCGCGCGGAGACTTCGACCGCGTCCAGCGTCAGCAGATCTTCCTCCGCGCGTTGATGCAGAAGGCCACCGAGTCCGGGACGCTCTCCAACCCGGTGAAGCTGAAGAAGTTCCTCGACGCCGCGACGACGTCGCTCACCGTCGACAACGCGTTCTCGCTGAAGGACATGGCGCTGGAGTTCCGTGGCCTGCGCCCCGGCGACCTCTCGTTCGTGACCTCTCCGCACCTCGGTTCGCAGAACGTCGACGGGCAGAGCGTCGTCGTCTCCGACAAGGAGAAGGCGATCGAGCTGTGGGGTGCTGTGGAGAAGGACACGGTGGCCGACTGGCTCGCCGCCAACCCGGGCAACGACGTCACTCGCGGTCGCTGACGCCCGCCCAACGCCGACGACGGCCCGCCGAATCACTCGGCGGGCCGTCGCTCGTAGTTACCGCCCCCCACGTACGCCAGTGGCGGATGGTTCAACTAATCATCCGAACGCCTCGACAATTCGGTCGTTCGCATCGCCCGGTCCCGCTAATCGCCAGCTGTCCACTCGAAAGCTGTACTCGGCGTCACGCGAGTCGTTACAGTATCGGCGTCCTGACAGTCACCTGACAGTCGCCTGAGAGGACGCGCCGAGGCCATCGTGGGTAGGCACGCTAACGGCGATACGCCGACCGGAGTTCTATTCGTCAAACCCGAGGACCCGAAGTTCCGTCGGGCCGCGGGTGGTCGGAAGACCGGCAAGATCCCCCGGATCAAGCCGCCGTCAGCCGACACCGGGTTCCTTCCGGCTATGTCCGCTCAGGACGCCGAGAGGCCCAGCAAGAACACTGACGGAGCGGCGACCGCGGTCATTCCGGCGCCGCGCCGCACGCCCGAGCAGCCCGCGCCGAGGGTCGCTGTTTCCGTCGCGGTACCTGGCCACGGCGGTCCCATTCCGGGCATCCCCGCCCAGGCCGTTGCTGCCCAGCGCGTTCCTGCTCAACGAGTTCCAGTGCAGCAGCGGGGTCCCGCCCCGCGGGTCGCGGCGCAGGCAGCACCGCCGCCGCGCGTTCCGGCCCGGCGCCCGATCAGCGCTCCTCCGGTGCCGATGCGCAGCGCTCCCCCCGTGCGGAGCATGACGCCGTCGCTGCCGGCCCCGATCCGGATGCCGCGCACGCTCACGCTCCCGATGTGGACGAAGGTCTGTGTCGTCCTGGGCGCGGTGCTCGTGCTGGTCGGCTTCGGTGGCCTGGGCGCTGCCTACGCGGTCAACCAGCAGGCCGACAGCCGGAGTGCGGGCAACGAGCTCATCCGCCGGTGAGCCCCGCAGGCTCGGATCACTCGGGCCATGGGCGAGAATGGCTGCATGGTGCAGCCGTCGCTCCCCGCTGAAGTCCCGGACGTCACTCCTGACCTGCTCTCCGACGAGGTCTACTTGCTCGACGTCCGGGAGCCCGACGAGTGGGACGCCGGCCACGCGCCGCACGCACACCACATCCCGATGCGGGAGATCCCGGCCCGACTGGCCGAGGTGCCGACCGTCGGCGAGGTCGTCGTCGTCTGCCGAGTCGGCGGCCGATCCGCGCAGGTCGCCGCATACCTTGCAGCGCAGGGCTGGGAGAACGTCGCGAACCTCGACGGGGGAATGCTCGCCTGGGAAGCATCCGGGCGCGCGATCGTCGCCGACACCGGCCTTCCGGCTCGGGTGCTCTGACTTCGTCCGCGTTTCACTCGGGCCGCGTTGCGCCCATTCGTTGCATCCTGTTCACGAACATGTGACTCAACGTTCCGACCCAGCTGCACTCCTGGGGCAGAGCTTCGACTATCTTTTCGGCCGTGCAATCCGACGGCCCGCTGGTCGTGGCCCATCGTGGTTCCTCAGCCCTCCTCGCCGAGCACACCTTGGCCGCCTACGAGAAGGCGTTGGCCGAGGGCGCTGACGGACTGGAGTGTGACGTCCGGCTGACCCGGGACGGTCACCTCGTCTGCGTCCACGACCGCAGGCTCGAACGGACGTCCAACGGACGGGGCGCGGTCAGCGACCGCTCGCTGCAGGACCTGCATTCCCTGGACTTCGGCGGGTGGAAAGTCGACCTGCCGGAGTCGGCCGACGACCTGGTCGCGGCGCGCCGCGACCGGGACTACCGGCAGCCGATCGAGGACGACGACAAGATCCGCGACGCCGAGCGCCGAGTGCTGACGTTCGAGCGCCTGCTCCAACTCTTCGTCGACTGCGGGCGGAACGTCCAGCTCTACGTCGAGACCAAGCACCCCACCCGCTGGGGTGGGCTGGTCGAGCAGCGCGTCGTCGCGAGCCTCCGCCGATTCGGCCTGGTCCCCGACCGCCCGGCGCCGGACGTCGCCTCGTCCCGGGTCGTCGTGATGTCGTTCTCGCCGATGGCAGTACGGCGACTGCGCGAGCTCGCGCCCGAACTCCCCGCCGTGATGCTCTTCGACGGGTTGCCGCCCCTGTACCGGGACGGAACGCTGCCGTTCGGCGCGACGATCGCCGGCCCCGGCCTACACGTCCTGCGATCGCGGCCGCGGTTCGCCGAGCGGATCCGGGCGGCGGGGAACCAGCTCTACGTCTGGACGGTCGACGAACTCGCGGACATGGAGTTCGTCCTCGGGCTGGGTGCGAACATGATCGCCACCAACCGTCCGGCGCGGCTGCTCGACCACCTCCAGCGGGTGCCCTGATCGGTACTGCCGCTTTCGGCCGCGACGGTGTTCGATGGAACCGTGCCGGACGGGAATGCGGAAGCACCGCGGGGAGGCGCCGACCTCCCACCGCTCGATGCCGCCGACGCGTTCCGGGCGATCACCCACATCCTCGACGACGTCTCCGGCGGGCCGGTCGAGGTGCCTGCGCTGCGCCGCGTCGTGGACGCGCTGGAGCAGTTGGTCGGTGGGGTGGGAGCGGCCTTCCTGCTGAGTGAGCCGGGAGCCCTCCGGGCCGTCGCGACCAGCGACTCGGTGAACTGGATGGCCGGACGACGGTTACCGCTGTCCGGCTCGTCGTTCGCGCGGCTGTTCGGGAGCCCGCACCGGACGATCGAGTTCGGCTGGGCCGAAGCGACGCCGGTGCTCCGCGGAGACCTGCGCGACCACGGCTGCGAGTGGATCCTGATGACGCGGGTGGTGCGACGCTACGGCCCGCTCGGCGCGCTCGTGGTGGCGATCGAGTCCCCGCGGGACGGCGAGTTGCGGATGGAACGCGCGGTCCTGGAGTGCCTCGCGGCCGGCATCGGCGCGCTGGCGGTGATTCGCCCCGACCGCCTGCCCGAGCCGATTGGCACGGTGGCCACCGCCGTGCCGGAGGGCATCGCCGTGGTGGACGCCGCGGGGCTCGTCCAGGCCTGGAACCCGGCCGCCGAGGAGATCACCGAGGGCGCGACCGACAAGATGCTCAACCAGCCGCTGCCGTTCCCGATCCCGGTCCCCGGCCAGGTGCGGGAGCACCGCCTGCCGAACGGCCGCTGGATCGAGGCGCGCTGCGCTGCCCTCGACGCGTCCCGCCGTGTGGTGACGTTCTACGACGTCAGCGAGGCCCGACGCAGGGACGAGGCGCAGAACCTCTTCCTCGCCACCGCGAGCCACGAGTTGCGCACGCCGCTCACGATCGTCCGGGGTTACGCCGAGACGCTGGTCACCCGCTGGGACCAGCTCGACGACGCAGGACGTCGATCCGCCGCGGAGGTCATCGTCGCGCGTAGCAGACAGCTCGCGGCGCTCGTCGACCGGTTGCTCAGTGGCGACCGGGCCGGCGACATCCGCCCCCCGCAGACGCACGCGTTCGATCTGCGCACCGCGCTGGCGAGCGCACTGGCGGCCGCACCCGCGAGCGAGGACGGCCTCCGGCTGCGTACTCGCATTCCGGCGACGCTGCCGTTCGCGATCGGCGAGGCGGATTCGATCCCGACGATCGTCACCGAGCTGCTGACGAACGCGTACAAGTACTCGCCGGACGGTGGTGACATCGAAGTGACCGCAGGGGCCGACGTCTCGGCGGTCTGGTTCCGGGTCGCCGATCGCGGCATCGGCGTACCGGCGGACCAGGTCGAGTCGGTGTTCGCGCGGTTCTGGCAGGCCGACCGGGGTGACCAACGTCGGTTCGGGGGCGTCGGTCTGGGGCTCTACATCATCCGGCAGCTGCTGGATCGGCAGGGCGGATGGGTCTCGCTGCGTCCGCGTCCCGGCGGCGGTTCGGTGGTCGAGGTCCGGCTGCGCCGTGCCGACCACCCGGTGCCGCGGCCCACGACGGAGGGGTCGGCGTCGTAGGCTCCTGGCCGACCGAGGTGTCAGCAGCGAGGAGTGGTCGTGGGCAAGCGGGGACGTCGGGAGAAGAAGACCAGGGACGTATTCGTCGGGCGTCCGTTCGAAGGATTGGCGACCGAAGCCGAGTGGGTCGCGCTGCGCGAACTCGTCCCGGCGGCCACCGCTCCCCTGGCCTTGGCCGACCACCCCGACCGCCCGGTGATCCTGACCACGGTGCTGCCGATGGCTCTGCCGGCGCTGGTCAAGCCGGACGGCCGGATCCTTCTGTCGGTGCAGATGCCGGCCCGCTCCGGTGACTTGAGCCGAGACCTGGCCACGGTGCTCGAGGACGCGCTGCGCGCGGAGCCCGGCAACTACGTCGGAGCTACCGGCCTGCCGGGGCCCGGTCCCCGGCTGCAGGATCTGCTGGCCGACGACGGGCAGCTGGACGTGACGGTCCACTCGACGTTCGACTACTGGCTCGACGATCCGCGGCCGGACGACCCAGAGATCGCCGGCAGTCTCGAACAGGCGAACTCCTCGATCCTGCCGACCGTGGCGGTGCCGTCGGCGCCGGCGGCGTACTGGTGCCAGGTCACCGAGAAGGCACACCTGCGGTGGGTGCTGCCCGAGCCCGAGGACGTGGCCCTCGATGCGCTGGCTCGGCTGCACGCCGCCGGCGACCTCGCGCTCGGCTCGACCGGGCGGTACGTCGGCGCGTTCCGGGCGCACGGGCTGCTGGCGCCGGTCTGGGACCTCCCGCGCGATCCCGAGCCGGCCGAGTACGAGCAGCCGCTGGCCGATCTCGCCAAGCGCTACGCGGACGCCGTCGCGGTGACGGATCCGTTGAACTCGGCCGAGCGTCGAGCGCGGGACGGGTTGCGCGGCCGCCAGCTGACGCTGCGGTAGCCGCGCGTCAGTCCGTCAGCGGGTCGCGGACGATCGGGCAGGACATGCACCGGGGACCACCGCGACCCGATCCGAGCTCGCTGCCGGGGATCCGGATGACTTCGATCCCGGAGTCCTCGAGCTGGGCGTTCGTCTCGACGTTCCGCTCGTACGCGACGGCCAGCCGCGGCGCGATGCAGAGCGTGTTGTTGCCGTCGTCCCACTGCTCGCGCTCAGCGGTAACCGGGTCCAAGCCGGTGGGGATCACCCGGAGCCGGTCGACGCCCATGGCCTCGGCCGCGGCCTCGAGGAACGGCACCGGGCCGCTCACCGTCGGTTCGCCGTCGACACCCGGGGTGAGCCGATACGCCACCAGCGTGTCGGCCACCGCGGGGTAGGCGACGACGGCGTCCAGGTCGACCATCGTGCACACCGTGTCGAGGTGCATCGTCGCGCGCTGCTGTGCGATGGGGACCGCCAACACGGTGTGGGTCGAGCTGGCCCTTCCCTCCGTGAACAGTCGGCTCGCCAGCCGTTCGGCACCGGCCGGCGTCGTGCGTTCCCCGACGCCGACCGCGATGACGCCCGGAGCGAGCAGCAGCACGTCACCGCCTTCGAGCGGCTCCAGTTCGCGTCCGTACAGCGCGGACGAGCCGGCGAAGCGCGGATGCCAGCGGTAGATCGTTCCGGTGATCGTGCTCTCCCGGAGCCGGGCCGGCATCGCCATGCTGGTCACGGCCGAGGCGTCCCGCACCCAGACGCTGGAGTCCCGGGTGAAGAGCGTGTTCGGCAGCGGTTCGAGTACGAAGTCGTGCTGATCCATCAGCCGGTAGGTGAGCCCAGCGCCGTTGCGCAGCTCCTCGTGAGCGAGGCCGGCGATGACGGTGGCGGCGAGAGCCTCCGCGTCGAGGTCCTCGAGGTAGTCGGCGACGCGGCGGCGGAGCGTGTCACCCCAGCGGCGGTCACCGAGGAGCGACTCGGAGATCTCCTTGCGGGCACCTGGATCGGCCAGCGCCTCCGCGAGCAGCTTGTCGACGTAGAGCACCTCGACGTCGTGCGAGCGCAGAGCCTCCGCGAACGCGTCGTGCTCCTCCTGGGCCCTGGCCACCCACGGGATGCCGTCGAAGAGGAGCGAGCCGTTGTTCCGTGGAGTGAGCCGCCGGAGCTCCGGCCCTGGACGGTGCAGCATCACCGTACGAAGCCGGCCCACCTCGCTGTCCACGTAGGGACGCCGCGCATGCGGAGCCGTCTGGTCGGTCGGCGTCGACGAGGGCTGCGGTCGGGCGAGGTCTGACACGCCGGAAGGTTACCCAGGCGCCCAACTTCCACCCTCTGACGCGATCTGCTCGGAGCCGAACGGTCGTGTGCCGTCGTCGCGCGAGTCCCGTGCAGAGCGCCGATCGGGGCCGCAAGGCCGCTGACCAGCCGATTTGCAGATCGATGCGGGCCCTGCCTAAAGTTCACCCCGTCGCCGCGAGCGGATCGAAAGATTCACGAGCGCGACGCGGAACGGAAACCTACTCCGGTAGGTCGCCGGACCGCCGGGCGGTTGCTCAACCGGTCCGGGAACTTCCTCTCGAAGGCCCCGGGTTGACAGAGCGAGACCGACCGAGCTAGGTTGGAAGGGTTGCTGCGGGCGGAGCGGCGCGGACGAAAGTCCAGCGCGACGCGAATCTGACCGAGTGCAGCCAATCATGAGAAGTGAGCCCCAGCGAAGCCTTAGCGGGTGGGT